>NZ_JBWKJZ010000031.1:0-106998 GCF_056431945.1 Streptomyces sp. NPDC045778
GGGACCAGCCCCCCCCCCCCCTTTTTTTTTTTTTTTTTTTTTTTTTTTTTGTTTTCCCCCCCCCCCCCCCCCCCCCCCCACAAACCCCACCAGGACCGAGCGGCATCCAGCAGGGTCAAGTACGACGCAAATGTCCGACTGGTCGGCAAAACCGCAGGTGAGAAGGTTCATAGAATTGGGTTCCCATCCTCCGATACCTACGCGCGTCGTCCTGCTCACCGGCCCGTCAGGCTCCGGTAAGTCGTCGTTCGCCACCCGCAGCGGCCTGCCCGTCCTGTGCCTCGACGACTTCTACAAGGAGGGCACCGACCCCTCGCTGCCGCTCGTCGAGGGCAGCACGGACATCGATTGGGACTCGCCCCGGTCCTGGGACGCGGACGTCGCGGTCGCCGCGATCGAGGAGCTGTGCCGCACGGGCCGTACCCGCGTGCCGGTGTACGACATCGCGACGAGCGCGCGCGTCGGCGAGGAGGCGCTCGACATCGAGCGCACGCCGCTGTTCATCGCCGAGGGCATCTTCGCCGCGGACATCGTGGACCGCTGCCGGGACCTCGGCGTCCTCGCGGACGCGATCTGTCTGCGCGGCCGGCCGTCGACGACGTTCCGGCGCCGGCTCCTCCGCGATCTGCGCGAGGGCCGCAAGTCCGTGCCGTTCCTGCTGCGCCGCGGCTGGCGCCTGATGCGCGCCGAACGTGCCATCGTGGCCCGCCAGACCGCGCTCGGCGCCCACGCCTGCGGCAAGGAGGAGGCGCTGGGCCGCGTGGCCGCCGCCGCCGCTGGGCGGCATGTCAAGGCGAAGAAGACCGCGACCATCAATTGAGCAACCCCCGCGGCGAGCAATTTGGTCCGCGAGAGCGGCGTCGGCTCAGGCGCAAAAAGCGCGGGACCGGAAAGACCCCCCGGCCTTCCGGTCCCGCAGTGTTTCCCCCGTGGATCCCCCGTGATCCCCGCTCCGCCGCTTCCCCCCTAGGAGCGGCGGCCCCCCGTGCTCTCCCCCGATTCCCCCCTGCAATCCTTCAGGCGACCAACTCGCCGAAGGACTCCTCCTGGTCACGGCCGAAGCTGAGGACCTCGTCCTCGCGCAGCCGGCGCAGGGAGCGCCAGATGCTGGACTTCACCGTGCCGACACTGATGTCGAGGATGTCCGCGATCTCCGGGTCCGTGCGGCCCTCGTAGTAGCGCAGGACCAGCATGGTGCGCTGAAGCTCGGGGAGCCGGGCGAGCGCCTGCCACAGGACGGCGCGCAGCTCGGTGCCGCGCATCGCGTCCGTGTCGCCGACGGTCTCCGGCAGTTCCTCGGTCGGGTACTCGTTGAGCTTGCGGCGGCGCCAGGCACTGATGTGCAGGTTCGTCATGGTGCGCCGCAGATAACCGCCGACGGCGGCCTTGTCGCTGATCCTGTCCCAGGCGCGGTACGTCGAGAACAAGGCGCTCTGCAACAGGTCCTCGGCCTCGAAGCGGTCACCGGTCAGGTGGTAGGCGGTGGCGTACAGGGAGGCGCGGCGCTCCTGGACGTAAGCGGTGAATTCGACTTCCGACCGGGACGCCTGCTCCCCCGATTCCTCCCTGTACGCGGCTCCCCCGTGGGCTCCGCCGTCGGCGGCGCCCTTGAGCGCGTCAACCACCGTCATGTAGGCCTGGCGGCCCGGCTTCGCAGCTCCGGTGTGCTGACGCCCGGTGCCGCGAGCGCACCCCCGCCCGCTCACGGCACCGGACTTCTCGTGCTTCTCAGAACTCCGCCCCAGGTCGTGCAGACGCGTGACAACTGCGCTCGAGCTGGTGCTGTGCAGCGTGTTCATCTCGCGCCCCCCGTCGTGGAGTCTGGGATTTCCGTGTGCCAAAACTCTGCCGGAGCGACTTCATGGCGGTGTCCCCCGACTGTCACAGGCCTGTCACAGGGGTCCACCTGGCCCTGTTCAAGATCAGCTGCGGCGTTCGCTCGTGTGGGTGCGGTGTGAGACGCCCGCCAACAGTCGAACTGGGCCCGCGCCATGGGACAGAATGACGTTCGTGCCTTCCCTGTTGCTGATCGAGGACGACGACGCCATCCGGACGGCCCTGGAGCTCTCACTGACGCGCCAGGGCCACCGGGTGGCCACTGCTGCCACCGGCGAGGACGGCCTGAAGCTCCTGAGCGAGCAGCGGCCGGACCTGATCGTGCTGGACGTGATGCTGCCCGGCATCGACGGCTTCGAGGTGTGCCGTCGCATCCGGCGCACCGACCAGCTGCCGATCATCCTGCTTACCGCGCGCAGCGACGACATCGACGTGGTCGTGGGTCTTGAGTCGGGCGCCGATGACTACGTGGTCAAGCCCGTGCAGGGGCGCGTGCTCGACGCCCGGATCCGGGCGGTGCTCCGCCGCGGCGAGCGCGAGGCGAACGACGCGGCGACGTTCGGTTCCCTCGTGATCGACCGCGCGGCGATGACGGTGACGAAGAACGGCGAGGACCTCCAGCTGACGCCCACCGAGCTGCGCCTGCTCCTGGAGCTGAGCCGCCGCCCCGGCCAGGCCCTCTCCCGCCAGCAGCTCCTGCGCCTGGTGTGGGAGCACGACTACCTGGGCGACTCCCGGCTCGTGGACGCCTGCGTGCAGCGGCTGCGCGCCAAGGTCGAGGACGTGCCGTCCTCGCCGACGCTGATCCGTACGGTGCGGGGCGTGGGCTACCGGCTGGACACGCCTCAGTGACTCCACCGCACGACAAGCTCCGCGGTCTGCCCGCGGCCCGCAAGGCGATCTGGTCCGGCCTGCGCTTCACGAGTCTGCGCCTGCGGCTCGTCGTCGTCTTCGCCCTGGTGGCCCTGACGGCGGCGGTGTCCGCGTCCGGCATCGCGTACTGGCTGAACCGCGAGGCCGTCCTGACCCGGGCACAGGACGCCGCCCTGAAGGACTTCCGGCAGCAGATGCAGACCCGCGCGGGCGCGCTGCCGCCGAACCCGACGCAGGACGCGCTCCAGGCCGCGGCCGGGCAGATGGCCAAGAGCAGCCAGCGCTACAGCGTGCTTCTGGTCGGCAAGAACGACCGGGGCGAGATGGTCTACGGCTACTCCGACCTGGACGCGTTCACGCTCGCCAAGGTGCCGAAGGCCCTGCGCGACGCCGTCAAGAGGGAGCAGCGGCTCACCGACGGCAACAAGAGCCCGTACCACCTGTACTGGCAGCGGACCGTCGAGCACGGCACCCCGTACCTCGTCGGCGGCACGAAGATCGTCGGGGGCGGGCCGACCGGCTACATGCTCAAGTCCCTCGAACCGGAGGCGAAGGACCTCAGCTCGCTCGGCTGGTCCCTCGCGATCGCCACGGCGCTCGCGCTCGTCGGCTCCGCGCTGCTCGCGCAGGCGGCCGCGACGACCGTCCTGAAGCCGGTGCACCGCCTCGGCGTCGCCGCGCGCCGCCTGGGCGAGGGCAAGCTGGACACGCGGCTCAGGGTCTCGGGCACGGACGAACTCGCGGATCTGTCGCGTACGTTCAACCGCACGGCGGAGAACCTGGAGAAGAAGGTCGCGGACATGAGCGCCCGCGACGAGGCGAGCCGGCGGTTCGTGGCGGACATGTCGCACGAGCTGCGTACGCCGCTGACCGCGATCACGGCGGTGACGGAGGTCCTGGAGGAGGAGCTGGACGCCGAGACGGGCAGCGTCGATCCCATGATCGAGCCCGCGGTCCGGCTCGTGGTCAGCGAGACCCGGCGCCTGAACGACCTGGTGGAGAACCTGATGGAGGTGACCCGCTTCGACGCGGGCACCGCGCGGCTGGTCCTCGACGACGTCGACATCGCCGACCAGATCACGGCGTGCATCGACGCCCGCGCCTGGCTGGACGCCGTGGACCTGGACGCCGAGCGCGGCACCATGGCCCGCCTGGACCCGCGCCGCCTGGACGTGATCCTGGCGAATCTCATCGGCAACGCGCTCAAGCACGGCGGCTCCCCGGTGAAGGTGTCGGTGCGCCTCGACGGCGACAGCCTGGTCATCTCCGTGAAGGACGGCGGCCCGGGCATCCCCGAGGACGTGCTGCCGCACGTCTTCGACCGCTTCTACAAGGCCAGCGCGTCCCGGCCGCGCTCGGAGGGCAGCGGCCTCGGCCTGTCCATCGCCCTTGAGAACGCGCACATCCACGGCGGCGAGATCACGGCCGCGAACTCGCCCGCGGGGGGCGCGGTGTTCACGCTGCGCCTGCCGCGCGACGCCTCGCCGCTGACGGCGGAGCCGGAGCCGGAGCGGGCGGCGCAGGACGGGGCCGGGCAGGCCGCGGACCGCTGCGAGGAAGGCAAGGAAGAGACATGACCAGGCGACGGCTGCGCGCCGCGCTCGCCACCGCCGCGCTCGCCACCGTGCTCACCGGCTGCGGCATCCGCTCCACCGAGGTGCCCACCGACTTCGGCGCCGCGCCCTCGCGGGTGCCGTGCGGCGCGGCGGCCTCCGGGATCTCGGCACGGGACGAGGCGACCGGCGTGCCCGTGCAGATCTTCCTGCTCTGCGCGGGCCGGCTCGTCGCCGTCGACCGTACGGTGCGCATCCCGACGGACCGGACGGGCACGGACCGCGCGCGCATCGCGCAGGCCCTCCTGAACGAGCTGTCCACTCCGCCCTCCGAGGACGAGCGGCAGGCCGGGTACGCGACGGAGCTGCGCCGGGGCATCACGGTCACCGGCCCGCGGCCCGCGGACCCGAACGAGTCCCTGCGGCTCAGCAGGCAGCCCCAGGAGCTGCCGACGGCCGCGCTCGCGCAGCTGGTGTGCACGTACGCCGACAGCGCCGCGTCCGACGGCGGCTCCGTCATCCTGGGCGGCCCCGCGGGCACGCAGCTGCGGCGCTACGAATGCACGCCGGAGGCCCGTGACCGGCCCGGCACGGTGCCGCCGCCGTCGCGTCCGCTGGAGTCCTGAGCGGCCTTCGTACGGGCCCGATGTGCCGTGCGCCCGCCCGTTATTACTCGCGCGGAACCGATCCCGCCGCCCGGCGCGTCTTGGGGAGCGTGCGTCAAGGCTCGGGCGGGCGCTGTGCCGCCATTCGCTTGCGCGCGGCGGGAGGGGTCCTCCTCGTCGCGCATCTCCTGGTCGTCGCGTGGATCACGCTGCGGCCACTGGACGTGCCCTGGGTGAGCGCGGCGAATCTGGAGCCGCTGGCCGGTATCAGAGCGGACCTGGAGCGCGGCCCCGAACAGGCGGCGCGGCAGATCGGCGGCGCGCTGCTGCTGCTGGCGCCGCTGGGGGTGCTGCTGCCGCTGGTGGGTGGCCGGCTCGTCGTGTCGCCGCTGGCCTCGCTCGCCCGGACGGTCGCGGTGGGCGCCCTGCTCTCGCTCGGCATCGAGCTGTTGCAGACCGGTGTGCCGGGGCAGGTCGTGGACGTGGACTCGCTGCTGCTGAACACCGTGGGCGTGGCGCTCGCCCACCTCGCCGTGGTGCCCGCGGCCCGGGCCCGGCTGCGCCGGCGCTCCGCGCGGCCCCGGGCGCGCCGGGCGCGCGAGGAGGCCCCTCAGGGGGCGACCCCGAAGATTCCCAGGGTCGGGATCGCTCCGTAGCCCGATGCCGCGCCCGGTCCGCCGCCCCTACGGTGGAGTCATCGAGGCCACGGAGAGCCGGGGCCCGAGCGACGACCCGACCACGGTCCCTGAAGGAGCCACCATGACCGCCCTTGCCCGCCCCACCGACGGCCGCATGATCGGCGGAGTGTGCGCTGCCCTCGCCCGCCGCTTCGGAATGTCGGCGACGACGATGCGCGTGATCTTCGTCCTGTCCTGTCTGCTGCCCGGCCCCCAGTTCCTGCTGTACATCGCCCTGTGGATCCTGCTGCCGAAGGAGGGCAGCAAGGCCAAGACGGCCTGGTGATCCCCCGCGCCCGCGCACGACGACGGGGCGCACCCCCGGAGGTGCGCCCCGTCAGTCGTGTACGGCGGCCGTCAGAGCGGCAGGCCCAGGCCCTGCGTCGGCAGTCCCTGGGTCTGCATCTCGCCGGTGGGCAGTCCGCCGAGGAGCCCGCCCACGGCGTCGCCGGACTTGCCCTTGTCGTCGGAGCCGTCGGACTTCGGCGCGGCCTTGCGCGGCGTGGCGGCCTTGCCGCCGTCCTCGCCCTCGTCGTCACCGGGCTCGGTGGCGGCGCTCGCGGCGCTCTCCAGGGTCTTCGTGGAGAGGCTGGCGAGGAGGGGGTCCACGGCGGTCTCGGTGGTGCCGAGGCCGGTGGCGAGAGCGGTCTGCCCGGCGGCGAGGGACTCGGGCGCGCCGGCGGGCAGCGTGCTCGCGGCCTGGTCGAGCGGCAGCGTCGAGGTGACGGTCTCCAGGGCGGCGGAGGGGTTGGGGACGGCGGCCGCGTCCGCGTGCGCGGCGCCCGCGCCGACGGCGGCGAAGGCGGCACCGAGCGCGGCGACACCGAGGGTCTTGACGGCAGACTGCTTCATGTTCAATGCGTCCTTGCTACGGGGGCGTTGAGCGGTCCTCGACGTTAAACACCCTCAAGCTGGGGCCGCAAACAGCCGAAAGCGGCCGGGAGTGGGTAATCCCGGCCGCTTCGTTGACGTACAAAATCCGCTTAGCTGTCGACGGATCCGCTGGTGGAAGCGGTCTGACGGAACAGCCATTCGGACTTCAGCTCCGCATAGCCGGGCTTGATGACGTCATTGATCATCGCGAGGCGTTCGTCGAAAGGAATGAACGCCGACTTCATGGCATTGACGGTGAACCACTGCATGTCGTCGAGCGTGTAGCCGAAGGTGCCGACCAGGTGCTCGAACTCGCGGCTCATGCTGGTGCCGGACATCAGGCGGTTGTCGGTGTTGACGGTCGCCCGGAAGTGCAGCCTGCGCAGCAGCCCGATCGGGTGCTCGGCGTACGAGCTGGCGGCGCCGGTCTGGAGGTTCGAGCTGGGGCACAGCTCCAGCGGGATGCGCTTGTCGCGCACGTACGAGGCGAGGCGGCCGAGCTGCACGGTGCCGTCGTCGGCGACCTTGATGTCGTCGATGATGCGGACGCCGTGGCCGAGGCGGTCGGCGCCGCACCACTGGAGGGCCTGCCAGATGGAGGGCAGGCCGAAGGCCTCACCGGCGTGGATGGTGAAGTGGTTGTTCTCGCGCTTCAGGTATTCGAAGGCGTCGAGGTGGCGGGTGGGAGGGAAGCCCGCCTCCGCGCCCGCGATGTCGAAGCCGGCCACGCCCGAGTCGCGGTAGCGGTTGGCGAGTTCGGCGATCTCCAGGGCGCGGGCCGCGTGCCGCATGGCGGTGAGCAGGGCGCCCACGCGGATGCGGTGGCCGTTCGCCCGGGCGCGGCGCTCGCCCTCGCGGAAGCCCTCGTTGACGGCCTCGACGACCTCTTCGAGGGTGAGCCCGGCCTCCAGGTGCTGCTCGGGGGCGTAGCGCACCTCGGCGTAGACGACGCCGTCCTCGGCCAGGTCCTCGGCGCACTCGGCGGCGACGCGCTTGAGGGCGTCCTTGGTCTGCATGACGGCGCAGGTGTGCGCGAACGTCTCCAGGTACCGCTCGAGGGAGCCGGAGTCGGCGGCCTCGCGGAACCAGACGCCGAGCTTGTCGGGGTCGGTCTCGGGGAGGCCCTCGTAGCCGCTCTCGCGGGCGAGGTCGACGATGGTGCCGGGGCGCAGGCCGCCGTCGAGGTGGTCGTGGAGCAGGACCTTGGGGGCGCGGCGGATCTGCTCGGAGTCCGGGACTCCCGGGGCGGTGCCACGGCCCGTGTGACCGCTTCCTTCAGTGATCTTCCTGATCTGGCTCGTCATTTCCGCACTCTAACGCCTACGCGCGTAGATCTCACTGGTCGATACGTAACAGTGACCAGGCGGACGGGTGGCATCCACACGGACTTCTGACACTGTTCTGCCATGGCTCAGCAAGAGACATCGCGACCGGAGCGTACGGCCGGGCTCGGTCGGGTGATCGGCCGGCGCCCCTCGACGGTGACCGCGGTGGTGCTGCTCCTGCCGGGCGGCCACGCGGCGTCGGCCCGCAAGCCGTCGTTCCTGGCCGCGTCGGCCGTGCGGCCTCTGGGGCGGCGGCTCGCTCGCGCCGGGCGCGGCGACGGGCTCGCGGCGCACGTCGTGCACTACCGCGTGAGCGGGTGGAACGGCGCCGAGGCGCAGCTCGCCCGGGACGCCGAGTGGGCGGCCGACGAGGTGGTGCGCCGCTACGGCGACGTGCCCGTGTGCCTCGCCGGGGTCGACATGGGCGGCCGCGCGGCGCTGCGCACGGCCGGTCACAGCGCCGTGCAGTCCGTGCTCGCGCTCGCCCCGTGGCTGCCGGAGGACGACGTGGCGGCGCCGCCCGAACCGGTGAAGCAGCTGGCGGGGCGGCAGGTGCTGATCGTGCACGGCACGAACGACGAGCGGACCGACCCCGAGCTGTCGTTCCGGCTCGCGGAGCGGGCGAAGAAGGCGAACCGGGACGTGTGCCGGTTCGAGGTCCACTCGGACGGGCACCGGCTCGGCCAGCACCGGAGTGAGGTGCTGGCGCTCGCCTCCAACTTCGTCCAGGGGTCGTTGTACGGGTACCCGTACGCCCGGCCCCTTGAGGACGCGCTCGCGGCTCCGCCGCCCATCGGGTTACGGATGCCTCTCGCCTCCGGCTTCGGGGCGTCGCGGGGCTGAGCCGTTCCTTGTCGGCTGCGGATGCTCTGTGGCTGGCCGCGCAGTTCCCCGCGCCCCTTCGGGGCGCTCCCTTGGAGGCGCGGGGAATTGCGGCCTTACGGCAGGCGGACCGACTGGGCGTGGCGGAAGATGTCCTTCGGGTCCCAGGCCGCCTTCGCCTTCTGGAGGCGGGCGTAGTTGTCCTTGTAGTACAGGCTGTTCCACGCGGTCGACGAGGTGTTCCAGGCGGAGTCGCCGAGGTCCTTGTCGGGGTAGTTGACGTAGCAGCCGTCGTTGATGTCGCCGGGCACCGGGACGCCGCCGGTCTCCGCGTACACGTCCTTGTAGAACTCGCGGATCCAGGCCACGTGCTTGGCCTCGTCGGCCGGGTTCGTCCAGTAGGTCTGGTACTGGAGCTTGAGGACCGAGTCGCGCTGCGGCACGGCGGTGTCGCCGGGCTTGACGGCGTTGATGCGGCCGCCGTACGAGTCGATCTGGACCAGCGCGTCACCGTTGCTGTAGTCGGTGCGCGTCAGGTGCTTGTACATCGCCTTGATCTGCGTGGTGGAGAAGCCCTTGCGGGCGTACGCCGACTTGTACTTGCCGTACAGCGTGGGGTTGCCGCCGCTGAGGTAGTCGGTGGCGATGTACCAGGGCAGCGTGCGCGGCTTGGCGAACTGCGGCATGGCCGCGTGCTCGCCCGCGCGCTGGGTCATGGCCCGGCGGGTGGCGCCCACGCCGGCGAAGACCGCGGCCAGGTAGTCGTCCAGGAGGGCCTGGGCGTCGGGGACCGTGGCGTCCATCTGCGTGAGCAGGGCGATCTCGGAGTTGGCGCCGGCCTTCTGGTTCAGCTTCAGGAGGCCGAAGAGCGAGTTGTACTTGGAGTCGGGCGCGCTGTTCTGCTCGTGCCAGGTGCCCCAGTTCTGGAGCAGGCGGGTGAAGGACGCCTCGGTCAGGTCCGCCCACTTGACGGCGGTGGCGTGCACGAAGACCTCGGACGGGGGCTTCGGCAGGAGCTTGGAGGGGTCCGTGCCGGTGGCGCCGGGTGAGCGCAGCCAGTAGCGGGTGATCAGGCCGAAGTTGCCGCCGCCACCTCCGGTGTGGGCCCACCAGAGGTCCTTGAGATTGGCGTCGGTGGAGTCGCGGGTGGCGACGACGGCCTTGGCGGTGCCGTTCTTGTCCACCGTGACGACCTCGACGCCGTAGAGGTGGTCGACGGTCAGGCCGTGCAGGCGGGAGAGCAGGCCGTAGCCACCGCCGGATATGTGGCCGCCCGCGCCGACGGAGGCACAGGAGCCGGCCGGGATCGAGACGCCGTACAGCTTGTAGAGCGTCTCGTAGATCTGGAGGTTGGAGGCGCCGCCCTCGACGGCGAAGGCGTTCTTGGCGCTGTCGTAGTAGACCTGGGACATCCCCGACATGTCGATGACGACCTGGACGTCCTTGTTGAAGACGAAGTCCTCGTAGCAGTGGCCGCCGCTGCGGACGGTCAGCCGCTTGCCGGCGGTGACGGCGTCCTGCACGGCGCGCACGGCCTGGGCGGTGGTGGTGACCAGGCGGACGTAGTCGGGCTTGGCGACCCAGCGCTGGTTGGTGCCGCGGATCAGGTCGGGGAAGCGCGGGTCGCTGGGGCCGACGGTGATGTAGTCGGGCGTCGCGGCGGCGGCCTCCGCCGCCGTGGCGGTGGCCGCGCGCGGCGCGGCCTGGGCGGTCGCGGGCAGGGCCGAGCTGACGGCCGCCCCGCCGGCGACGGCGGCGGCACCGGTCAGGAGGGATCTACGACCCAGGGATCTGTCGTTCTTTGCCATGTATGCCTCGCTTGTCTCACGCCTGGCCACACTCCCCCAACGGGCATGGCCGCAAAGGAAGTTGAAGACCCATCGAACGATGATCGATCAAAGCCTAGACCAGTGTGACTGGTGTGAAGCAATACCTGGATCGATAAAACTGTCCGAACTGCCAGTGAAACCACGTTTGGTTGCAGCATGTGCAACTCGTCCTACTGGCAAGTCCTATCCATATCCTGGCGATCGGGGAATTCCGCCCGGCGCGTACGCGCGCCCCGTCACCTGGGGAGCAGTTGGCCCCTCCTGCTGAGCAGGAACCGCTTGAACGCCGCCACCGGCGCGGTGTCGGGGTGCCCGTCCAGCCACGCCACGCCGATCTCGCGGACCGCCCGCTGCCCGGTGACGCTCAGCTCCACCACCCCCGGCCTGGCCACGGCGGGCGGCGGGAGCAGCGCCACGCCGAGCCCGGCGGCCACCAGGCCCCGCAGGGTCTCCGCCTCCTCCCCCTCGAAGGCGATCCGGGGCTTGAACCCGGCATCGGCGCACAGCGCGTCGGTGATCCGCCTGAGGCCGTACCCCGGCTCCAGGGTCACGAAGGCCTCGTCGGCGGCCTCCGCGAGGCGCACCCGCTTGCGCCCGGCGAGCCGGTGGTCGTCGGGGACCACGAGCCGCAGGCGCTGTTCGTCCAGGCGGCGGGCGACCAGGTCGGGGGCGTCGGGCACCGGCGAGGTCAGGCACAGGTCCAGCTCCCCGGCGCGCAGCCGCTCGATCATGGCCTCGCCGTAGTTCTGGACGAGGCTGAACCGCACGCGCGGGTGGTCGGCCCGGAAGGCCCGGATGAGCCCGGGCACCGTCTCCGAGCCCATGGTGTGCAGGAAGCCGAACGCGACCTTGCCCGAGGCCGGGTCCGCGTCGGCGCGCACGGACTCGGCGGCCCTGCCGACCTCGGCGAGCGCCCGCTCGACCGAGCCGAGGAAGGTGCGGCCCGCGGGGGTCAGCGACACCGTGCGCCCGTGGCGCGCGAACAGGTCGACGCCGAGGTCCCGTTCGAGCCGCACGAGCGCGCGCGACAGCGTGGACTGCGGGACCTGGAGTTCCTGCGCGGCGCGCGTGACGTGCTCGGTGCGGGCGACCCCGGCGAAGTACGCGAGACGAGGGGCGAGCAGCCGCACGATGTGATCTGTGTCCTCTGTGTCACTGTTCTGCGACAGTCGAGCCTGTGAGCTGTGCTGATGCTGCATGGGATGGATTATGGCCGGTTCATGCATTGGACGCATGAACCGCCACGGTCCTACGTTCGTGACATGCCTCCTGCCAGTAGCGGGGCGTCCGCCACCCACGCGGTCGCCCTCACCCCGTCGTCCCCCGCTCCCGACTCCACCACCGCGCGCGACTCCCGCATGGCACCCGGAGGCCCTGGTTACCGCCGCATGAGCTTCGCGCTCTTCCTCGCGGGCGTCGCCACTTTCGCCCTGCTGTACTCCACGCAGGCGCTTCTCCCCCTGATCTCGGCCGACTTGGGCGTGAGCGCGTCCACCGCGAGCTGGACGGTGTCCGCCGCGACCGGCGCGCTCGCCCTGTTCGTCCTGCCGCTGAGCGCCCTGTCGGAGCGGTACGGCCGCCGCACCCTGATGACGGCCTCGCTGGCCGTCGCCGTCGTGGTCGGCCTGCTCGTGCCGCTCGCCCCTTCGGTGGGCGCGCTGATCGCGCTGCGCGCGGTGCAGGGCGCGGCGCTCGCCGGTCTGCCCGCCTCCGCGATGGCCTACCTCGCCGAGGAGGTGCGGCCCAAGGCCCTGGTCGCCGCGATCGGCATGTTCGTGGCGGGCAACTCCATCGGCGGCATGAGCGGCCGCATCGTCACCGGCTGGGTCGCGCAGGCCTGGGGCTGGCGCTGGGCGCTCGCCGTGGTCGGCGCCGTCGCGGTCCTGTGCGCGCTCGCCTTCCGGGCGCTGCTGCCCGCGCCGCGCCACTTCACGCCGGGCACGCTCAGCCCGAAGGCCCTGGGGCGCACGGTGCGTTCGCATCTGTCGAACCCGCTGCTGTGCCGTCTGTACGCGATCGGCGCGCTGTTCATGACGGTGTTCGGCGCGGTCTACACGGTGATCGGCTACCGCCTCACCGAGGCGCCGTTCTCGCTGCCGCAGGGCGTCATCGGCTCGATCTTCCTCGTCTACCTCGTCGGTACGGTCTCGTCGGCGGCGGCCGGGAAGCTGGTCGCGCGGCTCGGCCGGCGCGGCGCGCTGTACCTGGCCGCGAGCACGACGGCCGCGGGCCTGCTGCTCTCCCTCGCCTCCAACCTCCTCCTCGTGCTGCTCGGCCTCGTCCTGATCACGGCGGGCTTCTTCGCGGGCCACGCCGTGGCGTCCTCGTCGGTGAGCCGCACGGCCACGCGGGGCCGGGCGCAGGCGTCCGCGCTCTACCAGTCCGCGTACTACGTGGGCAGCAGCGCGGGCGGCACGCTCGGCGCGATCGCCTTCCACTCCGGCGGCTGGGCCGGGACCGTGGCGCTCGGCGTGCTCGCGGTGGTCGGCGTCGTGGGGATCACGCTGTTCGGGACGCGGGCGGCGCGGCGTGTGGCACCGGTGGCGCGCGCCTGCTGACGACGCCGGGGGCGGGGCGCGGGCGGGTGCCGAAAGGCGTGCGCCCATAGCGCGGACAACCCCGTGATCTGCCGTTTTCGCCGCTCCGGAGGCCGTTGTCAGTGGGCTGCGGTAGCTTCCGATGTGCTGGGGCGTCCGCGCCGGCGAGGCAGAGGCACAGGGGTGGGTTGGGATGAGCCGGACCGTTGGAGCGACCACCGAGCTGGACGCGAGCCTGGAGAAGCACCGCGTCGAGCTGACGGGGTACTGCTATCGCATGCTGGGCTCGGCCTTCGAGGCCGAGGACGCCGTGCAGGACACGATGGTCCGCGCCTGGCGCAGCTATGAGAAGTTCGAGGGCCGCTCGAGCCTGCGCTCCTGGCTGTACCGCATCGCGACGAACGTCTGCCTGGACATGCTGAACGCGGGCAACCGCCGCGCCCGCCCCATGGACCTGACCGCGTCCACACCGCTGGCCCAGGCCGCCCTCACCCCCCGCGCGGACAACGTCTGGCTGGAGCCGATACCGGACGCCCGCGTGCTGCCCGCCGTCAGCGGCCCCGAGGAGGCCGCCGTCGCCAAGGAGTCCGTGCGGCTCGCCTTCATCGCCGCCCTCCAGCAACTGCCCGCCAAGCAGCGGGCGGTGCTCATCCTGCGCGAGGTGCTCGCCTGGAAGGCCGGCGAGGTCGCCGAGCTGCTCGGCACGACGGTCGCCTCGGTGAACAGCGCGTTGCAGCGGGCCCGCGCCACCCTCGCCGAGCGCCCCGCCGACGACACCGCGACCTCCGACCCGCTGGACGAGGAGCAGCAGAGGCTCCTCGACCGCTATGTGAAGGCCTTCGAGGGCTATGACATGGCGGCGCTCACCGCCCTGCTGCACGAGGACGCCGTCATGACGATGCCGCCGTTCGACCTGTGGCTGCGCGGGCCGCAGGACATCACCGGCTTCATGTCGACGATGGGCGCGGCGTGCGCGAACTCCCGGCTGATCCCGGTGGAGGCGAACGGCACCCCCGCGTTCGCGCAGTACAAGCCCGACCCGGAGAACGGCGGGTTCATGCCCTGGGCGATCCAGGTCATCGAGCTGTCAGCGGGCCGGGTCGCCGGATTCCACTGCTTCCTCGACACCGAGCGGTGGTTCCCGCTGTTCGGGGTGCCCCTCCACCTCGACGCATAGCTCCGCGAGGCCGACGAGGCGCAGCAGCGCCCACAGGGCCGGGGTGGGACCGCGCAGGCGCAGCCCCACGCCCGCCCTGCGGGCGGCGAGCCGCAGCCTGGCCACGGCCTCGACGGTGGCCAGGTCCGCGGTGGTGACGCCGCGCAGGTCGCACACCACTTCGGTGTGCCCGTCCCCCGCGCGCTGGTGCAACTCGGCGCACAGCGCCGGAACGTCGTCCTGGCGGACGGGGCCGGTGATGACGATGAGGTTCGCAGAGGTTGCCACGTAGGAGGGACCGGCGGGGTGGGGCGAACTCATCGGTGCGCTTCTCTCCCCCACCCCGCCCCTTCCCGAAACCGGGGCTCCGCCCCGGACCCCGTATCGGCGCTCCGCGCCTCAGCGCGACAAGGGGGCGGGCCCGGGGCGCCCCGCGAGGGGTCAGCCCACGCGTTCCAGGACGATCGGCTTCGCCGTGAACGCCGTGCCCTCGGGGGCGATGTCGTACGCGCCCTCCAGGGACTTCAGCGCGTACGCGAAGCGCTCGGGGGTGTCCGTGTGGAGGGTGAGCAGGGGCTGGCCCGCGGTCACCGTGGTGCCCGGCTTGGCGTGGAGTTCGACGCCGGCCCCGGCCTGCACCGGGTCCTCCTTGCGGGCCCGGCCCGCGCCGAGGCGCCAGGCCGCGACGCCGACGTCGTACGCGTCGAGGCGGGTCAGGACGCCGGAGGACGGCGCGGTCACGACATGGGTCTCGCGCGCCACCGGCAACTGCGCGTCGGGGTCGCCGCCCTGCGCGGCGATCATGCGGCGCCAGACGTCCATGGCGGAGCCGTCGGCGAGGGCCTTCGCCGGGTCGGCGTCCGGCAGGCCCGCCGCGTCGAGCATCTCACGGGCGAGCGCGAGGGTCAGCTCCACGACGTCGGCCGGGCCGCCGCCCGCCAGGACCTCGACGGACTCGCGGACTTCGAGCGCGTTGCCCGCCGTGAGGCCGAGGGGCGTGGACATGTCCGTCAGGAGCGCGACCGTGCGCACGCCGTGGTCGGTGCCCAGGCCGACCATCGTGGAGGCCAGTTCACGCGCGTCCTCGATCGTCTTCATGAACGCGCCGGTGCCGACCTTCACGTCCAGGACGAGCGAGCCCGTCCCCTCCGCGATCTTCTTCGACATGATGGAGGAGGCGATCAGCGGGATCGCCTCGACCGTGCCCGTCACGTCGCGGAGCGCGTACAGCTTCTTGTCGGCGGGGGCAAGCCCGTCGCCCGCCGCGCAGATCACCGAGCCGACGCCGTCGAGGACGTTCAGCATCTCCTCGTTGGAGAGCAGGGCGCGCCAGCCGGGGATCGCCTCCAGCTTGTCCAGGGTGCCGCCGGTGTGGCCGAGGCCGCGCCCGGACAGCTGCGGCACGGCCGCGCCGCACGCGGCGACCAGCGGGGCGAGCGGCAGCGTGATCTTGTCGCCGACGCCGCCGGTGGAGTGCTTGTCGGCGGTGGGGCGCGACAGCGAGGAGAAGTCCATGCGCTCGCCGGAGGCGATCATCGCCGCCGTCCAGCGGGCGATCTCGGCGCGGTTCATGCCGTTGAGCAGGATGGCCATGGCCAGGGCCGACATCTGCTCGTCGGCGACGGCACCGCGCGTGTACGCGTCGATGACCCAGTCGATCTGCTCGTCGCTCAGCTCGCCCCGGTCCCGCTTCGTACGGATGACGGAGATGACGTCCATGGCATTCCTTCCGGCAGTGACAGTCGTGCGTAGACGGGACTCTACGCGCATAGAGAAAGGAGTTGAGGAAAGGCCCCCGCCGACGGCGGGGGCCTTGCTCAGTTCAGGTTCTCGGGTCCGAAGGCGTCCGGCAGCATCTCGCCGAGGGTGCGGATGCCCGACGCCGTCTCCAGCAGCAGCCCAGGGCCGCCGAACTCGTACAGGAGCTGGCGGCAGCGGCCGCACGGCATGAGGATGTCGCCCTTGCCGTCCACGCACGTGAAGTGGGTCAGACGGCCGCCGCCGGTGAGCTGGAGCTGCGAGACCAGGCCGCACTCGGCGCACAGGCCGAGGCCGTACGAGGCGTTCTCCACGTTGCAGCCGGTGACCGTGCGGCCGTCGTCGGCCAGGGCCGCCGCGCCGACGGGGAAGCCCGAGTAGGGCGCGTACGCGCGGGACATGGCCTCCCGCGCGGCGTCCCGCAGGGCCTCCCAGTCGGCAGCGGTGGTCACTTCCCTTGTCCCTTCCGGTACGGCAGGCCGTTCGCCTTCGGCATCCGCAGGCGCTGGGCCGAGAGCGACAGGACCAGCAGCGTCACGACGTACGGCGTGGCCGTCACGACCTGGTTCGGCACCTCGTCGGTGAGGCCGTACCAGGCGAACATCAGCGCCGAGATCACCGCGGTGATCGCCGCGGGGACGTAGCGCTTGCGCCACACCAGGTAGATCGCACCGATGACCAGAAGGATGGCGATCAGCAGGAGCAGCGCGTGGACATTCGTGCCGCCGCCCCGCAGCTTCAGGCTGTCGGTGTAACCGAACAGGCCCGCGCCGATGGCCAGTCCGCCCGGCATCCAGTTGCCGAAGATCATCGCGGCGAGGCCGATGTAGCCGCGGCCGCCGGTCTGGCCCTCCAGATAGATGTTGGAGGCCACCAGGGACAGGAAGGCGCCGCCGAGCCCGGCGAGGCCGCCGGAGATCATGACCGCCAGGTACTTGTACTTGTAGACGTTGACGCCGAGGGACTCCGCGGCGACCGGGTTCTCACCGCAGGAGCGCAGGCGCAGGCCGAACGCGGTCCGCCACAGGATGAACCAGCTCAGCGGCACCATCGCGACGGCGATGAGCGTCAGCGGCGAGACGTCGGTGAGCAGCCCGCCGAGCAGGCCCGCGAGGTCGGAGACCAGGAACCAGTGCTTCTGGTTGAGGTCCACCAGCCAGTCCGACAGGCCCGGCACGGAGAACTTGCCGAGCGAGTCCACGCCCGGCGACTGCTTGGAGGTGCCGCCGTCCGTGCCCTCGAAGGCGTACGTCGACAGGTAGCGGGTGGTGCCGAGGGCGAGGATGTTGATCGCCACGCCGGACACGATGTGGTTGACGTTGAACGTGACCGTGACGATCGCGTGCAGCAGGCCGCCGATCGCCCCGCCGAGGACGCCGAAGACGATGCCGACCCACGGGCCCCACTGGTAACCCGCCCAGGCGCCGAACCAGGTGCCGAGGATCAGCATGCCTTCGAGGCCGATGTTGACCACGCCCGCGCGCTCGGCCCACAGGCCGCCGAGGCCCGCGAGTCCGATCGGCACGGCCAGGCGCAGGGCGCCGGACATCTGCCCGGTGGAGGTGATGCCGTGGGCGTCCGTGACCATCCGCACGACCGAGGTCAGGACGAGCACGCCCGCGATGATGAGCAGCAGGACGGGGAGCGAGATGCGGCGGCGGCCAGGCGCTGCCTTCGCGGGCGCGGCCTTGGTGACGGTGGCGGTGCTCATCGCGCGGCCACCTCCTTCACGGAGTCGTTGGAGCGTGCCGCGCGAGCGGCCGCGGCGAGTTCCTCACCGACGCGCTGCTGCTGGCGGCGCAGCCCCCAGCGGCGCACGGCCTCGTACGAGACCACGACGGCGATCACGATCAGGCCCTGCATGATGACCGCGATCTCCTTGTCGTACCCCTTGTAGTCAAGCGCCGGGGACGCCTTGTCGAGGAACGCGATGAGCAGTGCGGCGAAGGCGATGCCGACCGGGTTGTTGCGGCCGAGCAGCGCGATGGTGATGCCGGTGAAGCCGAGTCCGGTGGGGAAGCTCAGGCTGTAGGTGTGCACGTCGCCGAGGAGGATCGGCATGCCCGCGAGGCCCGCGACCGCGCCGGAGATCAGCATGGCGGTGAGCATCATGCGCTTGGCGTTGACGCCGGACGCGGCGGCGGCCGACTCGGAGGCGCCGGTAGCGCGCAGGTCGAAGCCGAAGCGGGTGCGGTTGAGGACGAGCCAGTACAGGACGCCCGCGAGGACGGCGACGACCACGAAGCCGTAGATCTCGCCGGAGGAGCCCATGTCGATGCCGGGGAACCAGCCGGAGGAGTGCATGACGCCGGTGGTCTGGTTGTTGCCGACCGGGACGCCGAAGTTCTCCTCGAGCGTGAGGTAGCCGATGACGCTCGTCGCGATCGCGTTGAGCATGATCGTCGCGACGACCTCGCTGACGCCCCGCGTGGTCTTCAGGACACCCGCGATGCCCGCCCAGAAGGCGCCGGTGAGCATCGCCACCAGGATCAGGAGCGGGATCTGGAGTCCGGAGGGCAGCGACACGTGCGCGCCGACGACCGCGGTGACCATCGCGGCGAGGCGGTACTGGCCGTCCACGCCGATGTTGAACAGGTTCATGCGGAAGCCGACGGCCACCGCGAGCGCGGCCAGGTAGTACATCCCGGCCTGGTTGATGATCAGGACCTGGATGTCCGAGTAGGTGCCCTGCTCGAACATCAGGCTGTACGGCTCGATCGGGCTCTTGCCAGAGGCGACCAGCACGACCGAGGTCAGCACCATGGCCGCGACGAGCGCGATGACCGGGCCCGCGAGGGCGAGGAGCACGCGCTCCTTGTCGAACTTCTTCATCGGGCCTCGTCCTCCGGACCGGCGTCTTCCGTTACGTCCGCCGCCGGCGCGGCGTCCGTGGTGTTCTCGGGCTCCTCCACGTGCTCCAGGTGGCCGGAGGCCGCGCCGGTCATGGCCGAGCCCAGCTCCTCCGGCGTGACCGAGGCCGGGTCGGCGTCCGCGACGAGCCGCCCGCGGTAGATCACCCGGAGCGTGTCGGACAGGCCGATCAGCTCGTCCAGGTCGGCGGAGATGAGGAGCACGGCGAGGCCTTCGCGGCGGGCCTCGCGGATCTGGTCCCAGATCTGCGCCTGCGCGCCGACGTCCACGCCGCGCGTGGGGTGCGCGGCGATGAGGAAGCGCGGCTTGTGGCTCATCTCGCGGCCGACGATCAGCTTCTGCTGGTTGCCGCCGGACAGCGAGGCCGCGGTGACGTCGATGCCGGGCGTACGGACGTCGTACTCCTCGACGATGCGACGGGTGTCGGCCCTGGCGCCCTTGGGGTCGAGCCAGAAGCCCCCGCGACCGCGCGTGTTGGGCCGCTCGGTGACGTGGCCGAGGATGCGGTTCTCCCACAGCGGGGACTCCAGGAGGAGCCCGTGGCGGTGGCGGTCCTCGGGGATGTAGCCGACGCCCTCCTCGCGGCGCTTGCGCGTCGCCCAGGCGGTGATGTCCTCGCCCGCGAGCCGCACGGCTCCGGAGTCGGCGTGCTTGAGGCCGATGAGGGCGTCGATCAGCTCGGTCTGGCCGTTGCCCTCGACCCCGGCGATGCCGAGGACCTCGCCCTCGTGGATGGTGAAGGAGATGTCGTCGAGCAGCGCCCGGTCGGAGCCGTCGGCGAGCAGCTTGAGCCCGTCGACCTCCAGCATCGGCCGGTCGGTGACCGTCGACTCGGCGGTCTCCGGCGTCGGCAGCTCGCTGCCCACCATCAGCTCGGCGAGCTGGCGCGGGGTGGTCTCGGACGGGATCGCGGTACCCACCGTCGTACCGCGCCGGATGACGGTGATGTCGTCCGCCACGGAGAGCACCTCGCCCAGCTTGTGCGAGATGAAGATGACGGACAGGCCCTCGGACTTCAGCTCGCGCAGGTTGTCGAAGAGCGCGTCGACCTCCTGCGGCACGAGCACGGCGGTCGGCTCGTCGAGGATCAGCGTGGTGGCGCCCCGGTAGAGGACCTTGAGGATCTCCACGCGCTGCCGGTCGGCGACGCCGAGGTCCTCGACGTAGGTGTCCGGGCGTACGCCGAGGCCGTAGCGCTCGGAGATCTCCAGGACCTTGCGGCGGGCCCCGGCACCGATGCCGTACAGCTTCTCGCTGCCGAGGACGATGTTCTCCAGGACGGTGAGCTGGTCGGCGAGCATGAAGTGCTGGTGCACCATGCCGATGCCGCGCGCGATGGCGTCGGCCGGGCTGCCGAAGGCGACCTGCTCGCCGTCGACGGCGATGGTGCCCTCGTCCGGCTTCTGCATGCCGTAGAGGATCTTCATCAGGGTCGACTTGCCGGCGCCGTTCTCGCCGACGAGGGCGTGGACGGTGCCCTTGCGGACGCTGAGGTGGATGTCGTGGTTGGCGACGACGCCGGGGAACCGCTTGGTGATGCCGGACAGCTCCACCGCGCACGTGGGAGCGGTGGGCGGAGGGGTGGTGGACGCGTCGATGGCGCACTCTCCTCGGGGACTTAAAGGAAAGGGGCCTGCGCCGCGCACGCGGTGTGCCCCTGCTTCACGCCTCAGACGGCACCGCGCCCCGCCGACGGCGGTACGTTTCCCGGTGGTTGAGGCCTGGCCGCGCGAACGGGGCGCGGGCGGACGCTCGGTCCATGGTGCCCACACCCCGTTCCGCGGCCGTGACGCCGCTCGGTCAGAGCTTCGTGTTGACCTTGATCTTGCCGCTGGTGATGCCCTGCTCGGCCTTCTTCAGCTCGGCCTGGAGGTCCTTCATCTTCATGAACTCCGGGTTGGAGTCGGCGAGTCCGACACCGCCGGACTTCAGGTCGGCGCGGACGACGCCGCCCTCGGCCTTGTCATCCTGAACCGACTTCACCAGGTTGTACACCGCGCCGGCGACGTCCTTGGTGGCCGACGTCAGGATGTACTTCTTGTACTTGTCGAGGGCCTTCTGCTTGTACTGGTCGGAGTCGACGCCGATCGCCCAGACCTTCTTGGCGGCGGCGGCCTCGATGACGCCCTGGCCGGAGAGGCCCGCGGCGTGGTAGACCACGTCGGCGCCGCCCTCGATCTGGCCGCTGGCCGCCTCCTTGCCCTTGTCCGGGCTGGAGAAGCCGCCGTCCTCGGCCTTCTCGGTGAGGAACTGGCGCTTGACCTTGACCGACTTGTCGGTGGCCTGGACGCCCTGGACGAAGCCCGCCTCGAACTTGCGGATCAGCGGGTTGTCCACGCCGCCGATGAAGCCGACGGTCTTGGACTTGGTGGCCTTGGCGGCGGCGACGCCCGCCAGGTAGGAGGACTGCTCCTCGTTGAAGACCAGGTCGGCGACGTTCTTGGCGTTGATGGTGGCGTCGTCGACGATGCCGAAGGTGACGTCCGGGTTCTTGGCCGCGACCTCCTTGATGGCCGGCGCGTACGCGTAGCCGACGCCGATGACCGGGTTGTAGCCCTGCTTGGCCAGCTCGGTGAGGCGCTGGATCTTGTCGGCGTCGGACTCGCCGTCGGTGGGCTCCACGGCCTTCTTGCCGACCTTGAAGTCCGCGGCGGCCTTGTCCATGCCCGCCGTGGCGGCGTCGTTGAAGGACTGGTCGCCGGCGCCGCCGACGTCGTAGGCGATGGCGACGCCCTTCTTCTTGCCGCCGTCCTCGCTCTTGGCGGCGTCGCTGGAGGTGCCGCCACAGGCGGAGACGGTGACGGCGAAGGCAGCGGTCGCGGCGGACGCGAGCGCGAGTCGGGACACCCGGCGCATAGGGACGAACTCCTTTGGACAACGACCTGACGTATACGCGGGTACGACCGCCACGCGTGCGGGGGTGCGCTGCTGCGCGTGCACACGCTGCGGAAACGTACGGAGGCGTACGCGAGGACGTACGTGAGGCGCGCCTCACCCGGCGCGATTTCGCCGCAGCGTAACGCGCGTAGACCTGACATAAGAACCCTTCTGTCCGGTCCGTTATCGACCTGTGGCCACCGGGCGTCGGGCGGGTGACACCTGGGCGACAGCGCGGATGCGCCGGGGCGCAACGGGTTATACGTACGACGTGCCTACGGGGGTTATACGTACGACGTGAACCTGCACACGCGGCTGGTCCCAGCGCCCCGAAGGAGCGCGGGGAACTGCGCGACCAGCCACCCACAGCCCGCAGAGGGGACACCCACTTCCGGCCACGTACTCAAGGGGCTCAGGGACGGGTCCTGACCTTCACCTTGCCGCTGACGATGTCCCTCTTCGCCTGCTCGACCGCGGCGACGACGTCCTTCATCCGCCGGTACGCCGGGTTGGAGTCGGAGAACCCGACCCGGCCCGACTTGAGGTCGTACCGCTGCGTGCCGGTCAGCGGCTTGCCGCGGACGACCGATTTCGTCAGGTCGTACACCGCCCCGCCCACGTCCTTGAGGGCCGAACCGAGGACATACTTCTTGTACTTGGCGAGGGCCTTCTGCCGGTACTGGTCGGAGTCGACGCCGATCGCCCACTTCTTCTGCGACCCGGCCTCCTGGATCACGCCCTGGCCGGAGAGCCCGGCCGCGTGGTAGAGCACGTCGGCGCCCGCTTCGAGCTGGCCGCTCGCGGCGTCCTGGCCCTTGTCGGGGCTGGCGAACCCGCCCTCCTCCGGCTTCTCGGTCAGATACCGCCGCTCGATTTTGATCTTCGGGTCCACCGATTTCACGCCTTGCACGAAACCGGCTTCGAATTTGTGAATGATCGGAATGTCGACGCCGCCGATGAATCCGACGTGGTCGGCCTTGGTCGTCTTCGCGGCGGCGACTCCCGCGAGATAGGAGCCCTGTTCCTCGTGGAAGACGAGATCGGCGACGTTGCCGGCCTTGACGGTGTTGTCGTCGACGATCCCGAAGGTGGTGTCCGGGAACTTCTTCGCGACCTCCTGGATGGCGGGCGCGTAGATGAAGCCGACGCCGATCACCGGGTCGTAGCCCTGGCGGGCGAGCTGTTCGATGCGCTGGGTCTTGTCGGCGCTGGACTCGCCGTCGCCAGGCTCCATGTCGACGCCGCCGATCTTGAAGTCCTTGCGGGCCCGCGCGTAGCCGCTGTGGGCCGCGTCGTTGAAGGACTGGTCGCCCTGCCCGCCGATGTCGTACGCGAGTCCGATGCCCTTGCCCTGGTACGCGCCGCTCTTCTTGTCACCGCCGTCGTCGTCCTTGGCGGCGTCGCTGCTGGTCTCCCCGCACGCGGTGGCCACGAGGGCGAGGGCGGCGACCGTCACGGCCGCGCGGGAAATAGTTGCTCGACGGGTGGTGCGAAACTGACGACGTCGACGCATAGGACGTACCCCTTACGTTCCGAACGTTCCCCGACGCACCTGGAACGGCGCGGATTTCGGCGCACACTAACGCGCGTAGAAAGGGAGGGGTACGGTTTCGGCGGGGGCCGTTATCGATTCGTGGCGGGATGGCCGCGGGGGTTGTGGCGGGACGGCCGCAGGGGTTGTGGCGGGACGGCCGCGGAGTTCACGGCGGGACGGCCGCAGGGGTCCGGGACGGCCGCAGAGGTCGTGGCGGGTCGCCAGCAGAGTGGGCGGCGGAATGGCCGCAGGGGTCGTGGCAGAACGGCCGCGGAGTTCGGGGCGGGACGGCCGTAGGGGTCGTGGCAGGACGCCCGCGGAGTTCGCGGCGGGACGGCCGCAGAGTGGACGGCAGAACGCCCGCAGTAGTCGTAGCGGGACGGCCGCAGTAGTCGTGGCGGGACGGCCGCAGAGTGGATCCCGGGTGCGGGCCGTGGCGCCTTGTGGGTGCCGACGGCGACGCTTCGCGGGATCCCGGCCGGATGCTTCTGGCGGTGCGGCCGTGGTGCGTACGGAACTTCCTGGGGGCGCGCGGGACTCCTGGGGGCGCGCGGCCCTCAGGCCGTGCGCTCGGCGGCGTCGAGGATCGCCGCCGCGGTGAACAGCTCCACGCCCACGGTGATGGCGTGCTCGTCGGCGTCGAAGTCGCCCTGGTGCAGGTCGCGTACGCCGCGCTCGCCGGGCGTACGGACGCCGAGTCGCGCCATGGCTCCTGGCACATGCTCCAGGTACCAGGAGAAGTCCTCGCCGCCGAGGCTCTGCTCGGTGTCCTCGACCGCCTCGGAGCCGCGCCGCGCGGCCATCGAGTCGCGCAACAGGTCCGTGACGACCGGGTCGTTGACGACCGGCGGCACTCCGCGCACGTAGTTGATCGAGGACTTGGCGCGGTGCAGGTCGGCGACCTCCTGGACGGCGGCGTGGACGATGTCGGGGGCCTGCCGCCACGCGTTCAGATCGAGGCAGCGGATGGTCCCCGACAGTTCGGCGTGCTGCGGGATCACGTTGCACGCGTGGCCCGCGTCGATGCGGCCCCAGGTCACGGAGACGCCCGAGCGGGCGTCCATGCGCCGGCCGACCAGGGCCGGGACCTCGCTGACGACCTTCGCGGCGGCCGTGACGAGGTCGGTCGTCAGATGCGGCCGGGCGGTGTGGCCGCCGGGCCCGCCCAGGGCGACCTCGATGCGGTCGCAGGCGGAGGTGATCGGGCCCTGGCGCAGGCCGATGCGGCCCGCGTCGACGCGGGGGTCGCAGTGGACGGCGATGATACGGCCGACGCCGTCGAGCGCGCCGCAGGCGACGGCGTCCGTGGCGCCGCCGGGGAGCACCTCCTCGGCGGGCTGGAAGATCAGCCGCACCGGGTGCGGAAGGCGGCCCGCGCGGGCCAGCTCGGCGAGGACGAGGCCGGCGCCGAGCACGACGGTGGTGTGGACGTCGTGCCCGCAGGCGTGGGCGCGGTCCGGGACGGTGGAGCGGTACGTGGCGCTGGTCTTGGTGTCCGGGATGGGCAGGGCGTCGATGTCCGCGCGCAGCGCGAGCACGGGGCGTCCCGCGAGGTCCGGGGTGCCCCCGACGTCGCAGACGAGCCCGGTCCCGACGGGGAGCACGCGGGGGGCGAGCCCCGCTTTCTCCAGGCGCGCCTTGATCGCCGCGGTCGTGCGGAACTCCTGATTGCCTAGCTCCGGATGCATGTGCAAGTCACGCCGGAAGGCGATGAGTTCGGCGCGCAGCGCTTCTGGCAGCGCGCCGGGCAGATTTCCGGGCGGCGCGGACTCGGCTCCTTCGGGCGCGTCCGTGGACGCGCGGGACATCAATTGGTTCACCCTGTGAAGGGTAAGGCGCTGCACCCGTCAACTAAGCCTCGATCAACAAAAGTTCAGCCAGATTGAGGTAAGTTCACTGGCCGCGAGCGCATGCGCGGCTGGTACGGGGGGTAGGAAGGTAGGTTACCTTCCGCACACGCAGAGAGATCACCGCAGGTCAGGGGGCTCCACCTTTGGGGTGGGCCGTCATCCTCAGGTCGGATACGACGGACTTCACCGCGTTTGGGCGATCCTGCGAGTGTCGGGGTGGCGGTCGAACGTGCGGGCGGGCGGGAGGGAGGCTTGTCCTGTGCCGGGACAGGCCCGACTGTCGCCTTGGGGTGTGCGGAATAGATCATTCCGAGAGGACGGCGCAGCTCTGCCGGCGCCCGCCCGGGCACGGGTGTGCGCGTCCGCTGCCGTCACGCCACGACCTCCAGGGCCAGCCCCGGGGCCACCACCTCGAACCAGAGCAGCTTGCCGCCCCGGCCGAACAGGTCGTCACCGAGCGGGAAGCCACCCCACGCGTCGGCGCACAGCCGGACGAGATGCAGGCCACGGCCGTGGTCTGCGCCCGGCGGGGCGGGACGGAGGGGCGGGCGGTGCGCGGGGGTCGCGTCGAACGGGGGCGGGATGCGCGGGTCGGTGTCCCACACGCCCACCCGGATCCCATGGCGCGCTCCGTCAAGACCGCGTACGCGCAGGGCGGCGGGCCCGGACGTGTGCCGGTAGGCGTTGGTGACGAGCTCGGAGGTCAACAGCTCGGCGGCGTCGCTGAGTTCGACGGGTCCGTGCGCGGCGAGGGCTGCGCGGAGGGTCATGCGGGCGACGCGTGGGGCTCTGGGGTCGTGCGGGAGGTGGAGAACATATGACCAGGCCGGGGCGGGGGCTACGGTGGGCATGGGTGGCTCCTGGGACGGTGGGGGTTGGGCAACGGGGCGGTCGGGGCCAGCGACGGCATGCCGCGATTCGCTACGGTGCGTTGCGCTTCCAGCTTCTGGAACACGGCAGTTGAGGCCGAACACGACAGCCGTAGGCGTAGTTTGCGCAGCTCAACGCCGAGCCGCCGCTGCCGCAGCGTGGGTTGCTTGCCGGGCGGCATATCCGTCCCCCTCGGGTGCGCAGGGAAGGGCCCGTCACTCACACGAGTGACGATTGATCGCGCCGGACTGTCCACCAACCAGGCCGCGTCCCGACTCGGCGTCAACCAGTCACGCGTCAGCAACATCGAGGCAGGCCGCTACGCCGTCGGGCCTGACCGCGTACGCACCATCGCCCGCAACTACGCCTGCGCCGACGACAGCCTCATCGAAGGCCTGGTCGGCATGACGGGCGGCCGGACGCGCGGGCGGTGGGAGGAGTACCGCGGTCTGCTCCCCCACGGCCTGCTGGACCTGGCCGAAGTCGAACATCACGCCACCGCACTACGGGTGGCGCAAGCACTGCACATTCCCGGGCTGTTGCAGACCGCCCAGCATGCCCGCGCCCTCTTCGGCGACGCGGTCCCGCCCCTGCTCCCGCATGAGATCGAACACCGGCAGTCGTTCCGGATCAAACGGCAAGCCGTTCTGTACGGCGATGCGCCACTCCGCTACACGGCTGTCATCCACGAGGCAGCTCTGCGCATGCAGGTCGGCGGCCCCACTGTGGCTGCGGATCAGCTGGCCCACCTGGCCGAGATGAGCCAGCTCGACAACGTCACGGTGCTGGTGATTCCGTTCGGCCGAGGAGCCTTCCCCGGCTCAGGGCAAGGGCTCGACTACGCGAGTGGCCCCGTCGCGCAGCTCGACACCGTCCAGATCGATACCGAACATGGGAGTGAATTCATCGACGCCGCAGCCCAGTTGGAGCGGTACAGAACAGTCCTGGACCGCCTGGAAACGCTCGCGCTGTCCGCCGAAGAATCCAGCGCACTGATCCACCAAGCAGCAGCCCGAGCCTGAAGGAACCCGTTACCCCATGCTGACCTGGCAGAAGTCCTCCTACAGCTCAGAGGCATCGTCTTGCGTCTACGTGGCCGCAGGCCCCGACGGCACCGTCCTCCTCCGGGAAAGCGACGACCCACAAACGATCCTCACCACCCACCCCGCCCAACTCGGCACCCTCATAACCGCCCTCAAGACCGGCGCCGTACCCGCCCGAGGGCGCACTGCACAGCCGTAGCCCTCTCCCGGCAAACTTGCGGCCGCGTCGCCGCTGTCCGGGTGATCCCCTTCGGCGGCACCTCGTTCCCCACGGCGGGGCACGGTCTCGACTACGCGTACGGTCCGGTCCCGACCCTCGACACCGCGCAACTCGACACGGCCCACGGCAGTGAACTCATCGACGCACCCGGCCAGCTGGAGATGTAACGACTGGTCCTGGACCGCATGGAAAAGGTCACCCTCAAGCAGGATGCTTCCCGTGACGTCATCCACCGCCTGGCACGGAATACCTGAGGATCAGTACCCCATGGACGCACTCAACTGGCAGAAGTCCACCTACAGCGAGAACGCATCTTCCTGCGTCTACGTGGCCGCAGGCCCCGACGGCACCGTCCTCCTCCGGGAAAGCGACGACCCACAAACGATCCTCACCACCCACCCCGCCCAACTGGGCACCCTCATAACCGCCCTCAAGACCGGCGCCGTACCCACCCAAGGGCGCGCTTCCCAGCCGTAGCCCTACCCCGGCAGGTCTGCGGCCGCGTTGATTCAGTGCGCCGCCTTCGCCGCCTTCCCCAACTGGGCCTTGACCAGCGCGCGGTCAGGCTTCGTGACCTCCCAGGGCGCCTCCAGGTTGGTGGCGTTGAAGGTGACGACGGTCGAGCCGCTGCGCACCACGGTGAACATGGCGCCGGCGTCCTCTCCGTGTGCGCCGCCGTACAGCGCGTACGAGACAGACTCGTCACCGAGCCGTTCACCGGACCAGTTCCGCACCTCGTTGTACGAACCGTCGGCACTGGCGAAGCCGCCGCTGCACTCCGTCACCGCCGTGCGCAGTTTCGCGAGCACCTGCTTGGCGCCGGCCTCGTCGTGCGCAGCGAGGCCCACGACGAGTCGTGTGCCCTTCGGTTTGTCGTACGTGGTGCCCTTCTCCACGACGGAGGAGGGCAAGAACGCCTTCGGCCTGGGCTCGGACCCGTAGCCCGTCATGTCGTCCAGCGGCTTGCACCGCGCCGGGTCGGCGATGGAGTTCCCGCACTTGCCCCATGCGGCGGACAGCCCGTTGTCCATGGCCCGGATGCGGCGTCCGGCACCCACGTCCGAGTTGCTGAGCGCCATACCCTTCAAGGTCGCCAGCCGGCCTGCGCCCCGGCCCCTCGTGTCACCGCTCTTGCCGGCGCCCGACGTGTCTCGCGCTTTGGCGTCGTCGGCTCGTCCACCCTCGTCCCCGGAGCTCGAACCACAGGCAACTGCGCCGAGCAGGAGGGGCGCTGCGAGAGTTCCCAGAATCCACAAGCGTCGCCCCGAAGCAACTGACGCAGACACACTCGTCACTTAACCCATTCCCCACAAATATCATTTGGTTAATTTACCAGAATCAGGGTCAGCATCCACCCCTTGTCACTGCCCATAAGAATGCACCTCCAAGCGAGACCTTTGATGGCGCAGAATCAGGCCGCACCCTCACGGGGCATTTGTCAGGCGGCTGGGATTGTAGACGGCCGAAGCGTCAGAGTGGGGTTCTTCAACTACGGCCGGTCGAATGTCTCGACCTTGGTTCGGTATTTCAGCTCACCATGGAGATCCATGAAGATCTCCACAATGAAGTCCGGAAGAGCACTCGCAGACGGACTTCCATCAGCCCCGCGACTGCCAGGCTCCACTTGCCAATCCACCAGGTGGACGACCACAGCATACCTACCGTTGTCGAGTGGAATCTCCACCTTCTCCGCACCGGCGTAACTTCCGACGGCTTCGAGCCCGCCGACTTCCAATACTCCATCTGAGACCAAAAGATAGGGCTCGGAGGAGACGAGGAGATGAGACCGCTCTCGTTCGCTCAGATTTCCTGGAGCTTCCACGCCACGCATGGCAACCTGGAATGCCCCATTGCCTCCGATGTTGATCGGCACGAAGGCGCCGACTGAGATCTGGCGTTCCAGGGCAGAGTCTTCCGCTACCTCGTCCTCCCACTGATCCAGCTCGCTGACGTGGTCGAAGGCGCTCGCACGCCAGATACCGAACAGGCCGGCACTGGTCGCCACAGCGTGAGAGATGTCCAAATCACGCAATTGCATGGCTCTGCCCCACCTAACAAGTTCTGACTGTGATCGAGATGCTACACACCAAGTTGCCTGGTTGCAGCCCTTGCTTCTTCAGTTGTCCTGATATTTGAGAGCCGAGACTTCGATTCACCGAACTATCGAGTGGCCACATGTTACTGACATCGTCAAGCCCGCCGAGCTGTAGGTCGACCTTGTGGTCGATGTCGGTTCCGGGAACTGTCTGATTCCCAGCTCGACGCCATACATCAGCAGCGCTTCCCGAACGCTGAACCTTCGTCACAATGAGCTGAGGAGCAGCATTCAGAGCGGCGATTTTTTCATCAGCCGCTGCAATCTGATCCGGCGACCAGTCGGGCTTGTAAGTCAGTTCGAGTTTCGCCCCGTTACAATTGTGCGCCAGGACCGGCGCAGCCCCCGCCAGCACATAGTACGTATGCAGATCCGCAACCGTAAGGTTGTGCACCGTCGCCGACTGGGTCCAGCGGGCGACCGCCGTGATCTGTACGTGCGTTCCCGCGCTCGTGCGGAGCCACTGGCCCGGGTGGAGGTCCGTCGCGTCGATCCACTCGCGGAGTTCGGGGACCCAGAAGGGGTGGCCGTCCGTGGCGGTGACGGAGGCGGTCCTGGGGCCCTTCTTGCCGTCCGTGTCGATCGTGATCTTGACCAGGCGCTTGGCGCCCTTGCCCTTGATCTCGGCGGTGACCGTCTCGACCTTCGTCTTGCCGGTCTTCGGGTCGGTGGCCAGGACCTTGTCACCTACGTCGACGTCTCTGATGGCCTTGGTACTGCCGTCCGCCATCAGGACCTTGGTCGTGGGTGTGAAACTGTTGGAGGTCGGGCAGCTCGACTTGGCCGCCGCGTCCTCCAGTTTGTCGGCCCGTTTGTCCAGGGCGCGCCACTTGCCCACGCTGTCCTTGAGCTGGCTGAGCAGGCCCCAGATGCGTTTGCCGAGGGCGACCCCCTTGCGCCAGTTCAAGATGTACTTCTTGGCCAACTGGCCGACCTTGGCGCCGATCGCGCTCGTGACGACGTTGAGGATCGTCGCCCCGCAGGAGCCGAGGCTCCCCGTGCTGAAGCAGTCGAGCGCGTCCGTGATGCCCAGCTCGTCCTGGACGATCTTGCCGAGTTCCTTGGCGGCCAGGACGGCGCGGCTCTGCTGGATGTCGGCCTGGCTGCGGGCGACGATGGCCTTCCGCTGCGCCGGGGTCTTGTGGAGGTTGTAGTACCGGACGTAGGTGTTGGTGGGCTTGACCTCCCAGCCGCCGTTGTCCTTCAGCCGGCACGCGATGCCTATGTACATGCAGTCGTCGGGCTTCTCGCCGGTCGGGTCCGACAGCGTCACCGGGCTGTTGTTGGCGTACGCGTAGCCGTTGATCTGCTGGGGATCGGTGAAGTCGATCAGCGGGTCGGCCGAGACGAAGCGGCCGTTCTCCGGCTCGTACTCCCGCGCGCCGATGTGCGTCAGGCCCGTCGTCGCGTCGACCGGCTTGCCCAGGAACCCCTTGTCGTCCACCCACGGCTCGACCGTGCCGGTGTCCCGGGAATTGCCGAACGGATCCATGCGGCGCCGCGTGACCTCGCCCGACTTCGCGTCGACGGCCGCCAGTGAGGTCCCGTGGTGGTCGCCCGCCAGGAACCGCACGCCCTTCGGCGTGCGCATCGCCACTGTCCGCCCGCCGAAGCTGTAGTAGCGGGTCGCCTGGACCTCGCGCGTGGCGGTGTTCAGGCTCAGCTCCATGCCCGGCAGGTACAGCGTCTGCTCACCGGGTTCCTTGCGCAGCAGGCGGTTGCCACCGGCGTCGTACGAGAAGGTCGTGGCCTCCGTGTCCGGCTTCGCCGACTTGGTCAGCTTGCCTTCGGTGTTCCAGGTCTGTGACTGACCGTGCCCGTGCGCGGCGAGTCCCAGCCAACCGCGTCTCGCCCTGTAGGGGCCGTGGGGGAGGCGGTCCACACCGTGGATTTGCTGTTGAACTTGCCGTGGATTTCCATGCGCAAGCGCCGAGGAGGTCCGCTCGCGTGTCAAGGGAAGGGGCGAATCCCGGCCACCCGGGTGCGGAGGGGGTGCGTCCGTATCACCCAGCGCAGCCGGAAGTTTTTGCCGGGCGTTCCAGGACCCGCGCCCGCCCCGCCGCCGTCCGGTTTGGGACACAACGGTTGTGTAGGGACAAACGCAGTGACCGGACGGGGGCGGGGTCGGGCGTGGCCGCGGTTCGCGTCTGGGGACGGAGGCGCGGTTGCGGGTCCATGGTGCGCCGAGGTGTTCAACGGGCTGTCAACAGGCGTTGAACAGGGGGCCGGCTCCGCCCCGGCGGGAGTCCCGGCGGGAGTCCGGGCGGGTCAGGCCGGGGCCGGGGTCTGGCGGGTGGGCTGGGCGGGCACGCCGGGGGTCGGATGGGGGACGGAGGCCAGGCGGTGGACGTCGCGGGCCGTGTCGGTGACGTCGGAGAGGAAGCCCTCGGCCCGGGGGGACGCCTTGTCCGTGAGCCAGGCGGGGTCGATGTCCATGACCGCGACCTTGACCTGCGTACCGGCGAGGGCGAGGGGCAGGGTGTGGACGACCGTGGAGGGGAAGCTGAGGATCGTGCGGCCGATGGGGCCCCGGCGGGCGATCAGTTCCAGGGGGAGGTCGGGGCGGATCACCTGGAGGCCCGTCTCCACGGCCAGGCGGTGGAGCTTCTCGGCGCTCTCGCGGCGGTGCGCGAAGTAGCGGGCCGCCCCGTGGGTGCGGGCGAGCGCGCCCACCGCGTCGAGGTAGCGGTCGAGGTCGACCACGCCGGTCTCCACCAGGGACGTGCCGACCAGGTCCGCGCCCTTGGTGATGCGCGGCGGGCCGAAGCGGGCCCGCGTCCACGCGAAGGCGTTCACGGTGACGTGGACCCCTTCGGGCGCCGCGGCGATGGGCATGGAGGAGAAGACCTCCACCCGGCGGCCGCCCTCGGGGTCCGGCGTCAGGCGGCGCCGGGCCGATGAGGAGACGGGCAGGAAGACCATGTCCCTGGGGCCCGGCCGGCCGCCCCTGCGGTGCCAGCGCACCAGGCGCTCGCCGTTCGCCAGCTGGGAGATGAACTCCATGGTGGCCGTGCCGTCGTCCACCACGACGAGGTCCTGGGCCCGGGTGATGGTGAGCAGGAGCTGTACGTAGCGCGAGAAGGGGTCGCCGATCACTATCCGGGCGGCCCTGCGCAGCGGCCCCGCGAGGCCGCCGATCGTGTGGAACGGCGCGGTCGTGCCGCCGCGCGCCTCCTCCCAGCGCACCGTGTGCCCCTCCGCGCGCGCCAGCTCGGCCATGCGGCGCAGCTGGCCCCGGGTCATGGGGTCGGTGGGGGCGAGGACCACCAGGGTCAGGTCCCCCGGCGCGGGCCCTGTGCCGGGCTCCGTGCCGGGCGCGGTGCCGGGCGCGGTGCCGGGCTCCGTGCCGGGCGCGGTGCCGGGCGCGGTGGGCGGTGTGGACAGGTGCGCCCACTCCAGCACGTTGAGCAGCTGCACCGGCGACTCCACGAACGCCAGCGTGCCGTGCGGTGCCCTCGCGGCGCGCCGTGCGCTCCGTGCTGACATGGGTCGGTCCTCCCGTGCGGGGTGGGGCGGGTCGGTCCGGACCCGGTCCTCCCCTGGGGGAGGGCCGGTGGGGGGTGGCTTGCGCACCACCCCGGTGCTGCGCAGGCCACCCGGGAGCGCGTGGCGCGGGAGCGGCACCTGCGCGCTCCCGGGGGCGCCGGGGGCCGACGGGCGGAGCTGCGCCCGCCCGTCGGCGTACGGCGGCCGGGTGCTCAGACCGCGACGGGCTCGCGGTCCGCGGCCTCGGCGACGACGCCCGCCACGCGGCGGAGCTTCTTCATCGGGCCCAGCTCGGACTCGTAGACCTTCTTGACGCCGTCACCGAGGGAGGCCTCGATGGTGCGGATGTCGCGGACGAGGCGCGTGAGGCCCTGCGGCTCCACGGACGCGGCCTGGTCGGAGCCCCACATCGCGCGGTCCAGGGTGATGTGGCGCTCGACGAAGGTGGCGCCGAGGGCGACGGCGGCGAGCGTCGTCTGGAGGCCCGTCTCGTGGCCGGAGTAGCCGATCGGGACGTTCGGGTACTCGGCCTGGAGGGTGTTGATGACGCGCAGGTTCAGCTCCTCGGCCTTCGCCGGGTACGTCGACGTGGCGTGGCAGAGGAGGATGTTGTCCGAGCCCAGGACCTCCACGGCGTGGCGGATCTGGCGAGGGGTGGACATGCCCGTCGAGAGGATGATCGTGCGGCCCGTGGCGCGCAGGGCGCGCAGCAGCTCGTCGTCCGTCAGGGACGCGGAGGCGACCTTGTGCGCGGGCACGTCGAACTTCTCCAGGAAGGCGACGGCCTCGGTGTCCCACGGGGAAGCGAACCAGTCGATGCCGCGCTTGGCGCAGTGCTCGGTGATGGCCCGGTACTCGGACTCGCCGAACTCCACGCGGTGGCGGTAGTCGATGTACGTCATCCGGCCCCAGGGCGTGTCGCGCTCGATGTCCCACTGGTCGCGCGGGGTGCAGATCTCGGGCGTGCGCTTCTGGAACTTCACCGCGTCGCAGCCCGCGTCGGCGGCCACGTCGATGAGCGCGAGGGCGTTCTCCAGGTCGCCGTTGTGGTTGATGCCGATCTCACCGGTGATGTACACGGGCTGACCGGGGCCCGCGGTCTTCGAACCGAGGGTGCGCAGGCGGTTGGCGGAGGCCGTAGTGCTCATGGCAGGAACTTTCCTTAACTGTTGAGGGAGGGGCCGAGGATCCAGGCGGCGATCTCTCGGATCGCGCCGTCACCGCCGGGGACGGAGGTGACCGCGCGTGCGGCGCCGCGTACGACGTCGTGGGCGCTCGCGACCGCCACGGGCCAGCCGACGAGGCCGAAGCACGGGAGGTCATTGACGTCGTTACCGACGTAGAGCACGCGCTCGGGAGCGATGCCCTGCTCCTCGCACCACTGCTTCAGTGCGAGGTCTTTGCGGTCGATGCCGTGCAGCACGGGGATCTGGAGCTTTCGTGCGCGCGCGGCGACGACCGGGTTCTGTTCCGTGGACAGGATCAGCATCTTCAGGCCCGACCTGCGCAGGGCCGCGATGCCGAGGCCGTCACCGCGGTGCACGGTGACGAACTCCCGTCCGTCGGAGTCGATCAGCACCCGGTCGTCCGTCTGGGTGCCGTCGAAGTCGAGTACGACCGCGTCGATGTCGTCGCGGGTCGGAAGGGCCGCCTCGTCGCCGGAGCGCACCGCGTCGAAGAGCGGGGCGAGGGCGCGGGCGCGGGCCAGGTCGTGCGGGTCGTCGATCTCCAGGACGCGCGCGGGGTCGGTGCGCACGAGTTCGGTGTGGCCGAAGAAGCGGTGCTTGTGCTGCCGGAAGCCGGCCGCGTCCATGCCGTAGGCGGCGCCGGTCTCCAGGAGGTCCTGGGGGCGGTCCTGGCGGCGGGGGCGGAAGGACTTGTCGTGGTTGACGCCGTAGCCGCCGGAGGTGACGGTGTCGGTGACGACCTTGGTCGAGCCGCCCTCCTCGGCGGTGCGCTCGCTCTCGATGGCGGGCGGTTCGTCGCCCGCGTCGCGCCAGACGAAGCCGTGGAAGGGCGCCACGGTGTGGGCCGTGTCCGCGCCGCCCGCGACGATCGCCTCGACGATGCCGTCGACGTCCTCGCGGGTGATGAAGGGGCTGGTGCACTGCACCAGGAGGACCACGTCCACCGGCGCGCCGTGCAGCGCCTCGTGCGCGTCCATGGCGTGCAGGACGGCCGCCTCGCTGGTCGCGGTGTCGCCCGCGATGGCGGCGGGGCGCAGGACCACCTCGGCGCCCGCGGCGCGCGCGGTCTCGGCGATCACCGTGTCGTCGGTGGACACGACGACGTGGGTGACCAGGCGGGACGCGGTGCACGCGCGGACCGCGCGGGCCACCAGCGGGACCCCGCCGACCGGTGCGAGGTTTTTCGCCGGCACCCCCTTGGAGCCGCCCCGCGCGGGGATGACGGCGAGGACGCGGCGTACCGCTGCGCCCTGCGGGTGGGCCTTGGACATGGAGGCTCCTTCAGTGGTGCCAGGTGCTTCAGGGGTGCCTGGTGGGGGGTACTGGCCTTGCTGCGGGATCACGGCCCCGCCGTCCCGGTGCGGCCCGCTCACAGCTCGCCCATCCGCCGGATCACCGGTGCGACGCGCTGCACTCCGTGCCGGTAGGCGCCGCGCGCCGCGCTGCGGACGGCCTGCCGGACGGGGCCCGGCTCACGCTCGGCGGTGGGGGCGCCGGGCAGCGGCGCGCCGTCCGGGCCGAGGTGGTGGCGGGCGAGGATGCCGGGCAGATAGCCGGGGGCCGTGACCTGGTCGTAGTACGGCTTCAGCGGCGGCAGGCCGCCCTCGGCCGCGCGGCCGGCCAGCTCGGCGACCCGCTCGCGGGCCTCGTCGAAGGCCGTCTCGTACGTGCCGTCGGCGGCGACGCCCTGGCGCGCGACCCAGGCCGGGTCGGGCTCCGGGGTGTGGCCGGTGTCGAGCTGGTCCCAGGAGGCGAGGCAGCCCGAGCCGATGAAGTGGTGGTTGCCGTGCGCCTCGCGGATGCCGAAGTCGGTGAGGACGGCCGTGGGGATGCGCCGGTGCAGGGCTTCGAGCGCGGCCGTGGAGCTGACCGTGACGAGCAGGTCGGCGCGGTCGAGCACCTCGCCCATGTGCCCGTAGACGAGGCGGAAGTTGGGCGGCGCGTCGAGGCCCTTGACGAGCTTCTGGTACGGGAGTTCCTCGATGTGCGTGGTGTGCTCGCCGGGCTTGCTGCGCAGCTTGAGCAGGACTTCGCGCTCGGGGTGGAGGCGTGCGTGCCGGACGAGCCGCTCCAGCAGGTACGCGCGCTCGGCCCGCTTCTCCGGTACGGAGGGCTGGGCGGCGAAGACGACCGTGTAGGGGTCGCGGGGCGCGTAGGGCGCGCCGCCGAGGAAGGGGAGGGCGGCCTCGGTGACGCTGCTCGCGTCGGCGCCCACGCCTTCGTACACCGCGCGGAAACGCTCGGCGTCCTGGCGGGAGTTGGCGAGGACGACGTCCGCGCCGTGGCGCAGGAGCAGGCCGTCGGCGAGCTTCTCGTAGACGACGCCGACGTAGCCGGTGACGACGACGGGCCGCCGCCGGACGTCCGCCCAGTCGTGGGCGAGGCCGTGCAGGACGGCCTGGACGCCGCCGCCGACGAGGGCGAGCACGAGGACGTCGTACTCGGCGGCCCGGCCGCGCATGGCGCTCAGGAACTCGATCGCGGTGACCTCGCGCAGGCTGTCCGCCCGGACGCCGACCTCTTCGAGCTGGCGGGGTGTCGGGGTGGCCCGGCCGCGCAGCAGGTATCCGTCGAGGTGCAGGTCCCGGGGTGCGTCGCGAAGTGCGTCGCGGGGTGCGTCCTGGGGGGCGGCCTGGGCTCCGGTGGCTCCGACGAGGCGCCGCGCGGTGAGCGCGCCCCACTTCCACCGGGTGTCGGAGTCCGCGAGCACGGCGACCCGCGTCGTCTTGTTGCTTACTGGCACAGCGAAGACGCTAGGAAGGCATTTCGATTCGCGGCCCAACTCAGGTGCAACAAACGGTTAACAGCGTGCCGACGAATGGCGAAGCGGCATGGCAAAGGTGTGACGGGAGGCCCGGTTAACCATTCCGCCACGCTTCGTTCACCTGACATCCCACCACGGGTCAAGACGAATGCCGGGCCGACACCTAACGTCTCGCACGTGGTTAAGCTCTCCGTCATCGTGCCGTTCTACAACGTGCAGCAATACGCGCCCGACACCTTGAAGTCTTTGCGTGCGAACGCGCGTGACGACTTCGAATTCATTCTCGTCGACGACTGCTCGGCGGACGAGACGCCGGACATCCTGGAGCGGGCCGCGCGCGAGCTGCCCGGTGCCGTGCACCTCAGACACGAGCAGAACGGGGGCCTGGCCACCGCCCGCAACACGGGTCTGGACGCGGCGCGCGGCGAATACCTCACGTTCCTCGACGGCGACGACTGGCTCGCGCCCGGGTACTTCGGTCAACTCGTGTCCGCCATCGAGGAGTTGGGCTGCGACTTCCTGCGCACCGACCATGTGCAGTGCACGGCGCGCGCCCGCAGCGTGCACCGCGTCCCGCACGGCAGGCGCGGCGTGGTGATGAGCCCGCGCGACGTGATACTGCCCGCGGACCGCTCCACGTCCGTGGACTACGCGTTCGCCTGGGCGGGCATCTACCACCGCCGCCTGCTCGACCGTGGCCTGCTGCATTTCACCCACGGCCTGCGCACGGCCGAGGACCGCCCGTGGATCTGGCGGCTGCACCGCGAGGCGGAAACGTTCGCCGCGGTCGGCCTCTTGGGAGTCTTTTACCGGCGCGGTGTCTCGTCGTCGCTCACGCAGATCGGCGATGTGCGCCAGCTCGATTTCATCAAGGCCTTCGACCAGGTGGTGAAGGAGACGGCGGAGGACCGGGACGCGGACAAACTGCTCCCGAAGGCCGTCCGTACATATTGCGCGATCATCTCCCATCACTTGGGATCAATCGAAAGGTTCGAGCCGGCGGTGGCGCGAAAGTTGAAGACGCTGAGCGCGGCCGCGCTCAAGCGGATGCCGCAGGGCGTCCTCGACGAGGCGCTCGACTCCATGGACCTCCAGCGGGCCACCCGGCTGCGGCGCCTGCGCCGCCGCCCGGTCGGCGCCGGGGAGGTGGCCGCGTGAGCGCCGCCGGACTGCCGGGCGCCGGGGCCGGGTTGCGCGATCCGCACACCGCCGCCCTGGTCGCCGCGACCCCCGACCACCGCAGGGGCACCACGCAGATCTTCCTGGCGTCCACGCTGTACGGCATCGCCACGCTGGCCGCTGCCCTGGACGCCGACCGCTTCGGCCCGGCCGACCGGCGCGTCCTGCTGATCGCCAACAACGCGGCGACGCCCGAGACCACGCCGTCCGTCGCCGCGATGCCCGGCTTCGAGAAGCTGCGGACCCGGTTCGACGACGTGGTGTCCTGGAACGAGACCATCTCCCCGTTCCACCCGGGCGGCTGGTCGCCGCGCGGCGACGACCTGCCGCTGTGGGAGCGGTACGTGCGCCTCGCCTGGGGCCTCGGCGACGACCGCGTCGAGCTGGCCGTCGAGTCGATCCAGGTCAACCCGGCCCTCGCGGTCACGCGCATCTTCGAGGGCGCGCCCGTCGACGTGTACGCCGACGGCCTGATGAGCTACGGCCCGACCCGCAGCAAGCTCGACCCGCTGGTCGGCACCCGGGTGCGCCGCCTGCTCCACCTCGACCTGGTGCCGGGCCTGAAGCCCCTGCTGCTCACGGAGTTCGGCGTGGAGCAGGAGGTCGTACCGACCGAGACCTTCGTGAAGGTCCTCGCCGAACTCGCCGACGACGAGAGCCAGGCCGGCCTCGTCGACGCGCTCCCCCGGATCAGCGAGCCGGCGCTGCTCCTCGGCCAGTACCTGTCCGCGCTCGGCATCCTCACGGCCGAGGAAGAGGAGGAGCTGCACGCCGCGATGCTGCGCGGCGCCGCCGGACTCGGCCACACCCGCGTGGTGTTCAAGCCGCACCCGACGGCCCCCGCGCGCTGGTCGCGGCAGCTGGAGAAGGAGGCCGAGCGGCTCGGCGTCGAGCTGACGGTCCTGGACACGCCGGTGCTCGCCGAGGTCCTCTACCAGCGGATGCGCCCCGCGCTCGTCGTCGGCTGCTTCTCCACCGCGCTGCTCACCGCGTCCGCCTTCTACGACCTGCCGGTGGCCCGCGTCGGCACGGAGCTGCTCCTGGAGCGCCTGAAGCCGTACGAGAACAGCAACCGCGTCCCGGTCACCCTCGTCGACGCCCTGCTGCCGGACCTGGCCGACCGGGACGCCGTCGCCCGCCAGGACGCGCGGCCCGACCCGCGCGCCCTGACCGGCCTGGTGCGCGCCGTGGGCTTCGCCATGCAGCCCAAGATCTACCCGAGCCTGCGCCCGGCCACCGAGGCGTATCTGGCGGCGCACCTGGACGACCGGACCTGGCGGTACTTCAAGAAGCGCCGCCTGACGGCACTCGCGCTGCCCGGCGGGATCCCGGTGCAGCTGGCGTTCATCCCGCGCAACGCCGCCGTACGGAAGGTCGCGCGACGGGCACGGTCCCTGAAGCGGGCCGCCCTGGGCTGAGCCCGGGGCTGGTCCCGGGTGAGCCCCGGCCGAATATGCGGGGCCCCCGGGGGCTGACTAGGTAGGTCGCCCGCTCGGCCGCAGGGTCGCCCCGATGCCTGCCACCACCGCGGCCAGGCCCGTCTCGAAGCCGGTCTCGTAGTCGCGGAACATCTCCTCGCCCGCCGCCACGGCCAGAGGGTGGTCCTTCAGGCGCTCGGCCCGGGCGGTCAGGTCGTAGCCGGTCGTGCCCGCAGCCGGGTCCGGGGCCGATGCCTGCTCCTCGATGACGTAGCCGATCGTGTAGCTGTACACGGTCAGCCAGGCGCGGGCCGCCGTGCCCGGGGTGAAGCCCGCGCGGATCAGGCGGTGCAGCTGGGCCTCCAGCGGGGCCGCGTGCGAGATGTCCGTGAAGTGCGTGCCGCTGTAGACCTTCGCCCCGTCGCGGTAGCGCAGGAGGTGACGGCGCAGGGCGCGCATGGCTCCGGTGAGGGCGGCGTCCCAGTCCTCCCCGTCCGGGTCCTGGCCGCCCGCCAGGTCGGCCGTCATGCGGCGCAGCATCTCCGTCGCCATCTCGTCGAGCAGCGCCTGCTTGTCCTTGAAGTGCCAGTACAGGGCGGGGGCCTTGACGTCGAGACGCTGGGCGATCGCGCGCAGGGTCAGGCCGTCGAGGCCGGTCTCGTTCAGCAGGTCCAGGGCGACGCGCGCCACGCGGGCGCGGTCCAGTCGTGTCGTAGCCACCTTGACAATTTAACAGCGTTAAGCGCATGCTCCGGCGCATGGCACTTAACAACGTTAAGGAAACCGGTGTCCTCATCGTGGGCGCGGGCCCCACCGGCCTCGCCCTGGCCGTGGACCTCGCCCGGCGCGGCGTGCCCGCGCTCGTCGCCGAGCGCGCCCCGCGCCTGTTCCCCGGCTCGCGCGGCAAGGGGATCCAGCCGCGCACCCTGGAGGTCCTCGACGACCTCGGCGTCATCGGAGCGGTCCTGGCGGCGGGCGGCCCGGCCCCGGTGGGCATGGTGTGGGCCGACGGCGTACGCCGGGGCGAGCACCGCATGTTCGACGAGCCGCGGGCCACGGAGGACGCGCCCTACGCCGGGCCCTGGCTGCTGCCGCAGTGGCGCACGCAGGAGATCCTGTACGCGCGCCTGACGGAACTCGGCGGCGCGGTGGCCTTCGGTACGGAGGTGACCGGCGTCGAACAGGACGCGGCCGGGGTCACCGCGCGCCTCGCGGACGGCTCCGCGGTCCGGGCCGCCTACGCCGTCGCCGCCGACGGCGGCCGCTCCGCGCTGCGCCGCGCGCTGGGCATCGGCATGACGGGCGAGACCGTCGACCCCAAGCCGATCCTCGTGGCCGACATACGCGTCCGCGAGGCCGCGCTCGACCGCGACAACTGGCACATCTTCCGGCCGTCCGCCGGGGCGGGCTTCACCGCGCTCTGCCCGCTACCGGGCACGCCCGACTTCCAGCTCACCGCGCAGTTCGCGGACGACGGCGCGCCCGACACCTCGCCCGACGCCGTCCGCGAGGCCGTGGCCGCGCGCACCCATCTGGCGGCCGACGACGTCACCGAGGTGCGCTGGGCCTCCGAATTCCGCCCGCGCGCCGCGCTCGCGGACCGCTTCCGGGCGGGGCGGGTGTTCCTCGCGGGCGACGCGGCCCACGTGCACTCGCCCGCGGGCGGCCAGGGTCTCAACACGAGCGTGCAGGACGCGTACAACCTGGGCTGGAAGCTCGGCCTCGTCCTGCGGCACGGGGCGCCCGACGCGCTGCTCGACACGTACGAGGAGGAACGTCTCCCCAACGCCGCGCGGATGCTGGACCTGTCCACCCGCATCCACCGCGGCCAGGCCCGCAGGGGCGCGGCCACCCGCCAGCTCGGCCTGGGGTACCAGGACTCGCCCCTGTCCCTGGACACCCGGACCCCGGACCCGGACCCGGAGGACGGCGTGCGCGCGGGCGACCGCGCCCCGGACGGCCGCCTCGGCACCGGACGCGTCTTCGACGCCTTCAGGGGGCCGCACTTCACCCTCCTGACCGTGGGGCCGGCGGCCGAACTCCCGCCCCTGGATCCCGAGTTGGTGCACACGCACCGAACAGCGACCCTCGCCGGATACGGCGAAGGGCTGTTCCTCATCCGTCCTGACGGTTACGTCGGCTGGGCGGGCCGGAGCGGAGAAGATCTCCAGAAGTATTTGACCTCAACCAAGCTTGAGGTCCTAGGTTCATGGTCATGACGAACGACACGAACGCCACGAAGCCCGCTTTCACCCCGTCCCACAGCGACGCCGAGCTGGTCAACCAGCCCGTCGGTTACTGGAGCAACGCGGCCGGGCAGGCCGTCGTGCACCACATCCGCACGATGCTCGCCGAGGAGGGCCTCACCCAGCCGCAGTGGTGGGTCCTCAACCAGGTCCCGGCCGACGGCCCCCGCGAGCGCTCGGCCGTCGTCGAAGTCCTGCGCGGCTACCTGGAGTTCGGCGAGGGCGGCATCGAGCACAACATCGACGCCCTGCTCCGCCGGGAGCTGCTCACCGAGGAGTCCGAGGGCGGGGTGCGGAAGCTCGCCCGCACGAAGGCCGGTCACGACCTTCAGCAGCGGGTCGCCGCGCGGCAGAAGCAGACCCGGGAAGAGATCCACGAGGGCATCGACGACGCCGAGTACGTACGGGCCCTGAAGGTCTTGCAGCGGATGATCCACAACGTCAACGGCACGGCCTGGCACCACTGAGCCCTCCAACAGGCCCTCTCCAAGGCGTGGTTCACAATCCTTCGCGGGTGGGAAACACTGCGGAGGGTTGGCCATCGCAGTGACACGAAGTGACGTGGGGGATCCATGGGCAGGGTCGCGAAAGCCAGGGTCCGTGCGACGGCGGGGGCCGTCGTCGCGCTGACCCTGGCCTGCGGGTGCACGGCGCAGGCCGTGGGCACGGCGGGGAAGGGCAGGGAGGACGGGAAGCACGGCGCCGAGGCGGGCCCGCCGAGGCGCGCCGCCCCAACAGCCCCCGAGCCGACCCCCACCCGCTCCCCCACGCCGAAGATCAAGTCACCTGTCTCGCGTGCGGAGTTGCCGGCGTCCCAGCTGCCGAAGCCGACGCCACCGCCACCGCCGTCGTCGTCCGCCCCGCCCCGGCCGACGGCGACACCGCCGCCCCCGCCAGGCCCGGTGATCATGGACCAGGGCAAGCGGGGCGAGCGGGTGCGCGAACTCCAGGCGCGGCTGCGGCGGCTCAGCTGGTTCCACCAGTACCCGACCGGTCTGTACGGGCCGGCGACCGCGGCCGCGGTCAAGGGCTTCCAGGCCAAGCGGGGCCTCGCCCCGACCGGCGCCACGGACACCCGCACCTGGGCGCGGCTGCTGAGCATGACGGACGAGCCGACGCGGTACGAGCTGTATCCGGACGGCGGCATGCCGCCCGCGAAGCCCGACCGGCGCTGTCTGACCGGGCGCGTGCTGTGCATCAGCAAGGAGAGCCGCACGCTGACGTGGATGGTCGACGGCAAGGTCATGTCGACGATGGACGTCCGCTTCGGCTCGGAGTACACACCGACGCGTGAGGGCGCCTTCGAGGTCTTCTGGAAGTCCCGCCACCACGTCTCGACGCTGTACGACACGCCGATGCCGTACGCCATGTTCTTCAGCGGCGGCCAGGCCGTGCACTACTCGTCCGACTTCGCGGCGCGCGGGTACGGCGGGGCGTCGCACGGGTGCGTGAACGTCCGGGACAAGGGGCGGATCGCCGACCTCTTCAAGAAGGTCAGGAACGGGGACCGGGTGGTCATCTACCGGTGAGCCGGTGTGCCGGTGAGCCGGTGTTTCGCTGAGGTGAGTGAGGGCGCGGGCGGAATCGGGGGAACGAATTCCGCCCGCGCCAATGGCACGGAGCCGTAGGTACGGGGGGAACCCCGGCTCGTGCTCGGGCCGATGACCAGTCGGCTCACTCTCTACTGCGCCGCGGGGCCGGAAAGTGTCACAGGGGGGTGGTGCGGCTTGCGTCACACCCTGGCGGGGGGCGTCAGAAGACCGGGGCCGCCGTGTACGAGGGCACGGGGCGCGGGTGGTGCGGCAGCGTGATGGGCGGGACGTGGCTGCCGCCCCCGGGGCGGCCTCCGTGGTGGTGGCCGCCGCCGGGCTGGTGGCCGCCGCCGTGGTCGTCGTCCTCGTCGTCGCCCTTGCCGCCGCCGGTCCCGCCGCCGTTGCCGTTCCCGCTGCCGTTGCCGTTCCCGTTGCCGGGCTTGGCGTCGTCCTGGTCCTTGCCCTTGCCGTTCAGCACGCGCTCGCAGAAGGCGCGTACGCGCTCGGAGCCGCGCGCGGCCTCCTCCAGGCGTCGGCGCTTGTCGTCGGCGAGCGCGCCGCTGCGGTAGTCGTGGCAGGCGGAGACCACGTGCTTGTACCACTTGCGGCTGTTCCGCTTGCCGTCGTCGCCCGGGTCGGTATCGTCCGTGCCGGGCGAGCCCGTGGCTCCCCGGTCGCGGCCGGCGTCCGGGGCATCGGAGCGCTCGGGGCCCTCCGGCGTCGCGGAGGCGTCCGGCTCGGTGGACTCCTCGTCGTCGAGGGGGGTGCCCTTCGCGTCCGGCACCTCGTCGGGCTTGGCGGGTGCGTCGGTGGACGGGCTGCGCAGCGGCCGGTCGGGCGTCTCCACCGGGGAGGCGCTGGTGGCGGGCTCCCGGTCGGCCCGGTGGAACGGCGAGGGGATCACGCCGGTCCCCGCCGCGACCGCGACACCGCCGGCCATGCAGGCCGCGAGCGCCGCCGCGACCCCGAGCCGCAGGGGCCGCCCCCAGCGCACCGGCCGGGGAGCGGGGGCGGAGCCGCCGATCCGCACGGGTTCGCCGGCGGGGTCGGGGGTGCCGCCGACGACACCGGACAGGCTGCCCGGGGCCGGGCCGGAAGCACCATCGGCCGCGTCGGTGACGACCGGCCCGGCAGGCGCGGCGGCACCGGCTCCCTCGGGGGCCCCAGCGTCCCCAGCAACCCCGGCCGCACCCGCGGCCCCTGTGGTCTCCGTGGTCTCCGTGGTCTCCGTGGTCCCCGTGGTCTCCGAGGCGAACGTCCGCCCCTCGCGCGCCGCCCGGAACGCGGCCAACGCGCCGCACTCCCCCGGAAGCTCCCCGTCCGCGCCGGTCTTCGCGGGTTTGCCCGCGGACAGCGCGGCGAGGGTGTTCGCGAGCCGCTCGGCCCGTTCGCGGTCGTGATCGCCGATGCCGTCGAGCCGCTCGCCGCGCAGCAAACGCTCCGCCGCGACACGGTCCAGCCACTTGTCCTGCTCGTCGGCCATCACATGTCCTTCTGCGTCCGCGTACGCGAATGCGTCACACAGGGGGACGGGGGCACCGCGCGTCCGTGCGGGTCCGGCTGCGGGGGTACGGCGCCGAGTCCGCGCGTGCGCGCGGCGTCGTCGGCACCCATCAGTTCGGCGAGCCGCTTGAGCCCGCGGTGGGCGGCGGTACGCACCGCTCCGGGGCGTTTGCCGAGCGTCTCGGCCGCGCTCTTCGCGTCCAGGCCGACGACGACCCGGAGCACCACGGCCTCGGCCTGGTCCTGCGGGAGCTGGGCTATGAGCGCGAGCGCCGCGTCGGTGCCGAGCGACTCCATGGCCTCGCCCGCGGTGTCCGCGTCGGCGGGCTTGCCGGTCAGCTCGGTCTCATCGCCGCCGATCGCGGGGCGGCGGCCGCGCATGCGGATGTGGTCGAGGGCGCGGTTGCGGGCGATGCGCGCCGCCCAGCCGCGGAAGCGGTCCGCGTCGCCGCTGAACCGGTCGAGGTCGCGGGCGATCTGCAACCACGCCTCGGACGCCACGTCCTCGGCGTCGAGATCACCGACGAGCGTCCGTACGTAGCCGAGCAGCCGCGGGTGCACGGCGCGGTACACAGTCCGGAACGCGGTCTCGTCCCCGGCCTGCGCCGCGAGCACGGCGGCGGTCAGCTCGGCGTCGTCCTCCCCCTGCACTGCCGGCCCCTCTGCGCCTGGCCAGGCGCGGCTCTCACGGGTCTCATGGCGCGCCGTCCGCCGCTCGCGGTCCGCCCGGCGGCGGCCCACGGTGATGGCTCGCGACACGGCGCGAAACTGCACGCTACGGCGTGAAAGCCGTGCACGTCCATGTTTGTACAACGCGCAACTAGCGGGTGACAGGGCGAGGTGTGACAGAAAACGCACCCCGGACGCTGTAGGGAGTACGGACCGCCACGCGGTTCGTGCCGTGTGACGGCCGGGGCCTCTCCTGTGGGGGGTGGCGGCCCCGGCCGTTCCCGCGCTGCCAGACTTGGCGTATGGACTCAGAGCGCCAGACCAGCCCTCCCGGCGGCCCTGCTCTGCGTGACGGCACCCGCGTCATACACGCGGGCATCCGCGCCGTCGTGGCAGGCGGACACGGAGGCCGCGTACGCATCCGGCTCGACGCCGAGGACTACATGTACCGCCGGGACCTGCTGGTGGACCCCGGCGAGCTGGAACCGGTCGACCCGTGCGAACTCGACCCGTCCGAGCTGGGGGTGATCCCGCCGCCCCGCTGCCCCTCGTGCGGCGGCAGCGGGACGATCCAGTGGACGGACGACGACGGGTGGGGGCACGAAGCGCTCTGCGAGACGTGTGACGGTGGCGGAGAGGTGAGTGGTTGACGCCGCTCCGGGCTTCGGTGCCCGGCGCCCTGTGCCCGGCGCCCAGCCGAACGGCCCCGGCCCCTGCACCCTGCCTCGGCCCCTGCCGCTCCCCCGCCCCCGCACGGGCCCCTCAGACCTCGAACAGGCCCGTGCTGCCGCCGAGGCCGTCGAGTTCGCTCGCGTCCACGATCCGGGCCGCGGGCGGAGCCTTCGCCTCGACCGGCTTGTCGTAGTCGGAGACCTGCATGCTCATGCTGTCCCCGCCGCTCTCCTCCAGCTCCATCGCGACGAGGTACGGCTTGCCCTCCGCGGCGACGTACACGGTGGTGTCGGTGCCGTCCTGCCGCTCCACCAGCGGTATGACGCGCCGGCCGTAGCGCCACGTCGCGTCCTTGGCGCGGATGGTCGTGGTGCCCGTCACGCCGTCGAAGTTGTCGAGCACCTCGTCCAGGTCACACTGCGCGGACGGCATCACGCGCTTTCCCGAACTCCCGTCGCCCGTGGGGAACTTCACGTACTTCCCGCGCAGCAGCGCGATGCGCCGCTCCATCTGCGCGGCGACCTCGGGACCGCGCGCCCGCGCCAGCGAGCCCAGGGCGTCGAGGGACGCGTCCTGGAAGCGCACATACGTCTCGCGCCCCTCGATCATGATCATCTCTCCGCGTACGGGGCCCTGCTCGACCGTGCCGGTGCAGTTGCTCTCCCGGTCGACGTGCAGCGTCACCTCCTGGTGCCCCGCGGTGCCGGCCGGCGCGGACCCCTTGGTCTGGGTGAGGTTGATCCGCATCGAGTGCGTCGCCTTCATCAGGTCCAGGGCCTGCCGCGTGAGCTGCTGCCCGCGCGCCTCGTCCCGCGGCAGTTCCTTCACGAACGTGCCCCCGGTCAGCCGCACCGGCTCGCGCTCGCCGCCGCAGGCCGTCATGGCCGACGCGAGCGAACCGGCCACGAGCGCGACGGCCACGGCCCGCGCCCACCGGCGGCGCGCCCCGGCCCGCGTCCCGCGCTCCACCTTCAGCCCCACAGTTCCCACCGTCTCCGCCCCGCCCTGCCCGCGCGTCCGCGCGCCCGTCGGACTTCTCATACGTTTCTCATGAACCCTGCGCGCAGGAGCGCTCCGATGTCACATCCCGGGCGTGCGGGATAGATCACGCGCTGTTTCGCGCCACCCCGTACAACCCTCCGCCCCTCATATGGGTCTTACGAACTCGTTGATTCACCGGGAGTTCGCTCAGGAGCTCAGGATTCTCAAGGGGTGAGGTACGTGACCCTCAAGCACAAGGCCTGGCTCGCCGTGGGCAGTTTCGTCCTCGGCGGCGCCGCCGTCAGCGGCACGGGAGCGGTGGCCCACGCGGCCACCGGAACCGCAGACAGCACCGCGGACCTGGTGGCGGGCATGCCCAGAGCGGGCGCGGGCGCCCTGAGCGTCCTGCCGGGCGCGGCGGGCGGCCCCGACGCGGCCGCGCGCAAGAACCTCACGCAGTCCAGCCCCGGCGTCCCCGGCCTTGACGAGCCCGGCGACGAGTGGGCCGCCGCCACGGCCCAGGGCGACCTGAACGGCGACGGCCACGCGGACCTCGTCATCGGCGCGCCCGGCGAGGACGACACCGCGGGCCACAAGGACCGGGGCGCGGTCACGATGCTGTACGGCCCCGGCTTCACCTCCGGCACGGACATGCAGCTGTCGGAGGACTTCGCGTACGGCGGCGCGCGGTTCGGCTCGGCCGTGGCCGTCGGCGACTTCAACAAGGACGGCAAGGCGGACGTGTTCGCGGCGTCCACCGGCACGGGCGGCAGCTGGGCCGCGCGGCTCTCGGCGGACCAGGAGGCGGCGGGCACGATCACCTCCGCCGAGCGGGCCATCTCCTTCCCGGCTGCGGCCTCCGGCGACTTCAACCACGACGGGTACGCGGACGTGGCCCTCACCTACCGGGACACGGCGGGCCAGGCCAAGGCCCTCTGGTTCCGGGGCACCCGCTCGGGCCTCAGCAAGGCCGGCCACCTCTCCACCCGGGGCGGCCGCTCCGTGGCGGCGGCCGACGTGAACGGCGACGGCTACGACGACCTGGTCATCGGCCAGCCGTACACCGCCGAGTCGGGCGCGCACGCGGGCGGCCAGGTCACCGTCGTGAACGGCGGCTCCGGCGGGCTCACGAGCACGGGCGCGCGGACCGTCCACCAGGCCACGGCAGGCGTGCCCGGCGCGGCCGAGGCGGGCGACGCGATGGGCTGGTCGGTCGCGGCGGCCGACGTGGACGGCGACGGCTGCGCGGACGTGCTCACGGGCGCGCCGGGCGAGGACATCACGCGCGCGGGCAAGGCCCGTACGGACGCGGGTACGTCGCTGCTCCTCAAGGGCTCGCGCGCGGGTCTGACCGGCGCGGGTGCGCTGGCTGTCAGCCAGGACGAGCCGGACATCCCCGGCGTCACGGAGACCGGTGACCGGCTCGGCTCCTCGGTCACGCTCGCCGACTTCGACGGGAACGGGCGTCCCGACCTCGCGGTCGGCGCCGAGGGCGAGGACAAGGGGGACGGGACGGTGCTTCAGCTGGATACCGGGGCCGACGGTACTGTCCTGCGGACCAGCGGGGTGTACTACGCGCGGGCTCAGCTCGGGACTCCTGCGGGGGCGCGCCTTGGGCAGGTGCTCGCGCCGTAGGTCCAACCGCCGTGGCCGTCCGCGGGTTCGTCGTGGCTGGTCGCGCAGTTCCCCGCGCCCCTTAAGGGCGCTCCCCTCAGCGGCGCTCCCCCTCAAGGGCGCTCCCCTCAAGGGCGCTCCCCCTTACGGCGCGGTCCTCGCGCGGCGTGAGACCACCGCGCGCAGCACCCTGCGGCCCTCCGTCGACACGTCGAGCACCTGGCGCAGGCCGCCGCCGGGGGCGCTCGCGCCGAGGAGTTCCAGGACGCGTATCTGGCGGCGCAGCTCGGCGGCGACCAGCGGTGCCACGCCCTCGCCCGTGGCGTCGAGGAGGCGGTGGATCTGGAGCGCGGCGGCGGAGCAGCCGTCGGCCCAGGTCCGCAGCGCGCCCGCGGTGCGCTCGGCGGGGGCGGCGGCGAGCATCCGCCGGGCGAGCACCGCCGCCGGATCCGCGGCGAACGCGGCGTCTGCGGCGTCTGCGGCCTCTGCGGGTTCGAGGGCCTGCCGCACCCCGGCGAGCGCCCCGCCCCACGCCGTGCCCTCCGCGAGGCTCGCCCACAGCGGCCTGAGGACCTGTTCGTCGACGCCGGAGCCGAACAGCGGCACGCACCGGTCGAGGCAGGCGAGCCCGCTCGCGGCGAGGCCCGCCTCGTCGGCCTGGGCGATCAGCTCCACCAAGCTCGCAGGTGTCTCTTCTGGCTTCACATGCCCTTACAGCGTCCGACGGCCCGTTTCCGTCACTGCGGCCGAAATCAGCTGGTGGGCGGAGCGCTACTGCGGCAGCACCCCGAGCCGGTCGAGGAACCGGAAGAACAGCTCCTCCGCGGACGGCTCGGGGTCGGCGCGGAGCACGTGGAGCAGCGCCGCGGAGCGCGCGGAGCGGCCCGCCTCGGCCGCCCAGGCGACGGCGCGCTCGGCGGCGTCGCGCGGTTCGAGGAAGTAGTCCTCGACGGTCAGCTCGTCGGCGGCCAGATAGCGGGCCATCGCGGTGCGCGCCAGGCACGTCGTCCACGCGCCGCTGTCAGGGGCGGCCGCCTCGACGACCACGCAGTCGCTGTCCAGCACGTAGCCGAAGAGGGCGGGCGCGCCGGTCTCCGCGGCCAGCGCGTTCATGTTCCCGACGTCCTTGGCCTCCTCGGTGGCCTTGCTCGGGCACTCCCACACCTGCCAGCCGTCGGGCCGCCGCTCCAGGAGTGCGAGTTCGTCCCGCGCTCCCGCGAGCGCAGCGCACTCCCCCAGTGGACGCGTGCTCCTTCCCACGACGTAATAGCCCCAGTACCCCATGTCCCCGCCCCCGTCGTACTCGCACCGTGCCTGTGCCGCCGTGGCCGCACCCTAGACGGCCCGCGCCCCTTTTCCCCCTAGTTGGCCCGCCCGGCCGTGTCCTCAAACTCCGGACGGGGTTTTCACCGCCCGCCGTCCTCCACCCGCCCCGCGAGGTCCACGAAGTCGCGCCACGGCCTCGACGGCTGCCGGGCGTCCCACAGCTTCTGCGCTGTCGCCCGCAGCGGCATGCGGATGCCCCGGGCCACCTGCTCCTGCGTCTGGGCCCCGGCGAGGTCGCACCAGACGGCGAAGGCGCCGCCGAGGATCTGGTCGTCGTACGCGGCGTCGACCGGCCGGGTGCCGCGCAGGACGCGCGGGGTCCACTGCTCGTAGACGCGCTGCCCGGTGGGGTAGGCGAAGTCGTTCGGCTCGCCGAGGACGTAGTAGAGGTACTCGTCGTTGTAGTTGAGGACGTCACGGCCGTCGCGCAGATACTCGACGGGGTCGCGGGCGCCGAGTTCCTTGCCGGTCCAGTACGCCACCTCGACGCGCTCGTCGGCGGCCGTGACGCCGCCGCGGAAGAAGCCGTCGTTCCAGGCCCGGACATCCCGCGCGGGGCCGACCGTCCGCGCCCGGTCGTTCAGCCACCGCGTCGCCAGGTCCTGGATCCGGGCGCCGGGCCCGAGCCGCTCGCGCGCCGCCGCGGCCAGGCGCGGATAGGAGGCCTCCGGATCGCGGACCACCAGGGCCTGGTACTCGTCCGCGCCGATGTGCCACTGCTCGCCGGGGAACAGGTCGCCGTACTCGCGCAGCAGGTCGTCGACGATCCGCGCCGCCTTCGGATTCGCTATGTCCACGGCCCCCCGCGTCGCCGCGCCCCGGACGTCGCGCAGCTGGAGATCCGGGTGCGCCTTCAGAACGGCGCCGAGGTGCCCCGGCGAGTCGATCTCCGGTACGACGGTGATGTGGCGGCTCGCCGCGAGGTCGACGATGCGGCGCACCTGCTCCTTGCTGAGGTGCTCGGCCGAGACCACCTCCGGATGGGACTCCGATGCGACCCGGAACGCCTGGTCGTCGGAGAAGTGCAGACCCAGCTCGTTGTACTTGAGGTCGCCCAGCTCCACCACGCGCCGCTCGATCCACTCGGCCGAGAAGTGCTTGCGGGCGATGTCGACCATGAAACCGCGCCGCGGCTTCGCGGGCGCGTCCCGCACGACGCCCTCGGGCGCGGCGCCGTCGGCGCGCACGGCCTGCTTCAGGGTGCGGGTGCCGTAGAAGACGCCCGCCTCCGCGGGGCCTGTGACGCGGACGATCCGGTCCTTCACGGTGAGCGTGTACGACTCCGGGTTCCGGCCCTTCGCGGCGCCGTCCAGGTCGAGCCGTACGTCGCCCCGGCGCGGCGCCGCCTCGCCCCCGTACCGAAGGCGCAGCTCACCGGCGAGCAGCCGGGCCTCGTCCCTGAGGCCCGGGTCGCCCACCACCACGCGCCCCCCGGGCCCGGGGCGCCAGCCCGGCCCGCGGGCGGGGGTGTGCTGGCGCACGGCCGGGATGGTGCGGGGGGCCTTCGACAGGGCGTAGGACCGCGAGGGCGTGGGCTCGGCGGAGGTGGGGGCACGGCCGACCCGCCGGCCGCTCCCGCCGTCGTCGCCACCGGGCCAGGCCACCAGGGCGACGACCACGGCGCCCGCCGCGACGACGCCTCCGCCCACGAGGGCCGCGCGCCGCCTCACCGCGGGTCACCCCCGGTGCCGCCGGGCGGCACGGCACCCGCACCGGCGGCCTCCAGTGCCCCCACGGCCCGTACGGCCCCGCATGTCAAGGCGTCCACACCTCCACGCTAAGCCCCCTCTCCCCGACCCCGCCCGTCCACTCGGAGCCTCCAAACTCTCCTATCCGGGTGAATTCGCCACGCCGATTCCGCAGAGCGGACGGACACTTCTTCCGTCACCCCGATAGCGTGGCGCACCGTCACTCACCCGTCTGCCCTCCGCCGAGGAGCCCCCCTGCCGTCGCACCGCGCCATACCGGCCCCCTCGGGATCCCCGGCATCTGCGGGCCCGCTGGAGCCCCTGAACGCCGCGCCCGCCGACGAGGTCCAGCGCACCCTCCTGACCGCTTACGGAAGCAGCCACTGGGCCCGCAGGCTCACCGCCCACCGGCCCTACCCCGACCTCGGCGCGCTGCTCGCCGCCGCCGACGAGGCCGCGTACGACCTGACGCCCGCCGACCTCGCCGAGGCCCTGGCCGCCGAGCCGCGCGAACCGGCCCCGCCGCCGGCCGGCGCCCACGCCGTCGCCACCGCCCTGCGCGCCGCCCACGCCGCGTACGAGAGCCGCTTCGGCCACCCCTTCGTGATCTTCCTGGAGGCCACCGCTCCCGGCGAGGCCCTCGACCACCTGCTCGCCTCGCTGCGCGACCGGCTCGGCAACGCCCCGGAGGAGGAGCTGGCCGTGGCCGGGGACGAGCTACGGCGCACCGCCCGCGCCCGACTCACCCGGCTTGTCCACAACTGGCCTGGAATCTCCGTACCGTCCCCGGCCCCGCCGCCGGGGCAGGCCCCCGCAGCACGCAGCGATAGCCCGTACGTACCAGTTTGATTGCCTGTTTGATCACACCCGAGGACCCCGGGCAAGCCCACCGACAACTCGTCGATACGATGACGAGCGGCCGGTGGACCGTACCCGGCCGGGCTCGTCCGACCAAGAAGCCGGCCGGCCCCAATCCCCGCTCCCGGAGGGTTCTTCCGTGCCGGCTGGAACGCTGTACCGCGGCCGGGAAGGAATGTGGTCCTGGGTGGCTCATCGAGTCACCGGCGTCCTCATCTTCTTCTTCCTGTTCGTACATGTGCTGGACACCGCTCTCGTCCGCGTCTCGCCCGAGGCGTACGACGAGGTCGTGGCTACCTACAAGACGCCGATCGTCGCGCTCCTCGAGTACGGTCTGGTCGCCGCCATCCTCTTCCACGCGCTCAACGGCCTGCGCGTCATCGCCGTCGACTTCTGGTCGAAGGGCCCGCGCTTCCAGAAGCAGATGCTCTGGACCGTCGTGGGCATCTGGGTCGTCCTGATGGTGGGCGCGCTGTACCCGGTCCTCGGCCACGCCGTCCGTGAACTGTTCGGGAGCTGAGGCCAGACATGTCCGACACCACGCTCGAGAAGTCCGGAGTGGGCCCCGTGGAGGGTGACTCCCTCTACGACGCCGACAACCCCGCGCCCGTCATCGAGGCCCCCCGCAAGCGCACGTCGAAGACGCCTCGCGCCACCCGCGGCAACTTCGAGATGGCCGCCTGGCTGTTCATGCGCCTGTCCGGCGTCGTCCTCGTCGTCCTCGTCATCACGCACCTGCTGATCCAGCTGGTGCTCGACGGCGGTGTCTCGAAGATCGGCTTCGCGTTCGTCGCGGGTCGCTGGGCGTCCCCGTTCTGGCAGGTCTGGGACCTGCTGATGCTGTGGCTCGCCATGCTGCACGGCGCGAACGGCCTGCGCACGGTCATCAACGACTACGCGGAGCGCCCGAACACGCGCCTGTGGCTCAAGGGCCTGCTGTACACCGCCACGGTGTTCACCATCCTCCTGGGCACGCTGGTGATCTTCACCTTCGACCCGAACATCCGCTAAAGCCGAGGCGACCCCAGTGAAGATTCACAAGTACGACACCGTCATCGTCGGCGCCGGCGGCGCCGGTATGCGCGCCGCCATCGAGGCGACGAAGCGCAGCCGCACCGCCGTGCTCACCAAGCTCTACCCCACGCGCTCCCACACCGGCGCGGCGCAGGGCGGCATGGCCGCCGCGCTCGCCAACGTGGAGGAGGACAACTGGGAGTGGCACACCTTCGACACGATCAAGGGCGGTGACTACCTGGTCGACCAGGACGCCGCCGAGATCCTCGCGAAGGAGGCCATCGACGCGGTCCTCGACCTGGAGAAGATGGGCCTGCCGTTCGGCCGGACGCCCGAGGGCCAGATCGACCAGCGCCGGTTCGGCGGTCACTCCCGCAACCACGGCGAGGCCCCGGTCCGCCGGTCCTGCTACTCGGGCGACCGCACCGGCCACATGATCCTCCAGACCCTCTACCAGAACTGCATCAAGGAGGGTGTGGAGTTCTTCAACGAGTTCTACGTCCTCGATCAGCTCATCGTGGAGGAGGACGGCGTCAGGAAGTCGGCGGGCGTCGTCGCGTACGAGCTGGCCACCGGCGAGATCCACGTCTTCCAGGCGAAGGCCGTCATCTACGCCTCGGGCGGCACCGGCAAGTTCTTCAAGGTGACCTCCAACGCGCACACCCTGACCGGTGACGGCCAGGCGGCCTGCTACCGGCGCGGTCTGCCCCTTGAGGACATGGAGTTCTTCCAGTTCCACCCGACCGGCATCTGGCGCATGGGCATCCTGCTGACGGAGGGCGCCCGCGGTGAGGGCGGCATCCTCCGCAACAAGGACGGCGAGCGCTTCATGGAGAAGTACGCGCCGGTCATGAAGGACCTCGCGTCCCGTGACGTCGTCTCGCGCTCCATCTACACGGAGATCCGCGAGGGCCGCGGCTGCGGTCCCGAGGGCGACCACGTCTACCTGGACCTGACGCACCTCCCGCCGGAGCAGCTCGACGCCAAGCTCCCGGACATCACGGAGTTCGCGCGTACGTACCTCGGCATCGAGCCCTACACGGACCCGATCCCGATCCAGCCGACCGCGCACTACGCCATGGGCGGCATCCCGACGAACGTCGAGGGTGAGGTCCTGGCGGACAACACCACCGTCGTCCCGGGCCTGTACGCGGCCGGCGAGGTCGCCTGCGTGTCGGTGCACGGCGCCAACCGCCTGGGCACCAACTCGCTGCTCGACATCAACGTCTTCGGGCGCCGCGCGGGCATCGCCGCCGCGGAGTACGCCGCGAAGGCCGACTTCGTGGAGCTGCCGGAGAACCCGGCGGGCCTTGTGGTCGACCTGGTCGAGCAGCTGCGCGACTCCCGGGGCACCGAGCGGGTCGCGGAGATCCGCAAGGAACTCCAGGAGACGATGGACGCCAACGTGATGGTGTTCCGCACGGAGCAGACCATCAAGACGGCCGTCGAGAAGATCGCCGAGCTGCGCGAGCGCTACAAGAACGTCTCGGTCCAGGACAAGGGCAAGCGCTTCAACACCGACCTCCTGGAGGCGATCGAGCTGGGCAACCTGCTCGACCTCGCCGAGGTCATGGCGGTCTCGGCCCTCGCCCGCAAGGAGTCCCGCGGTGGTCACTACCGCGAGGACTACCCCAACCGCGACGACGTCAACTTCATGCGCCACACCATGGCGTACCGCGAGGTCGCCGACGACGGCAAGGACTCGATCCGCCTCGACTACAAGCCGGTCGTCCAGACCCGCTACCAGCCGATGGAGCGTAAGTACTGATGGCAACCCCGACGATGGACAAGGTCGAGGCGGACGCCGCGGCCTCGTCCCACCTCATCACCGTCACCTTCCGGATCCGCCGCTTCAACCCGGAGGTCTCGGCGGAGGCGACCTGGGAAGACTTCCAGCTGGAGATCGACCCCAAGGAACGCGTCCTCGACGGTCTGCACAAGATCAAGTGGGACCTGGACGGCACGCTGACGTTCCGCCGCTCCTGCGCGCACGGCATCTGCGGCTCGGACGCCATGCGGATCAACGGCAAGAACCGCCTGGCCTGCAAGACCCTGATCAAGGACATCAACCCGGCCAAGCCGATCACGGTCGAGCCCATCAAGGGCCTGACGGTCCTGAAGGACCTCGTCGTGGACATGGAGCCGTTCTTCCAGGCCTACCGCGACGTGATGCCCTTCCTGGTCACCACGGGCAACGAGCCGACGCGCGAGCGCCTCCAGTCCCCGGAGGACCGCGAGCGCTTCGACGACACCACGAAGTGCATCCTGTGCGCCGCGTGCACGTCGTCCTGCCCGGTCTTCTGGAACGACGGCCAGTACTTCGGCCCGGCCGCGATCGTGAACGCGCACCGCTTCATCTTCGACAGCCGTGACGAGGCGGGCGAGCAGCGCCTGGAGATCCTGAACGACAAGGACGGCGTGTGGCGCTGCCGCACCACGTTCAACTGCACGGACGCCTGCCCGCGTGGCATCGAGGTCACGAAGGCGATCCAGGAAGTGAAGCGCGCCCTGATCACGCGCCGCTTCTGAGCCTCCGGCTCGGCTTGCGGTGAGGGCCCCGCCCCCGGTTTCGCACCGGGGGCGGGGCCCTCACTCGTTCGCGTGAACGCATCCGGCGTGAGGCATTCGGGCGAAGCCGGACCTCCGAGGATGCTCTCGACACCCGTGCGTGGGAGGTCCAGGGATGCCACCGATGACGTTGCTCGACGAGGCCGAGTTCATCATGAAGCGGTTACCCGGCTGCCGCGTCGAAGTCATCGGGGGCGTCATCACCGTGACCATGCTGCCGGACGGCGCACACGCCTCAACGCTGACCGATCTCATGCGCGCGTTCTTCGCGGCGGGGCTGCACGAGGGGGAGACCGAGGTGCTCCAACGCGTCGGCCTGTGGCTGCCCGGTGGGCCGGAGGACTATGCCGTCCCCGACCTCTCCATCATCGACGCGGACAGCGACGACCGCGTGATCGAGTACAACTGCTACGACCCCGCTGTCTTCCGCATGGTGCTCGAAGTCACTTCGAACAACTACCAGAACGACCTGCGTGTCAAAGTCGCCGCCTACGCCATCGCCAAGATCCCTGTGTACGTCATCCTCGATCGCAAGCACCAGCGCCTGCATGTGCTCAGCGCCCCCGCAGGAGGCGAGTACGCGAACCACCAGGTGCACGCCCCCGGCCAGGTGATCGCCCTCCCCGACTCGATCGGCGCCAAGGTGTCGCTGGACGTGACGGCGATCCTCGAAGCGTCCCAGCCCAAGCGGCGCGCCGACTGACCCCGACGAATCCACCCGCTCCCATCCCCGCTCCTTCCGCGCGCCGGGGCCGGGGCCTGGTGTGGGTGGGCTTCGCCGGGCCCCGGGACACCGCGCCGGGACCGCCCCGCGTCAGGGCGTCGCCGTCACCGCGGTGAGGAGGACCACGGCGTCCGCGAGGGCGACGAGGCCATGCCGCTCGTGCGGCAGCGCGGCGAACTGACCGGCGTCGAGCACGCTCTCGCCGCCCCGCTCGGTGGTCAGCCGCACCCGCCCTCGCAGCACGCACAGGCTCGCGGCGGGCGGCGTGTTGTGCTCGTCGAGCGCCGATCCCGAGGCCAGCGCGATGACGCTCTGCCGCAGCGCCCCGTCGTGGACGACGAGCCGCGCGCTGCGGCCGTGGGCGTCGCCGCGGGCGCGGTTCAGGTGCTCTTCGGCGAGAGTCGTGAGGTCATGGACTTCCGTCATACTCTTCATGTCCGTATTCTGACGCTATGTCAGACAATCGTCCACCGTGCGTTCCGGACCTCCTCGGATACGACAACGTGCTGCTGCCCGTCGGCGACCTCGCCGAGGCCGTCGGCTTCTACGAACGGGCCGGGTTCCCGGTCGCGTACCGGCTCGACGAGGCCGGGCTCGCCGTCCTGAAGGCAGGGGCCGAGACGCCCGGCCTGCTCCTGCGCGTTGAGGAGGGCCTCGGGCGCCGGCCGCCGCTGGGGCCCGCGCCGCGCGTCTGGCTGGAGGTGCGGGACGCGCGGGCCACGGCCGCGGGCCTCGCCGCGGCCGGGGTCCCGGTCCTCGCCGAGCCGTTCGCCGGGGCCACGGGCTGGACGGTGGAGATCACGGACCCGTGGGGCAACGTGCTCGGCTTCACCGACTACTCCAAGCGGCCGGAGCTGGCCCGCGGCTGAGGCCTCACTGCGCGGGCCCGATGCCCACCGCCTCCACCAGCTCCAGGTCGTACGTCAGCGGGCCGCTGCCGAGCATGATGTGGCGGGCCTTCGAGGCGTACCCGGGAGCCGTCGCCGCGAGCAGGTACACGCCGGGGGCGGGCGCCGAGAGGACGTACGAGCCGTCGGCGAGGGACGAGACGCGGTCGAGCTGGCGGCCGCTCTTGGACAGCAGGGTCATGGTCACGGTGTGGATGGGCTCGCCGTCGGGCGTGATGATGAAGCCGTGCACGACGTGGGCACCGCGCTCGTCCCCGCCGGGGAGGCCCGGGTACTTGGGGAGCCCGGGCAGCCCGGGGACGCAGTGCTCGTCGCCGGCCGCGTACGCCGGGTCGTACGGGTCGTACGGGTCGTACGGCGCGAAGTCGCCGCGGGCGGTCAGCGGGTCCGTCGCCCCGCACGCCCCGTCGACCGCGCACACGCCGGGCCCCCGCCGGCCCGGCGCGGGCATCGCCGGGCCGAGGGCCGCCGCCACCAGCGCCTCAAGGTCCTCGGGCGCCGGGGGCACGGCGTCCTCGGGCTCGACGGCGAGGTGCGGCAGACGGCGGTCGAGCCAGGGCGGCAGCCACCAGTTGGCGCGGCCGAGCAGCTGCATGACGGCGGGTACGAGCGCGGTGCGCAGCACGAACGCGTCGAGCGCGACGGCCGCCGCGAGGCCGATGCCCGCCATCGCGCCCTCCATGTCGCCGCTGAGGACGAAGGCGGAGAACACGCAGATCATGATGAGCGCCGCGCAGTTGATGACCCGGCTGGTCTCCGCGAGGCCGACGCGCACCGCGCGGGCGTTGTCCCGGGTGTGCACCCACTCCTCGTGCATGCGGCTGACCAGGAACACCTGGTAGTCCATCGACAGGCCGAAGAGCAGCGAGAGCATGACGACCGGCAGGAACGCCGTGATCGGGCCCTCCTTGGCGATGCCGAGCGTCTCCGCGCCCCAGCCCCACTGGAACACCGCCACCAGGAGGCCGAAGGAGGCCGCGGCCGCGAGCAGGTTCATCACGGCCGCCGTCAGCGGGACGACCAGGGAGCGGAAGGCGACCAGGAGCAGCAGGAAGCCGAGCACGACGATGGCGCCCACGAAGTACGGCAGTCGCTCCGCCGTGACCGTGGCGAAGTCCTTGAACACCGCCGTCACGCCGCCGACGTGCGCGTCCACGCCCGCCCGCGGCAGCACGTCGGCGCGCAGCCGGTCGATCAGGCGGTCCGTCCCCTCGGACTGCGGCGATGTGGTGGGGACGACCTGGATGACGGCGGTGCCGCCGTCGGCAGGGGGCGGCGCGGCGGCGACGTGCGCCACGCCCTGCGTCTCGCGGATGCGCTCCACCAGGCCCTCGGTGGCGGCCGGGTCCGCCTTCTCCACGACGACTTGGAGGGGCCCGTTGAAGCCGGGTCCGAAGCCCTCGGCCAGCAGGTCGTAGGCCTGTCGGGTGGTGCTGGACTCCTGGTGGTTGCCCTGGTCGGTAGCGCCGAGGCGCAGCGAGAGGAGCGGCAGCGACAGGGCCGCCATGACCGCGACGGCCAGCAGCGCGACCGTCCGCGGGCGCCGCTCCACGGCCCCGGCCCAGCGCGCCGCGAGGCCGGTCGGCTCCTCCGGCTCGGGTCCCGTGGCCGCGAGGCGGCGGCGCTGGCGGCGGCTGAGCACGCGGGGCCCGAGCACGCCGAGCATCGCGGGCAGCAGGGTGAGGGCGGCGAGCACGCTCAGGACGACGGTGAGGGAGGCGGCGATGACCACGCCGTCCAGGAAGCGCATGTTCATCACGAGCATCCCGGCGAGCGCGGCGCACACGGTGCCGCCCGCGAACAGCACGGCACGTCCTGAGGTGTCGAGCGCACGCGCGGCCGACTCCTCGGGGTCGAGGCCGCGCAGGATGCCCCGGCGGTGCCGGGTGACGATGAACAGCGCGTAGTCGATGCCGACGCCGAGCCCGATCAACGTGCCGAGCAGCGGGGCCACTTCGGGCACGGCCGTGACGTGGCTGAGCAGCATCGTGGCGAGCAGCCCGGCGCCGACGGCGAACACGGCCGTCAGGATCGGCAGGAGCATCGCGAACAGCGAGCCGAAGGCGAGGAAGAGCACCACGGCGGCGGCCGCGATGCCGACGGCCTCCGCGGTGCCCGCGGGCGGCTCCTGGACGCGGGCCACGGCCTGGCCCCCGAGCGCGACGCGAAGCCCGGGGCGCTCGGCGTCGAGCGCGGTGTCCACGACGTCCTGGACGAGGCGCTTGGAGACGTCGTCGGCCTGCTCGGTGAAGGTGACCCGCGCGTAGGCGACGCGCCCGTCGCGGCTGATCCGCGCGGCGGCCTCGGGGCCCTGCCCGTACGGGCCCGCCACCTCGCCGATGCCCTTCATCCCGGCGATCCCGGCGAGCGCGGGCTCGATCCGCTCGCGCACGGCGGCGTCCCGCACCGACCCACGCGCGGTCTTCCACACCACGGTGTCGGTGTCGCCGCTGCGCTCCGGGAAGGCCTTCTCCATCAGGTCGCCGGCGCGCTTGGAGTCCGTGTCGGAGGCGGAGAAGACGTTCGCGTAGTCGGTGCCCGCGGGGCCGGCGACGGCCCCCAGGCCGACCAGTGCCACCGCCCACAGCACCAGGACCACCAGCCGGTGCCGGTAGCACCAGCGCGCCCATGCCACCACGTCGTACGCCCCTTCGTCCGATGGTTCGGTCTCTTCGCCGAGCCGAGCCGGGGCCCGGCGGCCCCCGCGGCGCGGAGGACCCCCAGCATCAGCGGCACGGCGGCCGGTCGCGCGGCGAAGGCCGTGATTCTCAAGCAACTCCAAACCACGGTCCGGCCCCCCGGTACAACGAGCGCCCCGATACTGGGGACATGAGCCACGCCGAGGGATCCCGGGGAACACCTGTCGCAGAGGCCGCTCCCGAGGCGGGCGGCGCCACCGTGCTCGTGGTGGAGGACGAGCCGAGCATCGCCGACGTCCTCAGCCTGACCCTGCGCTTCCACCGTTTCGACGTGATGACGGCGGGCTCCGTGCGCGAGGCCCGCGCGCTCGCCGGGCGCACCCGGCCCGACTGCGCGCTCCTCGACGTGATGCTGCCGGACGGCGACGGGCGGCAGCTCGGCCGTGAACTGCGGGCGCGCAGGCCCGACCTCGCGCTGGTGTTCCTCACCGCGCGCGACGCGCCGGCCGAGGTCATCGGCGCCCTCGGCTTCGCCGACGACTACATCACCAAGCCGTTCCACATCGACGAGGTCGTGGCCCGCGTCGGCGCGGTGCTGCGCCGCACCCGGCCCGGTGACGTGCTGCCGCAGCGCCCGCCGCTGCGCTACGGCGACCTGGAGCTGGACGAGACGACGTATCTGGTGCGCAGGGGCGGCCGCGAGGTGCAGCTCACGCCCACCGAGTACGCCCTGCTGCGCTTCCTCGTCCGCAACGGCGGCCGGGTGGTGCCCAAGGAGCAACTCCTGCGCCACGTCTGGCACATCGAGCACGCGGCGGAGTCGACGGTCGTGGAGACGTACATCAGCTATCTGCGGCGCAAGCTCGACCAGGTGGGGCCCCCGCTGATCACGACCCGGCGCGGCGTGGGGTACGGACTGGCATGAGGAAGCGGGCCTGCCCCGGCCCGCGGCGGCTCTTCGGGAACTCGCTGCGCGCCAAGCTCACGCTGGTGAACGTCGTCCTGCTCGCCCTCGGCATAGCGGCCGCGACCGCCGTGAGCATCATGGGCATGAAGCACTACCTGCTCAACAGCGTCGACTCCGAGCTGAAGAGTTCACGTACCGCGTTCGCCGGCATGCCGTTCACCCTCGACCATCTGAAGGAGATCAACAACTTCAAGGACTCGCTCGTCGCGCTGCCGCCGAAGGTCGGGGACGCGGACGAACTGCCCCCCTCCACCTCGCTGTTCGTGGCCGTCGACCCCCGCGGCAAGCCCGTCCACTTCGGGTTCGTCGGCTCCCGGCGGCTCCAGCTCCAGCTCGCCCGCGCCGTCGGCGACGCGCAGCGGTTCGCGGACCGCCCGGGACCGGGTGACGTACGGCTCGACGGCGACTCGTACCGCGCCCTCGGCGTGCGGATCGCCGACGGCTCGGTCCTCGTCCTCGCCACCTCCACGGAGGACGTGCACGCGAGCGTGCGCAAGGCGCTCCGGCTCGATCTGGCCTTCGGCGTGCTGCTGCTCGCGCTGCTCGCCGTCCTGACGATGATCTCCGCGAGCCGGCGCCTGCGGCCCCTGGAGGACATGGTCGAGACGGCCTCCGCGATCGCCGAGGGCGACCTGAAGCGGCGCGTGCCGACGCGGCGGACCGAGGTGCGGGAGACCGAGCAGCTGCGGCTCGCGCTCAACTCCATGCTCCAGCAGGTCGAGACGGCCTTCGCGACCCGCGAGCGCAGCGAGGCCCAGCTGCGGCAGTTCGTCGCGGACGCCTCGCACGAGCTGCGCACCCCGCTGTCGGCGATCCGCGGCTACCTCCAGCTGTACGACAACGGCATGCTGACCACGCCGGAGGACCGCTCCCGCGCGTGGTGCCGCGTCAACGCCGAGACCGACCGCATGAACCACCTCGTGGAGGAGCTGCTCACCCTGGCCCGCCTGGACCAGCAGCCCGAACTCCGCCTCCGCGCGGTCGACCTGAGCCGCCTGGTGCGGGACGCGGCCGACGACCTGCGCGCGCAGGACCCGGGCCGCCCGCTCACGGTGTGCGCGGACGGCGCGATCCTGGTGCGGGCGGACGAGCAGGGCCTGCGCAAGGTCCTCGCCAACCTGCTCGCCAACGTACGCGCCCACACCCCCGCCAGGACCCCGGTGCGGCTCGGCCTTGAGCGGCGGGGCCACGTGGTGTGCCTGACCGTGGCGGACGAGGGGCCGGGCCTCGGCGACGACGACGCGGCCCGGGTCTTCGACCGCTTCTTCCGGGCGGGCCGCAGCGCGGGCAGCGGGCTCGGCATGGCGATCGTGCAGGGCGTGGTGGCGGCCCACGGCGGGCGCGTCCAGCTCCGCACGGCGCCGGGCGAGGGCCTGACGGTCCTGGTCAGCCTCCCGCGCGTGCCGTCGCCTCCGTCCGCGCCGCCGCACCCTCAGCCGCTGTCCGAGCCGGCCGCCCTGCTCACGCCCGGCGCGAAGCCAGCTCCACCACCGTGATGTCGGACGGCGCCCCCACCCGCACGGGCGGGCCCCACGCCCCGGCGCCGCGCGTCACGTACAGCTGCGTGTCGCCGTAGCGTTCCAGGCCCGCGAGGGTGGGGTTGGCGAGGTCGGCGACGAAGTTGTTGGGCCAGAGCTGGCCGCCGTGGGTGTGGCCGGAGAGCTGGAGGTCGACGCCGTGCTCGACGGCGTCGTGGATGACCACCGGCTGGTGGGCGAGCAGCACCGAGGCGCGCGTGCGGTCCCGGTCGCCGAGCGCCTTGGCGAAGTCGGGGCCCTGGCCCTCGTCCTCGCCCTGCACGTCGTTGACCCCGGCGAGGTCGAAGTACGGCAGTTCGGTGCGGGCGTTCTCCAGGGGGCGCAGGCCGAGCGAGCGGACGTGCTCCACCCACTGCTCGGCGCCGGAGAAGTATTCGTGATTGCCTGTGACGAAGAACGCGCCGTGGCGTGCGCGCAGGTCGGCGAGGGGGCGGGCGGCGCCCGCGAGGTCCTCGACATCCCCGTCCACCAGGTCGCCGACGATCGCGATGAGGTCGGCCTGGGTGGAGTTGACGGTGTCCACGACCCGTCGGGCGAAGCCTTCGCCGAGCACCGGGCCGAGGTGGATGTCGCTCACCACGGCGATGCGGAAGCCGTGCGCCGCGCGGGGCAGCTTGGCCAGCGGGACGGTGACGCGTTTCACGCGGGGGCCGCGGAGCACCTCGTACGTGCCGTAGCCCACGGTCGCCGCCGCCACCGTGGCCGCGCCCGCGGCTACTGTTCTGGCCACGAAGAGGCGCCGGGGCAGGTCCCCGCCCGGGCCGGTCGGCTGGGGCTGCGCCCCTTTCCCCGCCTCGTCGGCGCTTCGCGCCTCGTCATCGAGCGCCGGACGGGCTGTCCATCGTTTCAGCAGTGGGCGTACCAGCTCGCCGACCAGCAGCGCCAGAAGCAGATACAGCGCGAACGCCATCCACAAAAAGCCCGGCCACGCCAGGATCTGCTGGAGCGGGAACGGGGCCCCGGCCCGCTCCGCCACCAGGGCCGCGAACATCAGCACGGGGCCCGCGAGGTACGCCACCGTGCCCAGGCGTCTGCCCCAGGAGCCCTTGACCGTGGTGTCGCGCACCGTCCGCCGCCACACGTACCAGAGCAGCCCGCCGAGGACGGCGGCCACGCCGAGCGCGATGAGGACGGCTCCGAGGACGTTCACGGCTATGAGGTTCGGCGCAGTGCGCGCACCCCACGCAACCCGATGGTCCCGACCACCGTCCCCAAGACAAAGGAGACAACGGCGAGCGTCAGGTGCACCCAGAAGTACGCCGTGGGACGGCCGTCGTCGAAGGCGAGCCCGCTGCCGTCCTTCCACAGGTTCTTGACGAAAGTGATCCAGATGACCCAGCTCCACGCGCCGAAGGCGAGCAGGAACCAGGAGACGGGGCGGCTGAGCTTCATACGCTCAGTATCACCAGGCGCCCTCACGGACCGCCTTCGGGGTGGGGGCCACCGGGCTGCGCGGACCTCGGCGGATACGGGTGCCGCCACGCCCTGTACGTTCTCGTCCGTGCCTGCTGTGAAGAAGACCGCCCTGCTCATCGCCTCCACGACGCTGCTGTCCCTGTCGGCGGCCGCGCCCGCGTTCGCCGACGACAAGCCGGGCGGCGACAAGGACAAACAGCCGAAGCCGCCCGCGCAGATGTCCACGGTCGGCGGCGCCCGTCTCGGCAAGCCGGGCACCCAGGTGGAGCTGCGGACGGGCGCGCCGGTGCTGCCCAAGGACCTGTCGGCCCGCTCCTGGATCGTCTCGGACGCGGAGTCCGGCGAGGTGCTCGCCGCGCACAACGCGCACTGGCGCCTCGCCCCGGCGAGCACCCTGAAGATGCTGTTCGCGGACACGGTCCTGCCGAAGTTCCCGAAGACCCAGAAGCACAAGGTCGCCCTGTCGGAGCTGCAGGGCGTCGGCGTGGGCAGCAGCCTGGTCGGCATCAAGGAGAACGAGACGTACTCGGTCCACGACCTGTGGCTGGGTGTCTTCCTGCGCTCCGGCAACGACGCCGTGCACGTCCTGTCCGAGATGAACGGCGGCGTCCCGCAGACCGTGAAGGACATGCAGAAGCACGCCGAGGAGCTCCAGGCCCTCGACACGAACGTCGTCACGCCCGACGGCTACGACGAGAAGGGCCAGGTGTCGTCCGCGTACGACCTGAGCCTGTTCGCCCGCTCCGGACTCCAGAAGAAGGACTTCCGCGAGTACTGCGCGACGGCCACCGCGGAGTTCCCCGGCAAGACGGAGAAGATCAAGAAGGGCAAGGACAAGGGCAAGACGAAGCGCGAGCCCTTCGGCATCCAGAACACCAACCGCCTGCTGACCGGCGCCGACGGCGTCGAGGCGTACAAGGGCATCGCGGGCGTCAAGAACGGCTCGACGACCAACGCGGGCAACACCTTCACGGGCGTCGCCGAGCGCGACGGCAAGGTGCTGCTCGTCACCGTCATGAACCCCTCGTCGGGCGAGCCGCACGCCGTCTACAAGGAGACGGCCCGGCTGCTCGACTGGGGCTTCGCGGCCCACGACAAGGTGAAGCCGGTCGGTGACCTGGTCCCGCCGAAGGGTGCCCACACCGGCGCGGGCAAGGGCGCCCCGGGCGACGGCGGCTCGAACGCGAAGAACGTGGCGCACGCCTCGGGCGGCGGGTCCAACGGCATGGGTGTCGCGCTCGGCATCGCGGCCGGGGTACTGGCCGTGGTCGCGGGCGGGCTGTTCCTGCTCAACCGTCGCTGGCCGCTGCGCCGGGGCTGACGGCCCGCTCGTCCTGCCGGGCCGTACGCTCCTCCGGCTGCTCCTCGCCGGCCTCCGTCTTCGGCGTCGCCGTCCAGGCGGCGCAGAAGAGGAGCAGCTTCGCGGTGAAGTTGATCCACAGCAGCAGCGCGACGGGCACACCGAAGGCGCCGTACATGCTCTTCGCGGCGACGCCCTTCATATAGCCGCCGAGCAGGACCTTCAGGAGTTCGAACCCGGCCGCGCCGAGCAGCGCGGCGACGATCAGCGCGCGCCGGTGCGGCTGGACGCCGGGCAGCAGCGTGAGGACGTACAGCAGGAGCAGGAAGTCGGCGAGGACGGCGATGGCGAACGCGGCCAGCTGGAGCAGCACGCCGCCGGGGCCGTCCCTGTCGACGCCGAGCTGGTCGGCACTCCAGCCCACGGCCGTGGAGGCGACGCCGGAGGCGATGAGCGAGGCGAGCCCGGCGCCGCCGAGCCCGGCGAGCACGCCCAGGTCCTTGAGCTTGCGCAGGAACGGGTTCTCGTCGGTGTCCTCGAGCAGCCAGACCGTGCGCAGGCACTCCCGCATCGAGCCGACCCAGCCGACGCCGGTGAACAGCAGCAGGACGCCCGCGACGAGGCCGACGGTGCCTGCGTTGGCGACGAGGGCGTCCAGGTCGAGCTGGTCGGAGATGCCCGGGACCTGCTCGGAGATCTTGTCCTCGATCTTCTGCGTCTGCTTCGCGGAGAGGGTGGCAGCCGCGATGGCCGCCGCGACCGTGATCAGCGGGAAGAGCGCGATGAAGCTGATGAAGGTCATGGCGGCGGCGAGCCGGGTCCAGTGGACCTCGTCGAGCCGTTCGTACGAGCGCCACGCGTGCGTACGCATCAAGCGTTCGACGTACGGCCCGATGCCAGGCAGCTTCTTCAGCCAGTCCATGTCCCCTGCCCCGTTCCTGGTGCGGTCTGTGCGGTCGGCGTGGCCCGCGGGGTCCCCGTGTCCTGCGGGGTCCGTGTGGCTTGTGTGACCCGTGTGTCCCGCGCGCCCTGTGAGCGGAATACCAACGTCCGTGTACCCCAAAACCGCAGGACAGTGGCCAGTGCCATGCCGATTCCCGCGCCCGATACCGTGTCCGCCCGCCGCGAGGTGAACCCCAGGCCGTAGTGGGAGACGGCGATGCACAGGAGCTGGACGAGGGCGCCCGCGACGTTGACGGCGCAGAAGACGGCGTACTGGCGCAGCCGTGAGGCCCCTCCTCCTCCGGTCCCGCGGTAGGTGCCGAGCGCGTTGCCCGCGTACGCGACCGTGCACCCGGCGACGAACGACAGGGCCTTCGCGGTCAGCGGGTCGAGCCCGACGGGCCCGCGCAGCCACAGGAAGAGGCCGAGGTCGACGGCGTACGCGCAGATCCCGGCGGCGGCGAAGCCGAGCAGCTCGCGCGCGGCGGGGCGCACGCGCCTCACCAGTCCGCGACCGCGAGCCCGTACATGGCGAGCCAGCCGAGCCCGATCAGGGCGAGCGCGCGGTCGCGCAGGACGACGTCCTCGGGCTCGCCCGCCGTGCCCCGGTCGGCGAACACCGCGTACCGCAGGATCGCGAGGATGAAGGCGACCATCGACAGCTGGCGCCAGGGCAGCACGCCGGTGCCCGCGGTGCCGCTCTCCATGGCCCACAGGCAGTACGCGAGCACGGCCACGCCCGCCGCGAGCTGCCAGACGAACCGCAGGTAGCCGGTTGTGTACTCGGTGAGGAGCGCCCGCGTCGCGCCTGCGCGCCCGGCCATCTGCACGGCTTCGGAGTACCGCTTGGCGGAGACCATGAAGAGCGCGCCGAAGCCGGTCGTGATCAGGAACCAGCGCGACAGCGGGATCCCGAGCGCGAGCCCGCCGATCATCGCCCGCATCAGGAAACCGGTGGTGACGACGGCGAGGTCGACGACGAGCACGTGCTTGAGGCTGACGCAGTACGCGAGTTGCATCACCACGTACGCGGCGAGCAGGCAGGCCGTGAGCGGTGTGCACAGCACGGCGGCCGCCAGCGGCGCGAGCAGCGCGAGCACCGCGCCCGCGGCGTACGCGACGGGCACCGGGACCACCCCGGCCGCCACGGGTCTGCGGCACTTGGTGGGGTGGGCGCGGTCGGCGTCGGCGTCGCGGGCGTCGTTGATCAGGTAGACGGCGGCCGCGGCGGCCGTGAACAGGGTGAAGACCAGCGCGAGTTGGCCGAGCGCGTGCCGCGAGAACAGCTCGCCCGCGGCCGCGGGGGCGGCGACGACCAGGACGTTCTTGACCCACTGGCGGGGCCGCGCGGTCTTCAGGAGCCCGAGCGGCAGCGAGCCGGGCCCCGGCTTCGGGGGCTGCGGGGAGCGGGGCGGGGCGAGCAGGGCGGTGGTGCGGTCAGCCATCGCGACGGCCTCCGATCGGGCGCGGGGCGCGGGTCCCGCGCATCCAGGTGCCGCCCGCGTAGGCGGTGGCCGCGCCGAGGGCCGCGCCCACCGCCACGTCCGAGGGGTAGTGCACGCCGACGACGAGCCGGGAGACGCACATCGCGGCGGCGAGCGGCGGGAGCAGCCGCGCCCCCGCGGGCCGCAGGGCGCCGTACGCCACGGCGGCAGCCGCCGCCGACGTGGCGTGCGAGCTGGGGAAGGAGTGCCGCCCCACCGTCCGTACGAGCGGGGTGACGTGCGCGGGCCGCGGCCGGCGGACGAGCCGCTTCACGCCCATGCTGGCCAGGTGGGCGGCGGCGGTGAGGGCGGTGCCGCGCAGCCAGGCGGCGCGCCGCTCGCGGTCGAGCGCGGCGCCGGTGAGGCCCACGGCGAGCCACAGCGCGCCGTGCTCACCGCTGTGGGACAAGGCGCGGGCGGCGGCGGCCACGCGCGGATCGCTCCCGCGGGCACGCAGGGCCGAGAGCAGCCGGTGGTCCATGTCGTCCATACGGACAGGCAACACCCGTCGAATTGCAGGATTGTTGGGTGACACTCTTTTAATCGCCCATTCCGGTGAGACTAAGGACGATTTAGCGAGAACAGTCCCTCATAGGGAGCAAGCAGAACACATGCGGGCGATACGGTCACGCCATGTCTGCTGTGCCCGTGCCTGCCGTGCCCGCCGCGTCCGCCCCGTCCGCAGGGTCCGCAGTGTCCGCAGAGTCCGACACGCCCGTGCCCCTGTCCGGCTGGGGCCGTACCGCTCCCACCGCCGCCCGCCTTGTGCGCCCCCGGTCCCGCGAGGAGGCCGTGGACGCGCTGCGCGCCTGCGCCGAGCGGGGCGGCATCGCGCGCGGGCTCGGCCGCGCCTACGGGGACGCCGCGCAGAACGCGGGCGGTGCCGTGCTCGACATGACGGGCCTCGACCGGGTGCACACCATCGACGCCGACACGGGCACCGTCGTGTGCGACGCGGGCGTCTCGCTGCACCACCTGATGGAAGTCCTGCTGCCGCTCGGCTGGTTCGTGCCGGTGACGCCCGGCACCCGCTACGTCACGGTCGGCGGGGCGATCGGCGCCGACATCCACGGCAAGAACCACCACGTCTCGGGCTCGTTCTCCCGCCACGTACGCTCCTTCGACCTGCTCACGGCCGACGGCACGGTCCGCGCGGTGAAGTCCGGCAGCAAGCTCTTCAACGCCACGGCGGGCGGCATGGGCCTGACCGGCGTCATCCTCAAGGCGAAGCTGCGCTGCCTGCCGGTGGAGACCTCCCTCATGTCCGTGGACACCGAAAGGGCCACGGACCTGGACGACTTGATGGCCCGCCTCACCGCGACCGACCACCGCTACCGGTACTCCGTGGCGTGGATCGACCTCCTCGCGCGCGGCGCCGCCACGGGCCGCGCCGTCCTCACGCGCGGCGACCACGCCCCCCTGGACGCCCTGGACGCCCGCGCCCGCAGGGCCCCGCTCGCCTTCCGCCCCCGGCAGCTGCCGCCCGCCCCCGCCTTCCTGCCCGACGGCCTGCTGCACCGCACGACCGTCGGCCTCTTCAACGAGCTGTGGTACCGCAAGGCGCCGCGCTCCCGCACGGGCGAACTCCAGCGCGTCTCGTCCTTCTTCCACCCCCTGGACGGCGTCCCCCACTGGAACCGCGTGTACGGCAAGGGCGGCTTCGTCCAGTACCAGTTCGTGGTCGGCCACGGCCAGGAGGAGGCCCTGCGGCGCATCGTGCAGCGCATCACCCGGCACCGCTGCCCGTCCTTCCTCGCCGTCCTCAAGCGCTTCGGCGAAGCCGACCCCGGCTGGCTCTCCTTCCCCCTGCCGGGCTGGACCCTGGCCCTGGACATCCCGGCACGCCTGCCCGGCCTGGCGCGGCTCCTGGACGGCCTCGACGAGGAGGTCGCAGCCGCCGACGGCCGCGTCTACCTGGCCAAGGACTCCCGCATGCGCCCCGAGGTGCTGGACGCCATGTACCCCCAGCTGCCCGCCTTCCGCGCGCTGCGCTCGGAGCTCGACCCCGGCTCCGTCTTCCGCTCGGACCTCTCGCGCCGGCTGCGCCTCTGACCGCGCGCGGCCTCCCCCACCCGCCTACGGAGACCCCCATGAAAGACGCCTTCGGCACCCCCCAGTCCCTGCTGGTCCTCGGCGGCACCTCGGAGATCGCCCAGGCCACGGCCCACCGCCTGGTGACCCGCCGCACCCGCGACATCTGGCTGGCGGGCCGCCCGTCCCCCACCCTGGAGCGCGCCGCGGAGGCGCTGCGCGACCGGGGCGCCGACACCAGGACCGTGCCCTTCGACGCCCTGGACCCCGAGTCCCACGAGACCGCCCTCGGCAAGGTCTTCGCCGAGGGCGACATCGACATGGTGCTGCTCGCCTTCGGCATGCTCGGCAACCAGGCCCGCGACGAGGCCGACCCCGTCGCCGCGACCCGGGTGGCCCAGACGAACTACACCGGCGCGGTCTCCGCGGGCCTGGTCTGCGCCCGCGCCCTCCAGGCCCAGGGCCACGGCTCGCTCGTCGTGCTCTCCTCCGTCGCGGCCGAGCGCGCCCGCCGCTCGAACTTCATCTACGGCTCCAGCAAGGCGGGCCTCGACGCCTTCGCCCAGGGCCTGGGGGACGCGCTGCACGGCACCGGCGTACACGTCATGGTCGTACGCCCCGGCTTCGTGCGGTCGAGGATGACGGCGGGCCTGGAGGAGGCCCCCCTCGCGACGACGCCGCGGGCCGTGGCCGAGGCCATCGAGACGGGCCTGCGCCGCCGCGCGGAGACGGTGTGGGTGCCCGGGAGGCTCCGCCTGGTGATGTCGGCCCTGCGCCACGTGCCGCGGCCGGTCTTCCGCCGCCTGCCGGTGTGAGCGCGGCGGACCGCGCCGCGGCTCAGCGCGCGGGCAGGGTGTCCCGGGCGGCGGCCTGCGGCGGCACCGTGGACCCGCCGAAGGTGAACTCGCGCAGCTTGCGCCACACCCCGTCGGCCCCCTGCTCGTACAGCGCGAAGCCGGTGCAGGGCCACTGGGCCTCGTAGTCGGCCAGCTCCTCGTAGGCCCGGTCCATGGCCTCGTCGGCGATGCCGTGCGCGACGGTGACGTGCGGGTGGTACGGGAACTGCAGTTCGCGCGCCAGCGGCCCGGACGCGGCGCGGACCCGCTCCTGGAGCCAGGAGCAGGCGGAGCCGCCCTCGACGACCTGGACGAAGACGACGGGCGAGAGCGGCCGGAACGTGCCGGTGCCGGAGAGCCGCATCGGGAACGGCCTGCCCGCGGCGGCCACCGACACGAGGTGGTTCTCGACCGCGGGCAGCGCGGCGGCGGCCACCTCGGTCGGCGGCAGCAGCGTGACGTGCGTGGGGATGCCGTGTGCGGCGGGGTCACCGAAGCCCGCGCGCAGCTCCTGGAGCAGGCTGCCGTGTGGCTCCGGGACCGCGATCGACACACCGATCGTTACGGTCCCCACGTCGTACTCCTGTCGTCGTGTGGTGGGCAGGGGGGTGCCGCCGTGCCGTGGTACGGCGGCGGTGCTGCTCGGCCTGCGGCTCGCGTGGAGCTCAGTGCTTGGCGGGCAGGAAGCCCACCTTGTCGTACGCCTGGGCGAGGGTCTCCGCCGCGACGGCGCGCGCCTTCTCCGCGCCCTTGGCCAGGATCGAGTCGAGCGTCTCCGGGTCGTCCAGGAACTCCTGGGTGCGGTCCCGGAAGGGGGTCACGAACTCGACCATGACCTCGGCGAGGTCGGTCTTCAGCGCACCGTAGCCCTTGCCGGCGTACTTCTGCTCAAGTTCCGCGATACCGGTGCCGGTGAGGGTCGAGTAAATGGTGAGGAGGTTGCTGACGCCCGGCTTCTTCTCCGCGTCGTACCTGATCACGGTGTCGGTGTCGGTGACCGCGCTCTTGACCTTCTTCGCGGTGGCCTTCGGCTCGTCCAGGAGGTTGATCAGGCCCTTCGGCGTGGACGCCGACTTGCTCATCTTGATCGCCGGGTCCTGGAGGTCGTAGATCTTCGCCGTCTCCTTCAGGATGTACGGCTTGGGGACCGTGAAGGTCGGGCCGAAGCGGCCGTTGAAGCGGTCGGCCAGGTCGCGGGTCAGCTCGATGTGCTGGCGCTGGTCCTCGCCGACCGGGACCTCGTGGGCCTGGTAGAGCAGGATGTCCGCGACCTGGAGGATCGGGTACGTGAACAGGCCGACGGAGGCCCGGTCCGCGCCCTGCTTGGCCGACTTGTCCTTGAACTGCGTCATGCGGGAGGCCTCGCCGAAGCCCGTCAGGCAGTTCATGATCCAGGCGAGCTGGGCGTGCTCGGGCACGTGGCTCTGCACGAACAGGGTGCAGCGCTCGGGGTCGAGACCGGCCGCGAGCAGCTGGGCGGCGGCGAGCCGGGTGTTCGCGCGCAGCTCGGCCGGGTCCTGCGGGATCGTGATCGCGTGCAGGTCCACGACCATGTAGAACGCGTCGTGGGACTCCTGGAGGGCCACCCACTGGCGCACGGCGCCCAGGTAGTTGCCGAGGTGGAACGAGCCTGCGGTGGGCTGGATCCCGGAGAGCACACGGGGTCGGTCACCGGCGGCGGGGCGGGGACTTTCAGAGGCCATGCTCAGCATTCTCTCAGGTGCCGCCCGTTGGTCGGGAACGGGCCGCGACGGGTGGGAGCCGGTGCGGGCCGGGCGGTGGACCGACGGGGTGAGCGCGCGGGGAAGGCGGAGGCGCCCGCCGAGCTGGTGCGCGCTTCCACCCTGGGGCGGCTCACGGGGCGGCCCGGCGTGCACGGCGTGGCTGCTGTCGATCGTGGCCGGTGCGACGAGGAACCGATCGTGGCCGGTGAGACGAGGAACACAGTGCGTTCGGCGGGGCGGGGCCGCGGGCCGTGCCTCGCCGGGGGCGCGGGGTTCACCCCGTGGGCAGGCCGGGCGCGGGGAACGCGGACATCAGCTCGGCCACCTCGCCGCGGATCTTCCGGAGGGCGTCCTCGTCACCGGCCCCGGCCGCGCGGACCCCGCGGTCGATCCAGTCGGCGACGGCGTCCATCGCCGCGGTGCCGAGGCCCCGCGAGGTCAGGGACGGCGTCCCGATCCGCACCCCGGAGGGGTCGAAGGGCTTCCGGGTGTCGTACGGCACGGTGTTGTAGTTGACGACGATCCCGGCCCGGTCCAGGGCCTTCGCCGCGACCTTGCCCGGCACGTTCTTGGGCGTGAGGTCCATCAGGATCAGATGGGTGTCCGTGCCGCCGGAGACGAGCTCGAAGCCGCGGGCGAGCAGCGCGTCGGCGAGGGCCTTGGCGTTGGCGACGACGGCGTGGGCGTAGTCACGGAAGGAGGGTCGGCCCGCCTCGTGCAGGGCGACGGCGATAGCGGCGGTGGTCTGGTTGTGGGGCCCGCCCTGGAGGCCGGGGAAGACAGCCTTGTCGATGGCCTTGACGTGCTCCTCGCGGGCGAGCAGCATCGCCCCGCGCGGCCCGCGCAGCGTCTTGTGGGTGGTGGTGGAGACGACGTCGGCGTGCGGGACGGGCGAGGGGTGGGCACCGCCGGCGACGAGCCCGGCGATGTGCGCGATGTCGGCGACGAGCACGGCCCCGGCCTCGCGGGCGATCTCGGCGAAGGCGGCGAAGTCGATGGTGCGGGGCAGCGCGGTGCCGCCGCAGAAGATCAGCTTGGGCCGTTCCTCAAGGGCGAGTTCGCGGACGGCGTCGAGGTCGACGAGCCCGGTGTCCTCGCGGACGCCGTACTGCACGCCGCGGAACCAGCGACCGGTGGCGGAGACGCCCCAGCCGTGCGTGAGGTGGCCGCCCATCGGCAGGGCCATGCCCATGACGGTGTCGCCGGGCTCGGCGAAGGCGAGGTGGACGGCGAGGTTGGCCGGGGAGCCGGAGTAGGGCTGGACGTTGGCGTGGTCGGCGCCGAAGACGGCCTTGGCGCGGGCGACGGCGAGGCGCTCGACCTGGTCGATGTTCTGCTGGCCCTCGTAGTAGCGGCGGCCGGGGTAGCCCTCGCTGTACTTGTTCTGGAGGACGGTGCCGGAGGCTTCGAGGACGGCGGCGGAGACGTAGTTCTCGCTGGGGATGAGGCGCAGGGTGTCGGCCTGGAGCTGCTCCTCGGCGGTGACGAGGGCGGCGAGGTCGGGGTCGGTGGCGGTGAGTGCCGGGTGCCGGGGCGCGGGCGAAGGGGAGGGCGAAGGGGCAGGGTGACTCATGGCGTCCTCCGGGGCGAGCGGGGATGAGGTCCGTCGTGGTCCCGGGGTGCCGATGGGGTATCCCCTGCTCGAGCGGAGCCGAGAGCTTGGGGAAGGGCGGCACCTCGAAGGTTCTGCCTCGCGCGGCTTGCTCAGGGTCGCTTCCCTGTGCGCCAGTCGCCGCGCTGTGGAAACCAGCGTAACGGTCAGGCCACCGTGTCAGGGTTCGCGTGCGGAGGGAGCGACGATAGGTATTGGGCCACGAACCCGCTCTGTCCCCTATGACACGCGAGAACCTCCTTGCGCCGTTAGTAGCCGTAGGAATCGCACGACGGCGTGCGAACGTGAGAAACGGAGACCCCGTGACCGCTACGGAAGACCTCATCGCCTCGGCCGAAGCGCACAGCGCGCACAACTACCACCCGCTGCCCGTCGTCGTCGCGTCGGCGGAGGGCGCGTGGATGACGGACGTCGAGGGCCGCCGGTACCTCGACATGCTCGCCGGTTATTCGGCGCTCAACTTCGGCCACGGCAACCCGCGCCTCATCGAGGCCGCCAAGGAGCAGCTGGGGCGGGTGACGCTGACGTCACGCGCGTTCCACCACGACCGTTTCGCGGAGTTCTGTACGCGGCTCGCGCGGCTGTGCGGCAAGGAGATGGTGCTGCCGATGAACACGGGCGCGGAGGCCGTGGAGACGGCGGTGAAGACCGCGCGGAAGTGGGGCTACCGCGTCAAGGGCGTGCCCGAGGGCCGGGCCCGGATCGTGGTGGCGGCGAACAACTTCCACGGCCGTACGACGACGATCGTCAGCTTCTCCACGGACCCCGAGGCCCGCGCGGACTACGGCCCGTACACGCCGGGCTTCGACATCGTGCCGTTCGGTGACCTGGGGGCGCTCCGGGACGCCGTCACCGAGGACACGGTGGCGGTGCTCATCGAGCCGGTCCAGGGGGAGGCGGGCGTGCTCGTGCCGCCGCCCGGCTATCTGCCGGGGGTGCGGGAGCTGACGCGCGAGCGGGGGGTGCTGTTCGTCGCGGACGAGATCCAGTCGGGGCTCGGCAGGACGGGGCGGACGTTCGCGTGCGAGCACGAGGGCGTGGTGCCGGACGTGTATCTGCTGGGCAAGGCGCTGGGCGGCGGTGTGGTGCCGGTGTCCGCGGTGGTGGCGGACGCGGAGGTGCTGGGGGTGTTCCGGCCGGGTGAGCACGGCTCGACGTTCGGCGGCAATCCGCTGGCGTGCGCGGTGGCGCTCGAAGTCGTCGCGATGCTGGAGACGGGCGAGTTCCAGCAGCGGGCGACGGAGCTGGGCGAGCATCTGCACGCGGAGCTGGGCCTGCTCGCGGGCTCCGGGAAGGTCGTGGAGGTGCGCGGGCGCGGCCTGTGGGCGGGCGTCGACATCGACCCCTCGCACGGCACGGGCCGGGAGATCTCCGAGAGGCTGATGGAGCGCGGTGTCCTGGTGAAGGACACCCACGGCTCGACGATCCGCATCGCTCCCCCGCTGGTGATCAGCAAGGAGGACCTGGACTGGGGGCTCGACCAGCTCCGGGCGGTGCTCGGCTAGCCGCCCGAGGTGACGGGGGGCGGGGCCGCCGCCCCCCGTGCGCGGGCCGCGTCGAAGGCGGCGTCGCGGGCCACGTCGAAGGCCTCGGCGCCGAGGGCGGTGCGGCCGCGGGCCGTGGCCCGGTCGACGTCGGCGCGCTCGGCCTCCGGGAGCGGGGCGCCCGCGGCGGCGCGGAGCGCCGCGGCCCGGCCGAGGAGCGCGGCGGCTTCGGCGGCTTCCGTGGGGGCGCCGGTGAGCGCGCGGGCGCCCGCGAGGCCTTCGAGGGCGAGGGCGACGGCACGGTGGTCGCCGGTGGCGCGGGCGGCGTCGAGGCCCTCGCGGTGGAGCTGCTCGGCGCGGGTGGCGTCGCCGCGCTGTTCGGCGACGTAGCCGAGCTGGGCGAGGATCAGCGCGGCGCCGGAGGTGATGCCGAAGCGGCGGTTGAAGTCGAGCCAGGGCAGGAGGAGGCGTTCGGCGGTGTCGAGGTCGCCGCGGCGGCGGGCGCCGAGGGCGAGGCCGGTCTCGGCGAACTGCTGGGCGGGCCGGTGGGACTGGCGGGCGGCGAGCCGGGCGGCGCGCTCGTGGTAGTCGGTGGCGCGGGTGTCGTCGCCGGTGAGCAGGGCGAGGCGGCCGAGGCGGGAGAGGCGGAAGGAGACCTCGGTCCAGAGTTCGAGTTCCTCGGCGCCGCGGACGCCGTCGTGCTGGAGGCGGGCGGCCCCGTCGTAGTCGGCGAGGATCTCGGCGACCACGCCGAGCTGTTCGGAGGACTGCAACTGGCCCCAGCGGTCGCCGAGTCCGACGAAGAGCCGGGCGGCGTCGGTGGCGTCGCGGCGCAGGGCCGCGAGGTCACCGGCGTACAGGGCGCGGGTGGCGCGGGTGCTGAGCGCGGCGGCCTCGCCCCAGGGGTCGCCGGCCGCGCGGAACTCGGCGAGGAGCGCGTCGACGCGCCGCCCTTCCTCGGGGGTGCGGTCGAAGCCGCAGCGGGCGAGGGCGAGCAGCCAGCGGGAGCGGGCGTCGGCGCCGTCGGTGTCGTGGGCGCGGCTGGAGCCGTGCGCGCACGCGTCCTCCCCGGCGAGCAGGGAGAAGGCGCCGCGGGCGGCGGTGGCACAGGCGCGCGCGGGCCCGTCCGCCGGGGGCAGGCCCAGGGCGAGGGCGAGGGAGCGGATGGCTTCGGTGAGGCGACCGCGCAGGTACCAGTACCAGGTCAGGGCGTTGACGAGGCGCAGCGCGAGCGCGGTGTCGGCCTCGGCGGCGGCCCAGTCGAGGGCGGCGCGCAGGTTCACCGTCTCGGCGTCGAGGCGGCGCAGCCAGTGCCGCTGGTCGGGGCCGTGCAGGGCGGGGGCGGCGCGTTCGGCGAGGGCGGCGTAGTGGTGGGCGTGGCGCCGTGCCAGGTCCTTCGACTCGCCTGCCTCGGCGAGGCGTTCGAGGCTGTACGCGGCGACGGATTCCAGGAGGCGGTGCCGGAGGGGGGCGCCGCCGCCGGGGACACCGCCGGGTCCGTCACCGGGGGCACCGCCCCCGGCGCCCGTGGTCGCGAGGAGGGAGCGGTCGAGGAGGCGGGTGACGAGGTCGAGTACGTCGAGAACGTCGAGAACGTCGAGAACATCGTCACCGTCGGCTTCCGGCTGGCCCAGCACCGCCTCCGCGCTCTCCAGGGTGAAACCGCCCCGGAAGACGGCCAGTCGGCGCAGGGCCCGGCGCTCCGGCGCCGACAGCAGCTCCCAGCTCCAGTCGATCATCGCGCGCAGGGTGCGCTGGCGGGCCGGGGCGTCGCGGCGTATCTGGTTGAGGAGGCGGAAGCGGTCGTGCAGGCGGTCGGCGAGGGCGTGCACGCCGAGGGCGCGGACGCGGGTCGCGGCGAGTTCGACGGCCAGGGGGATGCCGTCGAGACGGCGGCAGATGAGGGCGACGGCCTCGCGGTTGGTGTCGTCAAGGGCGAAGCCGGGGGCGGTGGCCGTGGCCCGCTCGGCGAACAGGCGCACCGCCTCCTCCTCGCCGAGGGGCGCCACGGCCTCCAGGGTCTCACCGGTGAGGGCGAGGGGTTCCTGGCTGGTGGCGAGGACGCGGAGGTGCGGGGCGTGGCGGAGGAGGTGGGCGACGAGGTCGGCGGTGGTGTCGAGGACGTGTTCGCAGTTGTCGAGGAGGAGCAGGGCGTGGCGGGCGGCGAGGGCGCGGGTGAGGTGCGCCTGCCGGGGATTGGCCGGGCCCGCGCCTTGCCGGGGGCCCGGTGCCGGGCCGGCCGCGGGTGCCGCCGCGGGCTCGTCCTCGAAGGCCTGCCGGGCGGCGTGGTCCTCGCGGACTCCCACCGCCGCCGCGACCGCCTCCAGGACGCCCTCCCCGGTCGTCCCGGCCAGCTCGACCAGCCAGACGCCGTCGGGGAAGCCGCCCACGAGGCCCGCGGCGGCTTCAAGGGCGAGGCGTGTCTTGCCGACGCCGCCGGGTCCTGTGAGGGTCACCAGGCGGTCGCGGCCCACCAGTTCGCGGACCCGGGCCACGGCGTCGGCGCGGCCCACGAGGTGGGTGGCGGCGGCGGGGAGGTTGGTGCGCGGGGGCGCCACAGCGATGGCGCCGGAGGTCACCGCGGGCGCGCCGGAGGTCACCGCGTCCCCCGAGGTCTCGGTGACCGCAGCCACGGGCGGGGCCGTCAGGGCCGGGTCCTGGCGCAGGATCGCCTCGTGCAGGGCGGCGAGTTCGGGCCCGGGGTCCGTGCCGAGTTCGTCGGCGAGACGGGTGCGCAGGTCCTGGTAGGCGGCCAGGGCCTCGCTCGGGCGGCCGGCGCGGTAGAGGGCGCGCATGTGGGCCGCGCGCAACCGCTCGCGCAGCGGTTCCCGGGTCACCAGGTCCGCGAGGTCGTCGGCCAGCAGGGCGTGTTCGCCGAGGGCGAGGCGGGCTTCCGCGAGGGTCTCCTGGGCGGTGAGGCGCTGCTCCTCCAGGCGCGCGGCGGCGGCCCGGGCGAAGTCCGCGTCGCGGAAGTCGGCGTAGGCGGGGCCGCGCCAGAGGGCCAGGGCGTCGGTCAGGAGGGACGCCTGGCCGCGCGGCCCGGTGTCCGTGCGGTACGCCTGTGCCGTCAGTGCCTCGAAGCGGGCCGCGTCCGTGGCGTCGCCGGCCAGGCGCAGCCGGTAGCCCGCGGGGCCGTACGCCACGGCGTCGCGGCCGATGGCCCGGCGGAGCTGGGAGACCTTGGTCTGGAGGGAGTTGGCGGGGTTGGCCGGGAGCTTCCCGGCGCCCCACAGATCCTCCACGAGGGCGTCCGCGGGGGCGGGGTGGCCCGCGCGGGTGAGGAGGGCGGCGAGCAGGGTCCGCACCTTGGGCTCCGGCACCGGTATGAGGGTGCCGTCGTCGGTACGTACTGCCAGGGGGCCCAGCACCTCGAATCGCATGCGGCAACCGTACGTGGGCCCTGCCTGGCTGGTCAGCGGGGTCATCGGCGCTCCGCGCCTCGTCCTCAAACGCCGGACGGGCTGAAGTTTCTCCGGTGCCGCCCCAGCGGACAGTTCCAGCCCGTCCGGCGTTTGAGGACAAGCGCGTTAGCGCGGTTCTTGAGCCGGGCCGAAGGTCGAGGTGAGGACGCAGCGCGACGGGGGCGGGTGGGTGGGGGTGAGCCCGGCGTGGGGAGGGGCCCGTGCGTGAGGCGTCAGTGGTTCGTGCGCGGCCGCAGGCATGGTGAGGCACGTGAGCAGGGCAGCCGCCCAGGCCACACCACCACCGCCCCAGGAGGAACCGCCATGCCCGAGTCCAAGGAGATCCGCCTCGCCGCCCGCCCCCAGGGCACGCCCCGTCCCACCGACTTCGCCCTCGCCACCACGGAGCTGCCCGACTCCGCCCCCGAGGGCCAGGTGCTCGTCCGGAACCTGTGGATGTCCGTGGACCCGTACATGCGCGGCCGTATGGACGACGTGCCGTCCTACATGCCGCCGTTCCGGCTCGGCGCCCCGCTGGAGGGGAGCGCGGTCGGTGAGGTCGTGGCCTCCGGCTCGCCGGACGTCCCGGTCGGCGCGACGGTCACGCACTTCGCGGGCTGGCGGGAGTACGCCCTCGTCGACGCCGCCACCGCGACGGTGGTCGACACCTCGCTCGCCCCGCCGTCGGCGTACCTGGGTCCGCTGGGCACGACCGGCCTGACGGCGTACGCGGCGCTGACGCGCACCGCCCCGGTCCGCGAGGGAGACGTCGTGTTCGTGTCGGCCGCCGCGGGAGCGGTGGGCAGCGTGGCGGGGCAGGTGGCGCGGGCGCTCGGCGCGTCCCGGGTGATCGGCTCGGCGGGCGGGCCGGAGAAGACGAAGAAGCTGCTCGACACGTTCGGGTACGACGCCGCGATCGACTACCGCCAGGGCGGTCTCCCCGAGCAGCTCGCCGAGGCCGCGCCCGACGGCATCGACGTGTACGTCGACAACGTGGGCGGCGACCACCTCCAGGCCGCGATCGGCGCCATCCGCCGCGAGGGGCGCATCGCGATGGTCGGCGCGATCAGCACGTACAACGACACGGCTCCCGCGGCGGGCCCGAACAACCTCTTCCAGGCCGCCAAGCAGGAGGCGACCCTGCGCGGCATGCTCGTGACCAGCCACTTCGACTTGTTCCCCGAGTGGGCGGGGAAGGCCGCCGCGATGCTCGCGGACGGCTCGCTGCGCACGGAGCAGACCGTCGTCGACGGGATCGAGCGGGCGCCGGAGGCGTTCCTCGGCGTCCTGCGCGGCGCCAACACCGGCAAGATGCTGGTCCGCCTCGCCGAGGGGACCGAGTGATGGCCACGGCACTGGTCGTCACCGGGCATCCGCGCACCGACTCGCTCACCGCCGCGCTCGCCCGCCACGCCCGGGACCGGCTCGCCGCCGACGGCCACACCGTGGACTTCCTCGACCTGGAGGCGGAGGGTTTCGACCCCCGGATGACGCCCGCGGACGAGCCCGACTGGGGCGACCCGGGGAAGACGTACTCTTCCGAAGTACGCGCCCACATGCGGCGCGTGGCGGACGCCGACGTGATCGTGGTCGTCTTCCCGGTGTGGTGGTTCGGCCTCCCCGCGCTGCTGAAGGGCTGGATCGACCGGGTGTGGAACCACGGATTCGCGTACGGCCGCCGCCGGGTCGGCGGCCCGCTCGACCGGACCCGGATGCTGTGGCTCGGCCTGACGGCGTACGACCGGGCGGAGTTCGGGGACGCGGGCTGGGAGGAGACGGTGACGCGCGTGCTGCGCAAGGGGATCTCGGAGTACTGCGGGATCGCGCCGGAGCGGACGTCGGTGCGGTACGTGTACGACTCGCTGACGGCGGGAGCGGGCGCCTTCGGGGTCCTGGACGCGGCGCTCGACGAGCTGCTCCCGGCCCAGGAGCCCACCGCCCGCCCCGCGTGACGGGCGTCACTCCCGAGGCCGCCTTGACCTTCACACCAGTGTGAGGGTTTGACGATGGAGGCACGCAGGCGGGAGGGAAGCACCGCAGGCGGCGGCCACCGCAGGCCGCTCCGGCTACTCCAGAGGGTGATCGTGATGGACAACAAGCTCTACGACTACAGCCCCATCGTCGAGCGCGAGCCGCTCCACTGGCCCGAGGGCAAGCGCGTCGCCTTCTACATCGGCCTGAACGTCGAGCACTTCGAGATCGGCAAGCCCTCCACGAGCATCTATCCGGGAACCGCGGAGCTGACCCCCGACCCGCTCAACCACGGCTGGCGCGACTACGGGGCGCGGGTGGGCTTCTGGCGCACCCTGGAGACCCTGGACCGGCACGGGGTGCGCGCCAGCGTCCTGCTCAACTCCGACGTCGGCGACCGCTACCCGCAGATCATCGAGGCGGGCCGGGAGCGGAACTGGGCGTGGCTCGCACACGGCAGGACCAACTCGGACCTGCACACCGACCTGGCGGAGGACGAGGAGCGCGCCGTCCTCAAGGACATCGTCGAGACGATCGAGCGGACGACGGGGACGCGGCCGCGCGGCTGGATGGGCCCTGGTCTGACGCAGACCTTCAACACCCCGCGCTTGGCCAAGGAGTTGGGCATCGACTACGTACTGGACTGGACGGCCGACGACCAGCCCTTCGCCCTGAACGAGCCGGGCGTCCTGAGCGTGCCGTACACGGTGGAGCTGAACGACATCAACCTGTTCATCGGCAAGAGCACGTCGGGCCCGGACTTCGTGCGGATGCTCAAGGACCAGGTCGACCAGTTGCACGCCGACGCGGAGGCCACGGACAGCGGGCGCGTCATGCCGCTGGCCCTGCACCCCTTCATCATCGGCCAGGCGTTCCGCGCGAAGTACCTGGACCAGGCACTGGAGTACATCGTGAACCACCCCGGGGTGTGGGTGACGACGTCGGACGAGATCGCCGAGCACTACCGGGCGACTCACGGCGACAGCAAGAACGCGTGACGCGGCGCGGCCGGGGCGCGGAGCGGGGGCGTACCCCCTGGCCGCGCCCCGTCGCGGTAGGGGTTTGTCTACCTCTGCCCCGGGGGGCCGTCGGAGTGAGGTCCGGGGGCAGGTGCTTCTAGCGTCGAAGGCATGGACAGTTCCGCGCGGCGCGCGCCTCGTAAGGGGTCTCGATCGGCCCGGCGTACCACGGTGTTCGGCGTGGCCGCCGTGACCCTCGCCCTCACCGTCCCCGCGGGGAACGCATCCCCTGGCCCGGGAGACGGGCTCGGCCGCTACTACCAGCAGCGGCTCGACTGGGGCCGGTGCGCCGAGGGCCCGGACGACCCGGTGGGACCGGGCCTCGACAAGGCCGGGGTGCGGTGCGCCGACGTCACCGTGCCGCTCGACTACGCCGCGCCCGGGGGGCGGACCATCACCGTCGCGATCTCGCGCCTGGAGGCCACCGACCGGCGGCACCGCGTGGGCGCGCTGCTCATCAACCCCGGCGGGCCCGGCGGCACCGCCCTCGACATGCCGCCCGACATCCGCAAGGCGATGAAGGAGACCGGAGCGCGCTACGACCTCATCGGCATGGACCCCCGCTTCGTCGGCCGCAGCACGCCGCTGGACTGCGGCTGGCCCGTCAGCACCGCCGTCCTCTCCGCCGGGGCGGGCCGCGCGGGCTTCGAGCGCCAGGTCGCGCTCCAGAAGCGTCTGGCCGCCAAGTGCCGGTCCGCCCACGCCGATGTGCTGCCGCACGTCAGCACGCGCAACACCGCCCGCGACATGGACGTCATCAGGGCCGCGCTCGGGGAGGAGAAGCTGTCGTACCTCGGTTACTCGTACGGCACGTACCTCGGCACCGTCTACACGCAGATGTTCCCCCGCCGCTACGACCGCGTGGTGCTCGACGGCGCCCTCGACACCCCGAGCTACCAGCCCCGGATCCTCAGGGGCGCCGAGGCCGAGAACGAGCGGGCCCTCGCGGACTGGGCCGCCTGGGCGGCCCGGCGGCACGCCACGTACGGGCTCGGCCGCAGCCGCGCCCAGGTGCTCGCCGCCGTCGACCGGATCGTCGAGAAGTCCGCGCGCGGCCTGACGCTCCGCGGCGGGCCCGGACCCGGGCCCGACGTCTTCCGCGTCGACGACTCCCACGTGCCGTTCCTGATCGTGGAAGGCATCGCGGACGACACGGACCCGGCCCGCGCGGCGTTCGGCGAGACCGTGTCCGTGCTCGCCGACGCCGCCGCGGGGAAGCCGGCCCGGCCGTCGAAGCACCTCGCCGCCCTGCTGCGGTACGCGACCACCGGCGTGGACTCCGCCTCCGGCAGCGCGCAGACCGCCATCCTGTGCGGGGACGTCGCCGCCCCGCGCGACCCGGAGCGCTACTGGCGCGACATCGAGCGCGGCCGGATTCGGCATCCGCTGTTCGGCCCGCTGACCGACAACGTCACCCCGTGCGCCTTCTGGGACCGCCCGCGCGAGCGGCCCACGCGGGTGCGGCACGACACCCGCGCGCTGATCGTGGCCGCCACCGGCGACCCACGCGCCCCGTACAAGGGGAGCGTCGCGCTCCGGCACCGCCTGCCCGGCTCCCGCCTTGTCACCCTCGCGGGCGCCAACCGCCACGGCCTGTACGCCGAGTACGGCAACACCTGTGTGGACGGCCACGTCAACGCCTATCTGGCGACGGGCGAGCTGCCCGCGCGGGACCGCGTCTGCGCGCGATAGGCCTACCGCAGCGCCCACTTGAGGGGCTCCTTGTAGAAGCCCTGCGAGTAGGTCACGGCCTTGACCGTGGCGTCGGCGGGGATCAGGTAGGGCTCGCACACCGTGCGCTCCTCGCCCTTCTTCCAGATGTCCTCGCCGCCCAGCTCCCGCTTGCCGTCGTTGCCCACGCAGTCCTCGGGCTGGCTGGAGAGGGTGCCGATGAGGATGAACTTCGTGGCCGGGCTGCCGTCGGTGGTCTCGGCGTTGACGTTGCCCATCACCATCGGCTGCTTCACCGGGGCGCCGCTGACGTGCTTCGCCTTGACGTAGATCCAGGCGACCTTCTTGCCCCCGTACTTCTTCTCGTCGTCCAGCTCCTTGAGGTCCGCGGGCTTGCCGAGGGTGACCTTCGTCGGCGTGAGCGAGAACTTGCCGGTCTTGTCGTACCTGGTGATCTCCTGCACCGGGCCCGCCTGGCCGACCTTCAGGTCCTTGGGGGCCTCGCTCGCCCGGTCGCCGGACCCGCCGTCCTTGCCGCCCTTGCCCTTGGCGGAGTCGTCGTCGGAGCCGCCGCAGGCGGTCAGGGTGACGGCGGTGGCGGCCACGACGGCCACGAGGCCGAGGCGCCGGCGGTACCGGGGTGCTCGCTGAGTGCTCATGTGCTGTGCTTCCTGATCTTGTACGCGGACTCGTCCCAGTACGGCCACGACGTGTCGTGGCGGCCGGACCCGCTCGGCCGTCGTCGCTGCGGCATGCTGACGGACACTCCCCCGTGTCGGTGTGCGAAACGGCGGTCAGCCTAAGGAGCCGCTGGTCCGCGGCGCCAACCGGCTCCCGCCCGTGCGGCCGCGAACCCCTCCCCTACAGTCACTTCGTGGCTCTTGGGATGATTTGCGCGCTTGGTTCGGCGGTCTGCTTCGGCGTGGCCTCGGTGTTGCAGGCGGTCGCGGCGCGCTCGACCGCGCCCGGTACGGGGTCGGGTGTCGACCCCGCGCTGCTGCTGCGCGGGGTGCGGCAGTGGCGGTACGTGGCCGGGCTCGCTCTCGACGGTCTCGGGTTCCTGCTCCAGGTCGTGGCCCTGCGCTCCCTTCCCATCCACACCGTCGGGGCCGCCCTCGCCGCGTCGCTCGCCGTGACGGCCGTGGCGGCGGCCCGGCTGCTGCGGGTGCGGCTCAGCGGGGCGGAGTGGGGTGCCGTGGGGGTCGTCTGCGCCGGGCTCGCCATGCTGGGGCTCGCGTCCGGCGACGAGGGCGGCAAGGGCGGGTCCACGTCGCTGCGCTTCGCGATGCCGGGCATCGCCCTTGCCGTCCTCCTGCTCGGCGCCGTGTGCCGGATGTCGGATGTCGGCCTCCGGACGCCGGTGTCAACTGCCGGGTACCGGACGTCGGTTGTCGGGTAGCGGGTGCCGGATGCCGGTCGTCGGCTGCCGGGTGCCGGTATCGGCCGCCGGGGGCCGGACGCCGGGGGCCGGACGCCGGGCGCCGGGGTCGGATGCCGGGGGCCGGACGCCGGGCGCCGGGCGCAGGGGTCGGATGTCGGGGGCCGGGTACCGGATGTCGGGGGCCGGGCGCCGGATGTCGGGTGGCAGGCGGCGAGGGCCGGGCCCCGGTGTCTGTTTCTGCGAAGTTGCGTGCGGCGCGTGGGAGTTGTGCGCCCCCGCACCACGCGCCCCCCGGTCAAGGAGTCAGCCCGTGCCCGCCAAGAGGCGGCGGGTGCGTTCCGGGGCCCACTCGGGGATCTCGGACAGGAGGTCGGCCAAGGTCACCGCCGCTAGGCTCGTGCGCCACGCGGTGTGCGCCGCGGCCATCTTCGCCGCGATCGGGCACGCCGCGCGGCAGTCCTCGGCGGGCAGCGCACCCCTGCCCTGCTGACGGATCTCCCTGCACTCGTACGGAGCCGCCGACCCGTCCACCGCCTCGACGATGTCCAGGAGCGTGATGTCCACGCTCGGGCGGGCCAGCCGGAAGCCGCCCCTCGGGCCCGTCGTGGCGGCGAGGACACCCGCCTTGACCAGGGGCTGGAGCTGCTTGGCCAGATAGGCCTGCGGGACGTCGAAGTAGGCCGCCAGCTGGCCCGCCGACGCCGTCGCCCCCGGCTCCAGCTGCGCCAGCGACGTGGCGCAGTGCAACACCCACTCCGTACTCACAGGCAGCTTCATGCCGTCCATCCTATCCCGGACATCTGGGATCCGGGATATTGCGGATGTGTTTAGTCCTGGATATGGTTCGGGTGTCGGTGTCGAACGCCATACCAAGGGAGATCGTCATGCGCATCGCCGTCGCCGGAGCCACCGGGAGCATCGGGGGCCGCACCGCCGCCGCGCTGGAGAAGGCGGGCCACGACGTCGTGCGCGTCAGCCGCTCGCTGGGTGTGGACCTGTCCACCGGGGAAGGCCTCGACGCCGCCCTGGTGGGTGTGGACGCGGTCGTGGATGCCACCAACTGCACCGCGAGCGACCCCGCGGAGACCGTCGCGTACTTCGGCACCACCACGCGCAACCTCCTCGCCGCCGAGGAGAAGGCGGGGGTCAGGCACCACGTCCTGCTGTCCATCGCGGGCATGGACCGCGTCGAGGGCAACGCGCACTACGCGGGCAAGCGCGAGCAGGAGCGCCTGGTCGCCGAAGGACCGGTGCCGTGGACCATCGTCCCGGCCACGCAGTTCCACGACTTCGCCGCCATGGTCGCGAGCTGGACCGAGCAGGACGGCGTCGCCACCGTCGCGCCGCTGCTCCTCCAGCCCGTCGCGCCCGACGACGTGGCGGCCGTCCTCGCCGAGGTCGCGGCCGGCGCGCCCCTCGGCCGCCACCGCGACGTGGCCGGGCCCGACCCGCAGGACATGGTCGACATGGCCCGGCGCACGCACCAGGCCCAGGGCCGCACGGTGAAGCTCGTCCCGACCTGGTCCGGCCTCTTCGGGCCGGACATGGCGGGTGACGCGCTGCTGCCCGCCGAGGACGCCCGCATCATGCCCACCACCTTCGAGGAGTGGCTGGCCACGCAGGGCTAGCCCGCCGGGCTCCCGCTCAGGGCAGCGCGCGGCACAGCGCGTCCAGGGCCGCCGCCCAGGTGTGGTCGGCCGGCGTGCCGTAGCCGACCACCAGCGCGTCCTGACGGGCCGCGGCCGCCTCCGGGTGGCGGAAGCGGGACAGGCCCTGCACCGCGAGCCGCTGCCAGCTCGCGGACTGCACCACCACCTGCTCGGTGCCGGGCGGCAGTTGGAGCACCGCGTGCAGGCCCGCCGCGATGCCGGTCACGCGGACGTCCGGCGCGTGCGCCGCCACGGCGGCGACCAGCTGGTCACGGCGGCGGCGGTAGCGAAGGCGCACCGAGCGCACATGGCGGTCGTACGCCCCGGACGTCAGGAACTCCGCGAGCGTCAGCTGGTCGATGACCCCGCCGGACGCCCCGGCCCTGTCCTTCAGCTCGGCCACCTCCGAGGCCAGCGCGGCCGGGAGCACCATCCACGCGATCCGCAGCCCCGGCGCCAGGGACTTGCTGGCCGTGCCCAGGTAGATCACGCGGTCCGGGTCCAGGCCCTGGAGCGCGCCGACCGCCTGCCGGTCGTAGCGGAACTCGCCGTCGTAGTCGTCCTCCAGGATCAGCCCGTCCGCCCGCCGCGCCCACTCCACGGCCTCCGCCCGCCGGTCGGGATGCAGCGGTACGCCGATGGGGAACTGGTGGGCGGGCGTCAGCAGGACCGCCCGGTGCGCGGCCAACCCCTCGACGCGCGTGCCGAGTTCGTCGAGCCTGAGCGGCCGGGTCCTGAGGCCCACCCGCGCGAGCCGGTCCCAGTGCAGGTCCAGGCCGTACGACTCGACCGCGATCTCCCGCAGGCCGCGCCCGCCGAGCAGCTCCCCGAGCAGCGTCAGGCCGTGCACGAAGCCGGGCACGACGACGATCCGGTCCGGTTCGGCGTGCACGCCACGGGCCCGGGCGAGGTACCCGGCCAGGGCGGTGCGCAGCTCGATCCTGCCGCGCGGGTCGCCGTAGCCGAGCGCGTCGCCCGGCGCGGTCGCGAGCGCGCGCCGGGCCGCCTTCAGCCACTCGCCGCGCGGGAAGGCGGCGACGTCCGGGGTGCCCGGCGTCAGGTCGTGAACGGGGGCGGCGGCGCTGCGGGGCGGGCGCGCGGGCGCCACCGGGCGGGGCACGTCACGGGCGGCGACCCGCGTGCCCGAGCCCTGCCGGGCGGTCAGCCAGCCCTCCGCGACGAGGTCCGCGTACGCGTCGGCCACCGTGTTGCGCGCGACGCCCAGGTCGGCGGCGAGCGTACGGGACGACGGAAGGCGCGTGCCCGGCGCGAGACGGCCGCCGCGGACCGCGTCGCGCAGCGCGTCCGTGAGGCCGCGGCGCACACCGGAGCGCGTGCCCTTGCCGGGCGCGTCGAGGTGGAGGTCCACGCTCCAGCCGCCCGGTCCGGGGCCGTCCCCACCGCCCGGAGTGGCCCAAGATTTCTCCATGGGAATGGACCATACCGGTGGGCTAATCGCCCCGTAGGTTCGCGACATGACCGACACGACGCACCCCGCCGCCCCGCACGCGCACGCCCACGACGACCGGCTGCCCGAGCACACCCCCCGCCTCAACATGGCCGAGCTGGCCCCGGAGGCGTACAAGGCCATGATCCGGTTCGCCGCGGCCGCCAAGCGCGGGGTCGACCCGGTCCTCTTCGAGCTGATACAGATCCGGGCCTCGCAGATCAACCACTGCGCGTTCTGCCTCGACATGCACACCAAGGACGCCCTCGCGGCCGGTGAGAGCGTCGAGCGCATCGTGCAGCTGTCCACCTGGGAGGAGTCCAAGCACTTCTACACGGCCAGGGAGATCGCCGCCATCGAGCTGACGGAGGCCGTGACCGTCCTCACCGACGGCTTCGTACCGGACGAGGTGTACGAGCGCGCCGCGCGCCACTTCGACGACAAGGAGCTGGCCCACCTCATCGCGGCGATCACCCTGATCAACGGCTGGAACCGGTTCGCCGTGACCACGCGCATGGTGCCCGGGCACTACACGCCGGGGTCGACCGCGCACCGCCCCGCCGAGTAGGTCCCGCGCCACCGGGCCGCGCCCGGAGCCCCGTACGTCCCGAAAGGATGAGCACCACCTATGAGCAAGTGCACCGCTGAGGCGTTCGGCGCCCTGCACCACGGGCGGGAGCCGGGCGACCCGCTCGTCCTGCCGGGGCCGTGGGACGCGGCCAGTGCCCGCGTCTTCGAGGAGGCCGGGTTCCCCGCGCTCGCCACGCCCAGCGCGGGCGTCGCCGCCGCGCTCGGGTACGCCGACGGATCCGTGCCGCCGCGCGAGATGTTCGAGGCGGTCGGGCGCGTCGCGCGAGCGGTGTCCGTGCCGGTCAGCGCGGACGTCGAGGACGGCTACGGGCTGCCCGCGCGGAAGCTGGTGGGACGGCTGCTCGACGCCGGGGTCGTCGGGTGCAACCTGGAGGACTCCTGGGGGCGTAAGGACACGCCCGCCGGCACCCTCAAGGACCCCCGGGAGCAGGCGGACTACCTCGCGGCGGTGCGGGAGGTCGCCGGACGCGAACTGTTCGTCAACGCGCGCGTGGACACGTATCTGCGTGGGGTCGCGGACTTCGAGGAGACCGTGGCGCGGGCCCGGCTCTACGTCGAGGCCGGGGCGGACTGCGTGTACGTCATCAAGGCGCCGGTGGACGTGCTGCCCGCGCTGAGCGCCGCGATCGGGGCTCCGCTGAACGCCATCGGGCTCCCCGGCGGGCCCTCCCCCCGGGAGCTGGGCCGCCTCGGCGCGACCCGGATCACCTTCGGCGGGGGCCTGCACCACCAGGCCATGGAGGCCCTCCGGACCATCGCGAAGGACCTGGCGTAACCCTCGCGAAAACGCCGGACGGGCTGGCAGATCCAGCCTGTCCGGCGTTTGAGGACGAGGCGCGAAGCGCCGATCCGCCCGTCACGCTACTTGGGCAGCCACGCCTTCCACTTGGCCTCGTTGTCAGAGACCCACCGCTTCGCTGCGTCCTCAGGGGACATCTTCTTGTCGGCGATCATCAGCGAGACCTCGTTCTGGTCGGCCTCCGACCACTTGAAGCGCTTCAGGAAGGCCGCCGCGTCGCCCCCGTTCTTCGCGAAGTCCGCGTTGAAATACTTCTGGAGCGGCGTGTGCGGGTAAGCGCACTTGATCTTCGCCGGGTCGGCGTCGCAGCCCTCCTTGTACGCGGGCAGCTTCACCTCCGTCATCGGCACCTTCTCGAACAGCCACTGGGGCTTGTACCAGTAGGTGAGGAAGGGCTTCTGCTGCTTGGCGAACTGTTCGATCTGGGTGATCTGAGCCGCCTCGGAGCCCGCGAAGACGACCTTGTAGTCCAGGTCGAGGTTCTGCACGAGGGCCTTGTCGTTGGTGACGTAGGACGGGGAGCCGTCCATGAGCTGGCCCTTGCTGCCGGACTCCGGGGTGCGGAATTCCTTCGCGTACTTGTTGAGGTTCTTCCAGTCCGTGACGTCGGGGTGCTTCTTCGCGAAGTACGTGGGGACGTACCAGCCGATGTGCCCGGTCACGCCGACGTCACCGCCGGGGACGATCGTCTTCTTGTCCTTGATGTAGCGCTGTTCCTGGTCCGGGTGGCCCCAGTCCTCCATGATCGCGTCGACGCGGCCCTGGCTGAGCGCGTCCCAGGCCGGGATCTCGTCGATCTGGACCTTGTCGACGCGGTAGCCCAGCTCGTGCTTGAGCAGGTACTCGGCGACGGCCACGTCGGCCTGCGCGCCCACCCAGGACTGCACGGACAGCGTCACGGTCTTGGCGCCCGCCGCGTTCGCGTACGGGGATGCCTGCTTGCTCATGTCGGCCTTGCCGCAGCCGGAGAGGGCGAGCAGGGCGGCGCCCGCTCCGACCGAGGCGACGACGCGCGTACGCATCCTCATCCGCATGTCAGGCTCCCTTCTTCGCGCGGCGTTCCGTCGGCTGCGTGACCCGGTCAAGCATCAGGCCGAGGCAGACGATCGCGATGCCGCCCACCAGGCCGGTGGCCAGGTCGCCGCGGGCCAGACCCGCGAGGACGTCGTAGCCGAGCGCGCCACCGCCGACCAGGCCGCCGATGACGACGACGGCGAGGACGAGCACGACGCCCTGGTTGAGGGCGAGCAGGAGGGCCGGGCGGGCCAGCGGGAGCTGGACCTGGCGCAGCACCTGCCAGTCGGTGGCCCCGAGGGACTTCGCGGACTCCATCGCGGCGGGGCTGACCTGACGCAGGCCCTGCGTGGTGATGCGGACGACGGCGGGCAGCGCGTACACGACGGCGGCGAAGACGGCCGGGGCGCGGCCCACGCCGAAGAGCGCGACGACCGGGATCAGGTACACGAACTGCGGCATCGTCTGGAAGACGTCGAGGACGGGGCGCAGGGCGCGTTCGAGACGCCTGCTGCGGGAGGCCGCCACACCGATCGCGAAGCCGAGGACCAGGGTCACCGCGACGCCCGCGAGGACCTGGGAGAGCGTGTCGAGGGAGGCGTTCCAGACGTCGAGCACGCCGATCGCCGCCATCGCGAGGACGGCCGTGAGCGCGGTCTGCCAGGTGCCGATCACCCAGGCGAGGGCCGCGACGATCAGCAGCAGCGACCACCACGGCAGGCCCTGGAGGCCGTCGCGCACGGGGTCGAGGACGTACGTGGTGAAGTGCGCGCCCCAGTCGGCGGTGCCGCCCACCACGGGCACGCCCGTGTAGAGGTGGTCGACCATCCAGTCCTTGGCGGTGTTCACCGGCTCGGCGATCTGCACGACCCAGCTCGTCGGCCACTCCAGGCGGTCGGCGAAGCGGGCGGCGAGCGCGCAGGCCACGGTCACGGCGGCGGCGAGCGACCAGCCGCGCGGGCCGCGCAGCGGCGAGGTGTCATCGGCCCGCGTGCCGAGGCGTTCGCCCGCGGCGCCGGTGACGCGGTCCAGGACCACGGCGAGCAGCACGATCGGGATGCCCGCGGCGAGCGCCTGGCCGACGTCGACGGAGGCGAGCGCCTGGTAGACGCGGTCACCGAGGCCGCCGGCGCCGATCACGGACGCGATGACGGCCATGGAGAGCGCCATCATGATCGTCTGGTTGACGCCGAGGAGGAGTTCCTTGCGGGCCAGCGGCAGGCGCGCGGAGAGCAGCCGCTGGCGGCCGGTCGCGCCGAGCGACGCCACGGCCTCCATCACGCCGCCGTCGGCGCCGCGCAGGCCGAGCGCGGTGAGGCGGGCCATCGGCGGGGCCGCGTACACGACCGTCGCGAGGACGGCGGCGGGCACGCCGATGCCGAAGACGAGGACCACGGGCAGCAGGTAGGCGAAGGCCGGGAGCACCTGCATGGTGTCGAGGACCGGGCGCATCATGCGGAAGACCCGGTCGTTGAGTCCCGCGGCGAGGCCGAGCAGCATGCCGAGGAGCACCGACGCGAGCACCGCGACGGTCATCAGCGCGAGCGTCTGCATCGTCGGCACCCACATGCCGAGCAGGCCGCAGACCCCGAAGGCCGCGGCGGCCGTCACGGCGAGCTTCACGCCCGCGACGCGCCAGGCGACAGCTGCCGCGGCGACGGTGACGCCCGCCCAGCCCGCGGCGAGAAGGACCAGGTAGACGCCGCGCACGGACAGCACGATGGCGTTGGAGACGTGCCCGAGGAAGTAGGTGAACAGCGGGTGGCTGTCGCGGTTGTCGATGATCCAGTCGCTGGCCTTGCCGAGCGGCTCGGACAGGTCGACGGTGAGCGCGCCCGGCCAGGCGCCGGAAGCCCACTTGGCGTTGACGATGGGGACGGCGACCGCCGCGACGACGGCGAGCAGCAGGAGCTTGGTGGCCGCGCGGTGCCGGAGCAGGGCCCCGATGCCGGTATCTCGTACGGGGGTGGAGGCGGTGGCGGTGGCCATTACTTGACCACCTCGCCCGAGCCGTCCCGCGCGGGCACGCCCGCGACCACGCCGAGCAGGTGCTCCTGGTCGACGACGCCGAGGCAGCGCCCGTCGTCCATCACACGGGCCGGGAAGCCGGAGCGGGCCACGGCCTCGATGGCCTCGGACACGGTGGCGTCGGGCGCGAGGGCGGGGCCGCGCTCGTCGTCGCCGGAGGCGGGGTCGAGGGGCCGCATGGCGCTGCGCACCGTCATGACCTGCTCGCGCGGTACGTCCCTGACGAAGTCGCGGACGTAGGCGTCGGCCGGGGAGCCGACGATCTCCTCGGGTGTGCCGAGCTGGACGACGCGGCCGTCGCGCATCAGGGCGATGCGGTCGCCGAGCTTGAGGGCCTCGCTGAGGTCGTGGGTGATGAAGACCATCGTGCGGCCCTCCTCGCGGTGCAGGCGCACGACCTCCTCCTGCATGTCGCGGCGGATCAGCGGGTCGAGGGCGCTGAACGGCTCGTCGAAGAGCAGGACCTCGGGGTCGGCGGCGAGCGCGCGGGCCAGGCCGACGCGCTGCTGCTGGCCGCCGGAGAGCTGGCCGGGCTTGCGCGCCTCCAGGCCTTCGAGGCCCACCTTGGCGACGACCTCGGCGGCCTTCTCGCGGCGCTCGGCCTTGCCGACGCCCTGGATCTCCAGGCCGTAGGCGACGTTGTCGAGGACCGTGCGGTGCGGGAGCAGGCCGAAGTGCTGGAAGACCATGGACGCGCGGTGGCGGCGCAGTTCACGCAGGCGCGCCTTGTCCATGGCGAGGACGTCCTCGCCGTCGATGGCGACGGAGCCGGACGTCGGCTCGATGAGGCGGGTCAGACAGCGTACGAGCGTGGACTTGCCGGAGCCCGAAAGGCCCATGACGACGAAGACCTCGCCCTTGTTGACCTCGAAGGACACGTCCCGCACGGCGGCGGTGCAGCCGGTGCGCTCACGCAGCTCGGCGGGGTCGAGGGCGGTCAGCTCCGGGTCGCCGGGGACGCGCTCGCACTTCGGCCCGAAGACCTTCCACAGGTTCTGGACGCTGAAGACGGGGCTGTCCGCCCGGGAGGGCTCGGTCGTGGTCACGGTGGCGGCTTCGCTCATCGGTTCTCACCTCGGCGCATGGCGACGGCCGCGGACACGGGCGTCTCGGCGGTCACAGGCGTCACGGCGACCACGCGCCCACCCGTGGTCACGGACATCGCTGTGCTCCCCGCCAGGGGTATCGCGGCCTCGCTCATCGGCCGTCACCCCCAAGGATCTCGGCACATTTCTCCCCGACCATGAGCACTCCGATCATCGGGTTCACGGCGGGCATCGTCGGGAAGACGGATGCGTCCGCGATACGGATTCCGGCCAGGCCCCGGATCTTCAACTCCGGATCCACCACGGCGAGTTCATCAGTGGAAGCACCCATTCGGCAGGTGCCCGCCGGATGGTAGACCGTGTGCGCGGCCTTGCGGACGAGTTCGCTGATCTCGGCGTCGTCGGTGACGTGCGGGCCGGGGAAGACCTCCCGCTTGAGCCACTTCTTGAACGGCTCGGCCTCGGCGACCTTGCGGGCGAGTTTGATGCCGTCGACGAGCGTCTGTCCGTCGTAGTCGCTCTCGTCCTCGAAGTACTTGAAGTCCAGGGCGGGCTTGACCTCGGGGTCCGCCGACGTCAGATAGAGGCGGCCGCGGGCGCGGGACTTGGGGATGTTCGGGGTCATCGACACGCCGTGCTCGGGGCGTTCGTAGCCGAGCCGCTCCGGGTTGTCGGTGAACGGTATCTGGTAGAAGTGGAACATCAGGTCGGGGCCCTTGTGCTCCGGGTCCCGCTTCACGAACAGGCCCGCGTCGGAGTCCATCGCGGAGTTGCCCGGTATCGGGCCGTTGGTCTCCCAGACGATGACCGACTCGGGGTGGTCGATGAGGTTCTCGCCGACGCCCGGCAGGTCGTGCGCCACCGGGATGCCGAGGGCCTCCAGGTCCGCCTTCGGGCCGATGCCCGAGTGCAGGAGCAGGCGCGGCGTGTCCACGGCGCCCGCGCAGACGACCACTTCGCGGCGGGCGGTGAGCAGCTGCTCCGCGCCGTCCTTGGTGCGCACGTGGACGCCGCGCGCGGTCTTGCCGTCCAGCTCGAGGCGGTACGCCCAGGTCTCCAGGAACAGGTGGAGGTTCGGGCGGTCACCGGCCTCCATGTGCGGGTGGAGGTAGGCGACGGACGCCGAGGAGCGCTTGTTGTTCTCCGGGTGGTACGCCAGGTCGAAGAAGCCGACGCCCTCGTCGAAGGGCCGGTCGTTGAAGCCGACGACCTCGGGGACGTCCAGGGCTTCCTTGACGGCCTCGATCCAGTCGGTGGCGATCTGGTTCTGGTCCTTCTTGGCGACGCGCACGACGTTGTTGCGCAGCTTGCCGTAGTAGGGGTCCATGGCCTCGGCGTTCCAGCCGGTGGCGCCCGCGGCCTCCCACTCGTCCCAGTCGGAGGGCAGCGGCTTGAACGAGATCAGCGTGTTGTGCGAGGAGCAGCCGCCGAGGACCTTGGCGCGGCTGTGCAGGATGTGCGAGTTGCCGCGCGGCTGCTCGGTGGTCGTGTACTCGTAGTCCAGCTCGCCGCCGAGCAGGCCGAGCCACTTGCGCAGCGTCAGGACGTCCTCGCGGTCGATGTCGCTCGGGCCGCCCTCGATCACCGCGACGGTGACGTCGGGGTTCTCGGTGAGCCGGGATGCGATCACCGATCCCGCGGTGCCGCCGCCGACGATCACGTAGTCGAACTCGGCCGTGGCCTGGGGGGTTTCAGACGTTCCAGTCATGGGGGTACTGCTCCTCGTCGCTGCCAAGGTGCTTGCGCGTAAGGGGGGTTGCGTACGTACGGACTCGGGGGCCGGGCCAGGGCCGCTGGGGTCGCGGCCCGGGCCCGCGGGGCCTCAGCCCTTGAACCAGCGGACCGGCGCGGGCGCCAGGTTCTCGTAGACGTGCTTGGTCTCGCGGTACTCCGCGAGGCCTGCCGGGCCCAGCTCGCGGCCGACGCCGCTCTTGCCGAAGCCGCCCCACTCCGCCTGCGGCAGGTAGGGGTGGAAGTCGTTGATCCAGATGGTGCCGTGGCGCATCCGCCGGGCCATGCGCCGGGCGCGGCCGGAGTCGGTGGTCCACACGGCGCCCGCGAGGCCGTACTCGGTGTCGTTGGCGAGGGCCAGGGCCTCGTCCTCGGTGCGGAAGGTCTCCACGGTCAGGACCGGGCCGAAGACCTCCTCGCGCACGACCTTCATCTCGCGGTGGCACTGGTCGAGCACGGTCGGCTCGTAGAAGTAGCCGTCGGCGGGGCGGACGGCGCTCGGCTCGGGGCGCTTGCCGCCGCAGCGCAGGGCGGCGCCCTCGGCCAGGGCGGAGGCCACGTACGCCTCGGTCTTCTCGCGCTGCTCCTTGGAGACGAGCGGGCCGACCTCGACGCCGTCCTCGGTGCCGCGGCCGAGCTTGATCTTCTCGGCGCGGCGGGCGAGTTCGGCCACGAAGCGGTCGCGCACGGACTCCTCGACGATGAGGCGGCCGCCCGCCGAGCAGACCTGGCCGCTGTGGATGAACGCGGCGTTGAGCGCCTGGTCGACGGCCGTGTCGAAGCCCTCGTCGGTGGCGCAGGCGTCGGCGAAGACGACGTTGGGGTTCTTGCCGCCGAGTTCGAGGGCGACCTTCTTCACGCCGAGGGCCGCGGCCTGGGCGACCTTGGTGCCGGAGACGAGGCCGCCGGTGAAGGACACCAGGTCGACGTCGGGGTGGTCGGCGAGCCGGGCGCCGACGGTGTGGCCGGGCCCGGTGACGATGTTGGCGACGCCCTCGGGCAGGCCCGCCTCGACGAGCAGCTCGATGAGCGCGACCGTGGTCAGGGGCGTGATCTCGCTGGGCTTGATGACGAAGGTGTTGCCGGCCGCGAGGGCGGGCGCGATCTTCCAGCTGGCCTGGAGCAGCGGGTAGTTCCAGGGCGTGATCATCGAACAGACGCCGACGGGCTCGTGCACGACGACGCTGTGGACGTCGTCGGAGCCGGCGTCGACGACGCGGCCCGCGCCCTCGCCGATGACGAGGTCGGCGAAGTACCGGAAGGCGTCGGCCACGCAGTCGACGTCGACGCGGCCCTCCTCCAGGGTCTTGCCCGCGTCCCGGCTCTCCAGGAGGCCGATCTCCTCGCGGTCGCGGACCAGGAGGTCGGCGACGCGACGCAGGAGCGCGGCGCGCTCGGCGACGGGCGTGGCGGGCCAGGGGCCCTCGTCGAAGGCCCGGCGGGCGGCGGCGATCGCGGCGTCCGCGTCCTCGGCGCCGCCCTCGGCGATGAGGGCGAAGGGCTTGGCGTCCGCCGGGTCGAGGATCTCGCGCGTTGCGCCGTTCGCGGCCGCGCGCCATTCGCCGCCGACGTGGATGGTCTGTTGTGCGGACACGTCCCTGTTGCCTTCCGTTCCTGCCACTTTGCTGCCTTGTGCACCACCTGGTCACTCGTGGTAGCCGGGTGCACCTGCCCGTGCCCGGGGAAAGCATGCCTATTCGATGGCTGAAAGTGTGCTGTGTCACTGCGTATGCGGGTACGCGAGGTGAAACGTACGCTCGAAGCACGTTCTGTCACCGGAGGTGACTTTATGAGGCGGATGTCTCTTATGTCAGCACGCACCGCTACCGGCGTCTGCGCTGCGGCGGCCCTGGCGCTGCTCGTCCCGGCCTGTTCGTCGGACGACGACGGCGACAAGGGCGACAAGGGCAAGAAGACCGCGGACCTCAGCGCCCGGGAGATCTCGGACAAGGCGAAGCGGGAGCTGCTCGACGCCACGTCGGTGCACCTCAAGCTGGTGGAGAAGGGCACCGACGCCGAGAAGGACGATCCGGCGGCGATGGACCTGACGCTCGACCGCGACGGCAACTGCACCGGCAAGCTGACGTTCGCCGCCGGCGGCGGCTCCGCCGACCTGGTCAAGCAGGGCGACAAGGTGTGGATGAAGCCCGACAGCGCGTTCTGGCGCAACCAGGTGCCGAACGGTGACGGCGCGGCCGCCGCGGAGCTGTTCAAGAACCGCTACATCCACGGCAGCACGAGCGACCAGCTGCTCAAGGGCCTCTCCGAGGTCTGCGACCTCAAGAAGCTCCAGAAGTCGGTCGACGAGGACTCCGACGACGACACGGAGAAGCTGAAGAAGGGCGACGTCACGACGGTCGACGGCACCAAGGTCGTCCCGCTCACGTCCACCGACGACGGCAAGGAGAAGGCGCTGTACGTGGCGTCCGAGGGCAAGCCCTATCTGATCCGCGCCACGGAGAAGGGCGACGGCGAGGACAAGACAACCACGCTGAGTGACTACAACAAGCCCGTGCCCACGAAGACGCCGTCACCCGGCGAATCCGTGGACATCGCGAAGCTCCAGGAGCGGCTCCAGCGCACCTGAGGCCGCCGGGCCCGGCCGCCCCTAGCCGAAGACGTCGCCGTCGGGCTCGGGCTCGTCCCGCGCGGAGAGCCCCGCCACCCACAGCGGCATGAGCCAGTGCGTGACGAAGGCGCAGAACATCACTTGGAACACCAGCGCCTTGACGTCCACGCCCGCGAAACCGGCGACGCCCGTGCCGACCACGGCGGCCAGCAGCAGCCAGGTCATGACCTGGTGGGCACGGGCCCGCACCCGGTCGCGCTCGCCGCGCTGCCGCTCGTCGAGGGCGCGCGGGCGCAGCTCCAGCAGGCCGCGCGTGGCGCTGTTGATGATCCCGGTGGCCACGCACCAGGGCAGCAGCAGGCCGAGCATCACCCACACCGCCGAGGCGGACTCGCCCACGACCGTGCCGAGCCAGGCGGCGACGGCGCCGACGGTCAGCGCGATGTGCGCGACGACCACGGCGCGGCGCCGCCTGGCGGTGCGGTACAGCGGCTCCCCCTCGGTGCGGTTCATCAAGGCCCGCATGCGCCGGTCGTACGCGGTCAACTGCTGCTGTGCCATGCCTACTGGTCCCTCCCGTACAGCTGGTCCGTGAGCGGGCGAAATGGCTCCAGGGAGAACAGCGCCTCGACCGGAAGCCCGAAGTACTTCGCGATCCTCAGGGCGAGGTCGAGGCTCGGGTTGTACTGCCCTCGCTCGATGTAGCCGATGGTCTGGTAGTGGACGCCCACGGCCTCGGCCAGGCTCTGGCGCGACACCTTCCGCTCGGCGCGCACCACGGCCAACCTGTTGTGGACTTGCTCGCTCATGTATAAGAAGTACTACATTCAGTAGGAGGCAGGCAACAGAAGACGGCCACTTTTCGGACGGAGCCCGAAGCGTCGGCAAAGGTCCTGCCTCAGCCGTCGCCCTGTCGCAGCCAGGCCAGGACCGCCACGACGTACAGCGCGGCCGTGAAGGCCTTCACGGTCAGGAACGTCAGCACGCAGCCCACCACCGCGAGGCTCACGCGCACCCCGCGCAGCTCCCGCGTCCGCGGCGTGAACCAGCTCCCGACGACCAGCAAGAAGCCCGGCGTGTACGTCGCCGCGATCCAGAAGAAGGGCAGTTCGGCATCCCTGAGCTGCACGAACGCGCACAGCAGCGCGAGGGCCGTGCCGGCCGTCGGGACGAGCCACCACCACTCGTCCCGCTCCGGGGTCCGGTCGGCGTACCACGGCCGCTCCGGCGCCCGGACGGCGTACCACCGCGTGTCCTGGGTCTGTCGCATGCCCCCGAGTCCACCGCACGGTCGGCGGCCGGGACAGGGCGCGCGTACTCAGACCGCGTACTCAGACCGCGCCCGCGCGCTCAGTGACGTCGTACCAGGTCGCGGACGCACCCCCGCAGCCACGCGTGGGCCGGGTCGGCGTCGTGGCGCGGGTGCCAGGCCATGGCGAGGCGCAGCGGCGGCAGCGCCAGGGGGATCGGGAAGCTGACGAGGCCCAGCTCGTCGGCCAGCGGCCGCATCCAGCCGGTGATGAGGCCCACCAGGTCCGTGCGCAGCAGGATGAACAGCGACGCGGTGTACGTGCCCACGTTGCCCACCACCCGGCGCTCCAGGCCAAGTTCGGCGAGGGCCGTGTCCAGCGGGCCCGTCATCCGGCCCTTGCGGGACACCGTCAGATGGTCCGCCGCGGCGAACCGGCCCGGCGTCAACTCGCCGTCGAGGAGCGGATGTCCGGGCCTGACCAGGCCCTTCATCGTGTCCTCCAGGAAGTGTTCGATCCGCACCTCGGGCGCCGTCGTGTCGATCACGCCGACCTCCAGGTCCGCTACGCCCTCGCGCAGCACGGGCGCGTCCAGATGGCTCTCCGGCAGGAAGCGGAGCCGCACCCCGGGTGCCTGCTCGGCGGCGCGGGCGATCAGCGCCGGGGCGTAGGTGGCGGCCAGCGAGTCCTGCCCCACGACGGTCAGCGTCCGCCGGACGGTACGCAGGTCCTGCGCGCCGGGCCCGGCGAACACCGCGCGGGCCCGCTCCACCACCGCGCCGACCTCCGCCCGCACCGCGAGCGCGTACGGCGTGGGCACCATGCGGCGGCCCGCCCGCACCAGGACCGGGTCGCCGAGCGCCTTGCGGACGCGCCCGAGCGTGCGGCTCATCGCGGGCTCGGACAGATGCAGCCGCCGGGCGGCGCCGCGCACGCTGCCCTCGTCGAGCAGCGCGTCGAGGGCGATCAGCAGATTGAGGTCGACGTCGGGGCGGGCCGGGACGCCGGACCGGTCCGCGGCCCCACCGGACAGGTCCGGCGCCCCGGGCTCACTTGATTGCGTCACACGCAATCACTCCTTGCAGAGATTGCACTGGAAAGCAGGTACGAGCCGAGCCTACGGTGACGGTGCATCCCACCCCACCGCTCCCGAGGAGGAGCCTTGTCTTCCCCTGCCCTCAGCCACGCGCCCGTCACGGCCGCGTCACCGCCGGAGCCGACGCCCCTCAAGCGCTCCACCCTGATCGTCCTGTGCGCCTGCGTCCTCGTCGCCCAGAGCATGGTCGCGGCCATCAACCTGCTGCTCCCCCAGCTCACGTCGTCGTCCCTGCACCCGGACGCGAGCGAACTGCTCTGGACCGTCGACGCCTACACCGTCGTGTTCGCGGGCCTGCTGATCCCCGCGGGCGCGCTCGGCGACCGCTACGGCCGCAAGGGCGCGCTGCTCACCGGGCTCGGCCTGTTCGCCGCGGGCGCCACCGTCAGCGCGCTCGCCCCCGCGCCCGCCCTGCTCATCGCCGGGCGCGGCGTCTCCGGCGCCGGAGCCGCGCTGATCATGCCCGCGACCCTGTCCGTCCTGATGCGCGTCGCGTCCCCGGAGGAGAAGCCGCGCGTCCTCGCGTCCTGGGCCCTCTCGGCGGGGCTCGGCGGCCTCTGCGGGAACATCGGCGGCGGCCTCGTCGGCGAGTACCTGCCGTGGCGCGCCCTCTTCTGGATCATGCTTCCGCTCGGTGTGCTGCTCGCCCTCGCGGTGGCCCGTACGACGCCTCGTACACCCGCGTCCCGTGAGGCCCCGGCCCTGGACCCCCTCGGCACGCTGCTGCTCATCGCCGGTCTCGTCGCGGTCCTCTTCGGCATCATCGAGAGCCCCCTGTACGGCTGGACGGCGGCCCGCATCCTGGCCGCCTTCGCGGTGGGCGCGGCCCTGATCGGCGCGTTCGTCCTGCACGCGCTGCGCGCGAAGGCACCGCTGTTCGACCCGCGCGTCTTCCGCTCCGGGCGGCTGCGCGCGGCCGCCCTCGGCACGGCCGCCAGCTTCTTCGGCCTCTTCTCCCTCTTCTTCGTCAACTCGCAGTACTTGCAGTACGTGAAGGGCTACGGAGCCGCGCAGGCGGGCTTCGCCATCGTGCCGCTGACCGTCGGCATGGTGCTCGTGCCCCGGCTCGCGGCGCGCTGGTCCACGGCGCCGCGTCCCGTCGTCGGCGGCGGCCTGTTCCTCATCGGCGCGGGCCTGCTCGCCACGTCGACGGCCGACGCCTCGACGCCTTACGCCCTGTACGCCTGCTGGCTGCTCGTCATCTCGGCGGGCACCGGCCTGTGCATGCCCGCCCTGACCCTGGGCGTCGTCGCCTCCCTGCCCCCGCACCAGGCGGGCCTCGGCTCCGGTCTCAGCACCTCGTCGCGGGAGATCGGCGCGGCGCTCGGCGTGGCCGTCACGGGCACGGTCCTCGCCCACCACGGGGGCGACTTCGCGGGCGGCATGGAGTCCGCGCTCCGCGTGGTGGGTGTGGCCGTGGTCGTCGTCGCGGCCGTGGTGACACCGGGCATCGGCCGGGCCCGTGCCTAGCCCTGGGGCGGGGCGGCGGTGGGGTCGGGGCACACCCTGCCGGGCGGACAGAACCAGGCCACGGCGTTGGCGACGAGCCGCCGCACCTTGCCCCGGTCCGCGTCGGCGGGACCGTACCCCACCAGGGCGTACAGCTTGCCGTCGACCGCCTTGAACCGGTGGTCCACCACGTACCACGTGCTGACGTCCGGCTGCTCGTCCATCTGCCCCGTGAGGTAGGTGAGCCGGGCGCCCTCGCCGAGGGACTCCAGGGCCAGCTTCCGGAAGCCGGGCGACTTCGGCACCTTGGTGTCGTCCAGGAAGTCCCGGAACGACGCGTCGGGGGTCGGCTCGCTGACCTCGTACACCTGGAGCCGCCGCGTCCCGCTGAAGTTGCGGTAGTTGACGACGCCTATGTCGCCCTGCCCCGCCACCGAGGTGCGGCTCCAGCCGATCGGCACGACCACCCGGAAGCCCCGGACGTCGGTCACGGACTCGTAGCCGGCCGGCGGGCCCGTGACCGCCGTGGGCGCGTCGTCCGTCGGTGACTTCTCCGCGGGCTCGCCCGTCACGTCCTGGCTGTTCGCCGAGGACTGAGGCCCCATCAGATACGCCGTCGGCTCCGGCTCGTCCTTCCAGCCGAGCGCCCACGTGCCGAAGGCGAGGCCGCACACCGCGAGCACCGAGACGGCTCCGCGCCAGGCGGTCCGCTGACGCGCGGCGTCCTGGTCGTGGAGCGCCCTGACCTGCCGCTCGTGCTCGTGCCCCACCCATTCCTGGCGGTCGCTGTCGAAGACGCGCACGTCTCAGCCCGGGAGCTGCGGAAGCTGGGCGAGCGCCTGGAGCACGGCCGCCACCGACGCGGCCGTCGCGGTGGCGGGCGCGTACTCCGCGAGCCGGTCGCGCACCCGCGCGAGCCGCCCGGGGGCGCTGCGGCCGGTGCGGGTGATCTCGCCCTCCACGTCGGCCAGTTCGGCGTCGATGGCCTCGTCCTCGCCGGGCCGCCCGCCCTGTGCCAGGTCGCGGCGCAGGCTTCGTACGGACGCGAGGAGGTCCGCGTACTCCGGACTCGCCACGACCGTCGTGGAGTTGCTGGACACGGCGATGCCCTGGTTGCCGAAGGCCTGCGACCCGCCGCTGATCGAGTTGATGGTGACGGACGCCCCGCCGCCTGTGTCCGCGCTCTTTCCCTGGTCGCTCATACCGTGCTCTTCTCCATGTGGGTGGCCTGGCCGTGGGTGCCGGTGGCGAGTGCGCCGCCGGACATCTCGTTGATGTAGACGCCGCTGTTGTTGATCTGCGTGATGTTCTGCTCCAGGCGGTCGGTGCGGTAGTGACTGGCCCGCAGCGCGTCGCGGACGCCCTCGCCGATGCGGTCCTGGAGGGTCTTCGTGTAGCGGGCGACGTCCATCTCCTGGAACAGGGACAGCTCGTCGGTGGCGGCGAGTTCGCGCAGGGAGACCAGCGGGGCGTCCGGTGGCGCGGTACGCACCGGCAGGAGGCGGGCGCCGAGGACGCGCAGGAAGCGCACCGCGCGCGCCACCGGCCTCGCCCCGGCGTGCCGCGCGTTCTTGGCGACCGGGGCCGCCGCGGGGGACTCGTCGGCGCCGGCCGCGCACCAGTGCCGGACCGCGGCCCCGAGGGACGGCAGCGCGCGCAGCGCGCCGATGCCGAGCGCCACGCCGAACGCGGGTCCGTCCACGCACGCCCGCAGGGCGTCCCGGACCGGGCCCTCCGGCTCGCTCACCGCGACCGCGTCGGCCCTGCGGAACTCCGGCAGGACCGGGCCGAGCACGTGCGGCACCACTTCGAGCACCAGCATGCCGCCCTGCGTGTGCACCCGGACCAGGAGCGAGACGACGACCTGCTCGTTCCAGGAGCCGACGCGCAGCCGCAGGAAGTGCCGCCGGGCCTCGCCGCCCTCGCCCGCCGACTCGGCGAGGTGCCGCTCCACCGCGCTGTCGTCGTACACGCGCGCGGTCTCGTAGCCGTTGCCCGTGTACAGCTCCTCGTCGCGGCCCGCCCCCGAGGGCAGATACACGAACTCGTCGATCTCCAGATGCCGGAGCCGGTCCTTGCTGGTGTCGCCCGCGGACGTGCGCAGGGCCTTCAAGCGTGGGCCGATCATGGTGATGACGTCCCGCGCGGTCAGCGGCCCCGGGGGCCGCTGCGGCGGCACGCCGCCGTCCCGGCGCGGCCGGTCGTCGGGCTTCAGCTCCAGGACGACCGACCACGGCTTGCGGGGCTTCCCCGCCCCGACGAAGGGGCGGTTGACGTCGTAGAGGGTGAGCGGGGCCCGCTGTTCCCTGCGGACGCACTCGGCGATCCCGGCGTACCGCTCCGGCAGCTCCGGCTGGCCGGTCTCGGCGAACACCTGCCGGGCGAGCTGGGTGCGCAGCACGCGCTTGGCGCGGAACTGGTGGCGCCACACCACGACCGTGATCAGCAGCGGGAAGATCACCGGGTACGGCGTGTCGGTGATCCCGGTGAGCGCCGCGAACCAGTACGTGATGCCGAACACCCAGGCCTGCACGGTCACCAGCCAGCCGAACCGCCGCCGCAGCCAGGCGAGCACCGCGGGCAGCCGCACCGGGCGCAGCGGCTCCCCGGCGCCGGTGTCCCGGCCGGAGACGATCCGCCCGCACCACAGCAGGAACACGACCGCCGCGTACCACAGGGCCCAGCCGCCGGGCAGCAGCGCGCCGGTCGCGCCGCCGGGTCCGTCGGCGCCGCCGCCGTCGAAGGCCAGCGTCAGGGTGTCGCCGAGGGAGAGTCCCGCGTCGCCGCCCGCCGCGCGGTCGTTCGCCGCGTCCCAGGCCATCACCGTGTCGGCGGCGAGGAACCCCGCCCACACGGCGAACAGCAGCAGCGCGCTGACGATCTCCTCGCGCCGGGCGCGCAGCGCGTGCGCGAGCACCGGCAGGACGTCGGCGCCGAGCGGCGGCGCGACCGGGCGCTCGGCGTGGCCGACGAGTTCGCCGATGACGCGCCGTCGGAAGTCCGCGTTCTGCCGCGCGCCGACGCTCAGCAGGCGGGTGGATTCGGTGTGCCGGTAGTCGCGCGGTGGGTCGCCTCGCATGGCGCGAAACCGTAGTGGCCGGGCGGCGGGGCTGTCCGGGGAATCGTCCTACGTCCTTCGAAACAGTGACGGGAGAGGCGGTTGTGCCCCCCCCCAGGAACGGCGAACGCCCCCCGCGGCCGTGGTGAACGGTCGCGGGGGGCGGGTGCGTCGGCTGTGCGAGCCGTGTCGACTACGCCGGCTGAGTCAGCCGTATCGGCCGTATCGGCCGTGTCGACTGTGTCGGCTGTGTCGGCCGTGTCGGCTCAGAGGAGGCCGAGGGCGCGGACCGCCTCGCGCTCCTCCGCCAGCTCCTTGACGGAGGCGTCGATGCGGGCACGCGAGAACTCGTTGATCTCCAGGCCCTGGACGATCTCGTACTTGCCGTCCTTGGTGGTGACGGGGAAGGAGGAGATGAGCCCCTCCGGTACGCCGTACGAACCGTCGGACGGGATGCCCATGGACGTCCAGTCGCCGGCCGCGGTGCCGTTCACCCAGGTGTGGACGTGGTCGATGGCGGCGTTCGCGGCCGAGGCGGCCGAGGACGCGCCGCGCGCCTCGATGATCGCGGCGCCGCGCTTGGCGACGGTCGGGATGAAGGTGTCGGCCAGCCACTGCTCGTCGTTGACGACCTCGGCGGCGTTCTTGCCCGCGATCTCCGCGTGGAAGACGTCCGGGTACTGGGTGGCGGAGTGGTTGCCCCAGATGGTCAGGCGCTTGATGTCGGAGACGGCCGCGCCGGTCTTCTTCGCGAGCTGCGAGATCGCGCGGTTGTGGTCCAGACGGGTCATCGCGGTGAAGCGCTCCGCCGGTACGTCCGGGGCGGCGGCCTGCGCGATGAGCGCGTTGGTGTTGGCCGGGTTGCCCACGACCAGGACCTTGACGTCGTCCGCCGCGTGGTCGTTGATGGCCTTGCCCTGCGGCTTGAAGATGCCGCCGTTGGCCTCCAGGAGGTCACCGCGCTCCATGCCCTTGGTGCGCGGGCGGGCGCCGACGAGCAGGGCGACGTTGGCACCGTCGAAGGCCACGTTCGGGTCGTCGCTGATCTCGATCGAGTTCAGCAGCGGGAAGGCGCAGTCGTCGAGCTCCATCGCGGTGCCCTCGGCGGCCTTCAGCGCCGGAGTGATCTCCAGCAGGCGCAGGTTGACCGGCACGTCCGCGCCGAGCAGGTGGCCGGACGCGATGCGGAACAGCAGCGCGTAGCCGATCTGGCCGGCCGCGCCGGTGACGGTGACATTCACGGGAGTGCGGGTCATGGCGATCTCCGTAAGACAGCTGGCGGTGGGGGTCCCTGCCCCATGTGCTGGATCCCCACCGACGCCCTCGATGATCGATCTCTTGGCATCAAGAGAGATCCGCGGTCAGGCTATCGCGCCGGTTCTGGCCGGGGGCGCCGGGGAGGTGTGGCTCAGCCCACATGGCGTGGCCCTGGCGGGGGCCTGGGCTGTCGGGCCGCCCTGGCCGGGGCGGCCCTGCGCGCACTCGGCGGGGCGGGGCTCCTGGCGGGGCCTTGGGCGGTGGGTCGCCTGGCGGGGGCGGCCCTGCGCGCACTCGGTTTCCCCTTGACCGTGCTGCGCCCTGCGTGGCTGTGCGGGTGTCTGTGCCCCGGTGCCCTGCCGCGGGTTCCTGTTGAGCTGGAGGGCTCCTGTTGGCGTGCCCCTGGCGCGTACCTGCCCGCGTGCCGCTGGCCGACGGGGGTGGCGGCCGCCACCTCGGGAGAGGGGATGTGGCGGCCGCCATGGGGGTGTGACCACTCCCGTGGGGGTACGGTGCGCCTGCCCGGTGCGGGGGCGGGCATTCCCCTTCGGGCCCCTCCAATTTGGGGGCCTCCGCGGCCGCGGCCGCGCCGGGGGCTCCCCCGCCCTGGCCTCGCGGGGCCCGGCCCCGACGGGCGGTGCCGCCGCTACCGCGGCGGGCTATCCCACCCACCCACCCGAAACTCCCCGGCTTCGCCAGGCAGGGCTTCGAGCGTGAGTGCTGCTGAGCCCCACCCCGTTGTGCCCACCCCGGCTTCGCCAAGCAGAACTTCGAGCATGAGTGCGGCCGAGCCCCACCCCACTGTGCGCAATCACCCCGCAGAGCAGGACGGGCGGGCACAACCCACCCCGGCTTCGCCAAGCAGAACTGCGAGCATGAGCCCGGCCAAGCCCCACCCCACTGTGCGCAATCACCCCGCAGAGCAGGACGGGCGGGCACAACCCACCCCGGCATCGCCAAACAGAACTGCGAGCATGAGCCCGGCCAAGCCCCACCCCACTGTGCGCAATCACCCCGCAGAGCAGGACGGGCGGGCACAACCCACCCCGGCATCGCC
>NZ_JBWKJZ010000031.1:107096-118142 GCF_056431945.1 Streptomyces sp. NPDC045778
CCAAACAGAACTGCGAGCACGAGCCCGGCCAAGCCCCACCCCACTGTGCGCAATCACCCCGCAGAGCAGGACGGATGAGCACCCCCCCCCGGCATCGCCAAACAGAACTGCGAGCACGAGTACGGCCAAGCCCCACCCCGCTGTGGGCAATCGTCCCGCAGGGCGGGACGGGTGGGCACAGCACCCAGGCACCGAGCAACCGCTTCGCGGGGCCGGCGGGAACCGAGCCGTGGGGGCGCGCTGCGCGCAGGCGCAGAGCAACCGCTCCGCAATGGCCATGGCAGCTGGGCCGGAGGGGCATAGGGCCGAGACCCTGCAGGGTGGGGGCGGGTGGGTGGGACCAACCCCCGGCGGGGCGCAGCCCGGCCCCAGCCCCCGCCAGGGCCAAGCCCCGCGCACACGCCACTCCAGCCAGGCCCGGGGCCACAGGGCCGAGCCCTGACAGGTGGGGGCGGGTGGGTGGGAGCAAACCCGGCGGGGCGCAGCCCGGCCTCAGGTCGAGGGGGGCGCCCGCCAGGGCCGGGCCGGGCGCGAGGGGGCTTGCGCGGGGCCCGGGCAGGGGTGCGGCCCAGGCCGGGGACCCGTTCAGCCGACGGCAGCTACTTCGTGCAGGCCCGCTGCCCCGCGACAAGCGTCCCGCAAGCCTTGGCCTCAGCCCCCGACTTCACCGCCACCATGGGCGTGTACGCGTCCATGTCCGCAGCCCCGGCCACCGCCCCGCTCTGCCGCCCCTTCGCACCCCGGTCAGCCCCCCTGATCTGCACCTTGTCCCCGGGCTTCGCCTGGGTTATCCGCGCCCACGCGGCCCCGCAGGTCTTGCTGTAGCGCACCTCGACGAGGGTCTTCGTGCCGACGGTCACCCGCGCGGTGGTCGTGGCGAACTCGCCGCCGCAGCCCATGTTCTCCGGGTCCTTGCCCGCGCACGCGGCACCGCTGCACTCGACCCCGGCGGGCAGATCGGCCGTGGACGTCGTGGGGGTCGCGGACGGCTTGGCCTTGTCGTCGTTGTCGTCGGTCTTGTCGCCCTTGCCGACGCCGGTGAGGAACGCCGCCGCCCCTATGACGACGAGCGCGCCCACGACACCCGCGAGGAACATCGTCAGCTTCCGCTTGCGCCGCTGCCCGTCGGGCGACTTCCCGTCGGGGCCGACGGGGGCCGCGGTCACGCCCCGCGCCCCGCTGCCGTACGCCGTCGCCGCCGAGGCGTGCGCCGAGGCCGCCGCCGTGGGCGGTGTCGCCGACGCCTCGTACGCGGACGGGGCGGAGGACGGCGAGGAGGCGGACGCGGACGCGGAGGGAGCGGAAGCGGGGAACGACGAAGGAGCGGACGCAGCCGCCCCGGAGCCCGCGGCCCGCCCCGGGCCCGAGGCCACCCCGGCCCCGGCGGACTGCCCCGGCCCCGACGCCACGCCAGGCCCCGCGGCCCCGCCGAGCCCCACCGACCGTCCCAGCCCCACCGCCGCCCCGGGCCCCTCGGACCGCTCAGGCCCACCGTCAGGACCCGCGGGCGAAGCCCCGGCCTTGGCTCCCCCGGGCGCACCGGGCGCCGCCGTCCGGGCGCCGTACCGCGTGCTCTCCTGGCGTGGGGGCACCGTCGGGGACACCCCTGCCGGGCCCGCCACGCCGGTGACCGCGCCGACGCCGCCGCGGGCCTTGCCGGTGCCGCCGCCCTTGCCCTTGGGCGGTTCCGGCGTGGCCAGCTCGCCGAGGGCGGCACGGGCCTGGGAGATGCGGATGGCCTGCATCGTCATGTCGTGCCGCATCTCGGAGCGGCTCCAGGCGCGCTCCGCCAGCTCCCACATGGTGACGAGGTGCACGGCGGGCGTGCCGGTGACTTCGGCGAGCGCGACGACGGCGCCCTTGGGGGCGAGCAGCCGTCCGTTCAGATAGCGCTCCCAGGACGTCTTGCTGTAGCCCGTGCGGTCCGCCACGGCGGCGATGCTGAGCCCGCTGTTGTCGACGAGTCTGCGCAGCTGGCTCGCGAACTCCCTGACCTGTGGGTCGAGGTCGTCCGGCAGCGCTTTCCAACGAGGCATCGCTCCCCCAATCCCCCCGTGCGTGCAAGTACCCCACGCATCGTGCTTCCTGGCCCAGTGCCCCGTACAAGCCCCGAACGCTCCGGATCTGGACTACCCAGAGAGATGCGCCAAGCCAGGATGACAGTTCCCGGATTGGGGGCGCACGGGAGCATTTGGGCCAGATGCTCCCCGTCGCACGCTCCGCGGTCGACGCACAGTGTCCCACCGACGTCCCGTCGCACGATGCGGAACCCCAGGTCCCGCGCCGGGACGTCCCAGAACCGTCCCGGATGCGCCCCTTGACCCTTTTGCGGGGCGGTTCCGTGGCGAAGTATCGAACGCGGCACTTCCGTGCCGTAACCGGCCGAAAAACGCCGAACCTGAGCGAATCAGAGCGAACCACGGGGGATTTCCATGCACCACACCACGACCACCGGTGGCCGACGGCGGCGACGGCTGCTCGCCGCCGCCCTCGCCACGGCCGCGGGCACCGGCGTCGCGCTCGCGGCGACCGCCCCGCTCGCCACCGCCGCCGCGCCGCGCGTCATCGACGGCAGCGGCTACGCGTACAACGACTGGGGCGACGAGGGCACCCTGTCCATCGACAGCCACAGCACGGTGAGCGACGCGACCGCGCTGTGGCAGACGGTCCTGTACGCGGACGGCGCCAAGTGGCGCGACGCCGACGGCGAGCTGCACACCTTCAGGAAGGCGGACATCACGGGGCGCTTCGAGGAGCGCACGGAGTCCGCGACGTACTGGTGGCAGCGGCATGAGGACATGGAGGACGTCGACGGCGTCGTCGGCAAGGAGACGTTCGGCGCCGCCGACAACTCCCTGTCCGGGCCGGAGCCGAACGGCAAGGTCCTGTACCTCGGCTACCGGCACGACGTCGCCTTCAAGCGCATCCACGGCGAGTACTACGTGAAGGTCTCGGGCGAGTGGCGGAAGGCCGCGTACAAGTCGTTCGACTGACCTCGGCTCCGGCCGCCCGGACCCGGGGCTCCACGCCGGGTCCGGGCGGCCTTCGCCGCCCGCGGCCGTCAGCCGCGACACGATCCACAGCAGGCTCACGAGCAGGAGGACGACGACGGTGAGGGCGGAGCACGCCACCAGGCGCCAGGACGGCGCCGGCCGCCCCACCGAAACCGGCGCCCGCGTCGGGACCTGCGCCCGCGTCGGGACCTGCGCCCGCGTCGGGGCCTGCGCCGGTGCCGTCACCCCTGTCGTCCGCCCCCCGCCCGGCACCGGCGCCCCTCCCCCGCGCGGCCACGCCCGTACCGCCAGGTCCCGGGCCGCGAGCAGCCGGGCGGGATCCGCTCCCGCGACCCTGGCCAGGGCGAGCACGGCCTGCCGGGGCGGGGGCTGCCGGGCGTTGAGGTAACGCTGCCAGGAGGACTTGCTGTATGAGGTCCGCCCGCCGAGCCCGACGAGGCTCAGCCCGGTGCGGTCCTTGAGCCGCCGCAGCAGCTCCACGAAGTCCTTGACCTCCGGCGGCAGTTCGTCCGGCAGCGGCTGCCAGGCGTTCGCGCGCGCACCCATCGTCCACCTCTCCTCGCGCGCCCTGGTTTCCCTGTATCCGGTTTGTCACGTGACGGGGGAACAGCCCTGTTTGGTTCCCGCCCCGCGGACCTTTCCCGCCGGGTCGTCGCGCAGCCGTTGCGGGCCTCGCACACCGTTGCGGAATGGTCACTTCCGTGCCACAGGGAACCGGCCGCCCTTGAGCGGGGATGGCGCGTCCATGACGCTTAGAGCACACGGCGAGCGCGCATCGCGCTCCCGGATATGCGGCGGCGCCCGTCCTCCCACGGGGGAGAGGACGGGCGCCGTCTTTGTCGTCGGGCAGGCTCTGAACTGGGCCTTCGTGGGACTCAGCCGGAGAAGCAGCTCCTCGTCCCGGCGTCCGCCAGCGTCACGCACACCCGTGCGGCGGCCGGGTCGTTCCCCTTGAGCGCGGTCATGGGCGTGGCCAGATACCGGCGCGTGTCCTCGGCGTCGTCCGCCCGCACCTCCTTGGCCCGCGTGCCCGGCAGCGAGACCACCACGCGATCGCCCGGCAGCAGGCCGGTCGCCCGCGCCCACACCGCGTCGCACGCCTTGCCGACGCGCAGCTCGACCCGGCGCCCCGGGGAGAACGAGCGCGTGCTGAGCGACACCACCTGCCCCGGCCCGCCACAGCCCATGCGCTGCGGCTGCTCGCCCTCGCACGCCGCGCCTTCGCAGCGCGGCTCGTACGGCCCCGGCGCGGGCTGGGTCGCCACGTGCTCCCGCCCGCCGCCGGCACTCGTGACGGTGAGCCCGGCCGTCACCCCGCCCGCGACCACCGCGACGGCGGCGACCCCGAGCGCGAACGCGGGCCACCGGAGCCCGGTCCGCGGGACCCCGCCCGACACGGGCCCGGCAGGCCCGACGAGCGTGCCGAGGTCGTCCGCCGCCCGGTCGTCGGCGGGCCGGGCACCGGGCCCCCGCGCGCTCGCGCCGTCCACCCGCGCCGACCGCCCGCTCCACGCCGCGTCCGCGAGGTCCCACAGCGCGAGCAGCCGGCCCGGCGGCTCGCCGGTGAGCGCGCACAGCGCGCCGACGGCCCTGCGCGGCACGGGCTTCTTGCCGTTGAGGTAACGCTCCCAGGACGACTTGCTGTACGTGGTCCTGCGGGCGAGGGCCTCCAGACTCAGGCCCGTGCGCTCCCGCAGCTCCCGCAGGGCCTCGACCAGCGGCAGACACTCCGGTGGCGGCGCCGGTGGCGGCCGTCTCCGGCCCTCCCGTTCCCCGCGATCCCTCATGTGCGCAGCGCTCCCCAGGTGTCCGGGCCGACGATCCCGTCGGGCACCAGGTGCCGCGCGCGCTGGAAGCGCTTGACGACCGCCTTCGTACCGTCGCCGTACGCTCCGTCGATCCTTCCGACGCTGAAGCCGTGCGCCTTGAGGAGGCACTGCGCCTCGACGACCTCCCAGCCGTAGCTCCCGCGGTCGAGGATCGCGGTGGCCGTCGTCGCGTATCCGGCGTACCGCATGCCGTCGGTGCGGCCCTTCTCGCACGTATACGTCCGTCCCTGCGCGTAGGAGAACGCGCCGCGCCCTTCGTCGTCCCCGTCCCCCGAGAACGCGTGTCCTGCGAGCAGTCCGCCCGTGAACGCCGCGGCCACCGCGAGGGCCAGGGCGACGAGCGCGGAACGCAGCCGCACGGTGCGGGCCGCGGGCGGCGCGGCCGCGGCCGGGCCGGGCGGCGCACTCGCACGTGTCACCGGCCCGGCGGCGGCCTCGGACACGACGGCCTCACCCTCGGCCTCGGTGTCGCGCGGCTCCTCGCCCCCGTCCGCCGCGCGGGCCACCTCGTGCAGCACGAGCAGCCGGGTCGGATCCGCGCCGCACACCTGCGCCAGCTCCTCGACCGCCGCGCGCGGCACGGGCTTCTTGCCGTTCAGGTACCGCTCCCACGAGGAGCCGCTGTACGAGGTCTTGGCGCCGAGCGACGCCAGACTGAGTCCACTGTGGTCCTTCATCCGCCGTAACTGGACGAGGAGCTGACGCTCCTGCTCCCCCAGTCGCGCGGGCAGCTCTTTCCAACGCGGCATGTTTCTCCCCGGTCGCGTCGCAAGGTCCCCCGGGCGTATCGCCCCTTAGGTTCCAAAAGATGGCGGATGCACCAATTCCGGTTCCCCGGGCGCCGTCTCACACGTTCGAACAAGCCACTTGCACCGCGTCCCACGTCCCACGCCCGCGCCCACGGCTCCGGCGGCGCCGCAGGTCAGCGGGTGAGACGTCCCAAGGACACCCACGGGGACCAGCCGCTCTCGCTGTTGACCGATTCCGCTCGGCAGAGTCGAGAACACCGCATCTCGCGGCACCACTTCCACGGGGGAGCACACCCATGTCCAGCACCACACGCATGCCTTCCGACACCCAGGACACCGGCTGGGGCCCCAGGGCCGGGGCGCACGCCCGGGGCCGCATCCGGGCCGCCGCCGCGGGCGTCGCCGCGACCGCGCTCCTCGGCGGCGGCCTCGCCCTCGTCCCGGCTGTGTCCACCGCGTCTGCCGCGCCCGACCGGGACCGGGCCGCCACCATGTCCGAGGCCGCGCCGCAGGGCACGGCGCCCGCCTGCGTCCAGCGGACCGTCAGCGGGCGCTCCGCCACCGCCACCAACAACTGCGGCCGCGTCATCAGCGTGAAGATCGTCGTCAAGCACGGCCCCGACTCGCGCTGCCACTCGCTCAAGCACCGCGCCTGGGTGCGCCACAGCTGGCCCTTCGGCTCCTACGACAAGACCGTGACCTGCTGAACGGCCGGCCCGCGACCGGCGGTCCGCCCTCCACGGGGGAGGGGGCGGGCCGCCTCGCGCGCGGGCGGGCGCCCCGGTCAGATGTCCGGGTCCCCCGGCTTCACCAGGCCCGACTCGTACGCCAACACCACGGCCTGCGCCCGGCTGTCGATGTCCAGCTTGTTCATCGTGCGGTTCAGATGCGTCTTGACGGTCGCCTCGCTGATGTAGAGGCGGTCGGCTATCTCCGCGTTCGACAGGCCGCGGGCGATCAGCTTGAGGACCTCCAGCTCGCGGCCCGTCAGCGACTCGAGGCCCGGCGGCGTCCCGGCGCCCACCAGCGGGGACACGCCGGACCGCAGCGCGAACGCCTCCACAAGGCGGCGCGTGACGCTCGGCGCGAACAGCGCGTCGCCGCTGCCCACCGCCGCCACCGCGGCGAGCAGCCGCTCCGGGCCCGAGTCCTTGAGCAGGAACCCGGCCGCGCCCGCGCGCAGCGCCCCGTACACGTACTCGTCGAGGTCGAAGGTCGTCAGGACCAGGATGCGCGGCGGCGGTTCGGGGGCCGCGGCCAGGATGCGCTCGGTGGCCGTGATGCCGTTCATGCCGGGCATGCGGATGTCCATGAGGATCACGTCGGGCCGGGTCTCCGCGGCCATCTCGACGGCCTCCGCGCCGTCGCCCGCCTCCCCGACGACCTCGATGCCGGACGCGGCCCGCAGCACACCGACGAGCCCGGCGCGGATGAGGAATTGGTCGTCCACGACAAGCACGCTGATGTGTGGGGTCATTCGGCGGTGTCGTCTCCCGGCGGCGCGGCCCGCGCGGACGTGGGCAGAGTAAGCCTGACGGCGAACCCCCCTACGCTGCGCGGCCCTATGCTGATCGTTCCGCCGTAGAGCTTGGCCCGCTCGCGCATGCCAATCAAGCCGTGTCCCCGTCCTCGCCCCAGTCTGTCCGTAATCACCCCCTCCCCGTCGTCGGTGACCGCCACCTCGATGTGGTCGCGGTGGTAGTGCAGTTCCACGACGGCGCTCGCGTGCCGCGCGTGCTTCAGGACGTTGGTGAGCGCCTCCTGCACCACCCGGTACGCGCACAGCTCCACGCCGGGCGCGATGGGCCGGGGCTCCCCGAGGACCCGGAACTCGACGGGCACACCGCCCGCCCTGACCCGCTCCGTCATCTCCCCGATGCGGGCGAGCCCCGGCATCGGGGCGTCCGGCGCGCCCTCGCCGTCCTCCTGCGCCCGCAGCACCCGCAGCATGCGCCGCATCTCCTCAAGGGCTTCCGCGCTGGTGCCGGATATGGTGCCGAGCGCGGCGCGCGCGGTCTTCGCGTCGGAGTCGAAGACGAACTTCGCGAGGCCCGCCTGCACGGAGATCACCGACATGTGGTGGGCGACCACGTCGTGCAGCTCCCGCGCGATGCGGCCGCGCTCCTCCACCACCGCGTGGCGCGCCTTCTCCTGATGCTCGGCGCGCGTCCTGCGGGCGAGTTCCTGGGAGCGGCGCGCCAGGTACCCCATGCGCCACACCATGCCGTTGAAGCAGACGCACTGGGCCACGACGGAGGGGATGAAGGAGTCGTCGAGGGTCAGCAGGCTGCCGAAGGCCCACAGGGCGGCGAGCAGGATCGCGAGCAGACCGGAGACCTTCGTCGGGCGCAGCAGCGAGACCGTGTAGAGGCACAGCAGCGGTCCGAAGGAGGTCACGACCGGCCAGTAGCCCGCGACGATGTAGACGACCCAGACGCTGTACGTCACCAGGCAGACGGTGATGGGCGCCTTGGAGCGGGCCAGCGTAGGCAGGATGACGAGCAGCCCGAGCCCGTAGCCCCGCGCGTCGAGCGGGGTGAACCCTATGCCGTTCGCGCTCGGCCCGATCACCACGAGCGCCACGGCCTGCCCGAGGGCGAGCAGCAGATCGGCGGTGAACGGGCGGAGTCGCATCGCCGCAGCGTAACGCGCGTTCAGCGAGGCCACGTCAACCTGTCGTCGTACCGCGGGAGTTGTAGCTGACGGGCAGCTGCGCCCTGCGGCGTACCCGAACGTCAAACTGCGACACGACGACGCGGGGTACCCGCCGCCCGTAGTTTCTTGCCTCAGCACCACCGCCCGAGTCGCCCAGACGACCGGCGCGCACGGGGGAAGGGGGCGTGGGCCTGCTGGCGGGGGGAACCACCAAGCAGGTCCGCGCCCCGAAGCACCACGAGGACCACTGAGGTCGAGGCTTCGTGCGCGGGGCGCGCACGGGGGAACGGGCCCTCGGCCGCGAGCACCACCCTGCCCCACCGCCGGCGGCCCGTACTCTCCTGGCGAGTACGGGCCGCCGGCCCGGCGCGGCCCGCCAGGACCGGGCTAGCTGCTGATCGTGAAGTGCAGCGTGTCGTCCAGGAACGGGATCTCCAGCCACGGCTCCGGCTGCGCCATCATCGAGAGCAGCACGATGGCGAGGCCGAGGACGCCGTACGTCACCATGTCGGTGAACCGCGAGCGCACCGCCAGCATGCCGACGCCCGGCAGCGTCCAGCGCAGCACGGCCCCCGCGAGCAGCCCGAGCCCGACCAGTATCGTCCCCACCCGGAAGACGTCGAAGGCGGTCAGGAGCAGCCCGAAGGCGACCACCGACACGACCACGAGCAGCGGCCACTGCCGCGCGGGCGCGGGCGCGTCGCCCGGCGCGGCACGGCCGCCGCCCTCGGGCCGCGCGGTGTCCCGCGTGAACAGCGGAAAGCGCCGCGAGGTCTTGCGCGGCACCCCGTCGGGCCCGGGCGCGCTCACCGCGCCCTTGGCGGTGGGCTCCTCCGGCGGCTCCTGGTCCGCCCCGGCCTGTGACCGCTCGGTCCCGTCCTTGGCGTCAGCACTCATGGCGGCCACTCCCGGCTCAGGCCGCGGCACCGCGCTCGGCGGCCTCGACCACGTTCACCAGGAGCTGGGCGCGCGTCATCGGGCCCACGCCGCCGGGGTTCGGCGACAGCCAGCCGGCCACATCGGCCACACCGGGGTGCACATCGCCGACGATCTTCCCGCTCTCGTCCCGGGACACGCCGACGTCGAGCACGGCCGCGCCGGGCTTCACGTCCTCCGGCTTGACCAGGTGCGGCACGCCCGCGGCGGCCACGATGATGTCCGCCCGGCGCAGGTGCGAGGCGAGGTCACGGGTGCCGGTGTGGCACTGCGTCACCGTCGCGTTCTCCGACTTGCGGGTCAGGAGCAGCGGCATGGGCCGGCCGATGGTGACGCCGCGGCCGACGACCACGACCTCCGCTCCCTTGATCTCCACGTCGTGCTGACGGAGGAGACGGATGATCCCGTACGGCGTGCAGGGCAGCGGCGCGGGCTCGTTCAGGACCAGGCGGCCCAGGTTCGTGGGGTGCAGGCCGTCCGCGTCCTTGGCCGGGTCCATCAGCTCCAGGACGCGGTTCTCGTCGATGCCCTTGGGCAGCGGCAGCTGCACGATGTAGCCGGTGCAGGCCGGGTCCTCGTTCAGCTCCCGCACGACGGCCTCGATCTCCTCCTGCGAGGCGGTCGCGGGCAGTTCGCGCTGGATGGAGGCGATGCCGACCTGCGCGCAGTCGCGGTGCTTGCCCGCGACGTACTTCTGGCTGCCGGGGTCGTCGCCGACGAGGACGGTGCCGAGTCCGGGCGTGACGCCCTGTTCCTTCAGGGCCGCCACGCGGACGGCCAGTTCGGACTTGATCGCTGCTGCGGTGGCCTTGCCATCGAGAATCTGGGCGGTCATGCTCCCATCCTCCCGGATGAGCACGCCCGCGTACCAATCCGGGGCACCCGCACCGCCCCGGATTCGCCGTGTGATTGCACTCGCACAACATGGGGAAAACGCGGCTGGACAAACAAGCGGGCGCTAAAGAACGATAAGCACCACAGTGCCGCGGCCGGTGTCGGGGGGACCGACGCATCTGTGAACGTTCCTCCGTGCGTGCCGTGACGTCCCCGCACTCCCCGCTCCGACCGGAGGAACACCTCACCATGACCACGCCGCCCAACCCCTACGGCCAGCAGCCGCAGCAGCCCCAGCCCGGATACGGCTACCCGCAGCAGGCCCCCCAGGGCGTCCCGCCGCAGCAGGGCGGCTATCCCGGGCAGCACTACGCCCCGTACCCCCAGCCCCAGCCCGGCCAGGCACCGTACGGCGCGTACCCGCAGCAGGCGGGGTACGGCATGGGCCACGACGGCCGCCCGGAGCTGGCGCACTGGGGCCTTCGCGTGGGCGCGACCCTGCTGGACGGGCTGATCACGATCGTGCCGCTGTACCTGATCGTGGGGCTCACCGTCGGCATCGGCGGGGAGGACATGAGCACGGGCGCCGCCCTCATCTCGACGGTCGCCCTCGTCTACACGCTCTTCATGGGCTTCTACCAGATCCACCTGGAGGGCAAGACCGGCCAGTCGATCGGCAAGCGGGTCGTCGGCATCCGCGTCCTGCGCGAGGCCGACGGCAACTTCCTCGGCTTCGGCATGGCCTTCGTCCGCAAGCTCGCGCACTTCCTCGACAGCATCCCCTGCTACATCGGCTACCTGTGGCCGCTGTGGGACGACAAGAAGCAGTGCTTCGCCGACAAGGTGTGCAGCACGGTCGTCATCAAGGGCTGAGCCGGTACGCGGACGGACCGACGGCGGGGGGGGGGGGGGGGGGGGGGGGGGGGGGGGGGGGGGGGGGGGGGGGGGGGGGGGGGGGGGGGGGGGGGGGGGGGGAAAGGGGGAGGGGGGGGGGGGGAGGGGGGGGGGGGGGGGGGGGGGGGTCCCGGG
>NZ_JBWKJZ010000032.1:0-107652 GCF_056431945.1 Streptomyces sp. NPDC045778
ACGCCCGGTTACATTCCGAACCCGGAAGCTAAGCCTTTCAGCGCCGATGGTACTGCAGGGGGGACCCTGTGGGAGAGTAGGACGCCGCCGAACAAATTGTGAGGGAAACCCCCGTGCCTGATGGCACGGGGGTTTTCTGCGTTTAGGGTCGAACCATGCGATACGACCTTGTCATCTTCGACAACGACGGCGTCCTGGTGGACAGCGAGCCGCTTTCCAATACCATCCTCGCCGGATATCTGACCGAGCTGGGACACCCCACCACCTATGAGGACTCCGTACGCGACTACATGGGAGCCGCGCTCCACCGCGTACACGACACCGTTCTGGAGCGGTCCGGGCAGCGGCTGCCCGGAGATTTCGACGATGTCTTTCACGGCAAGGTCTTCGCTGCATTCGAGCGGGATCTGGAACCCATGCCCGGAGCCTTCGAAGTGCTGGAGAAGCTCACCGCCAACGGGGTCGCCTACTGTCTCGCCTCCTCGGGGAGCCACGAGCGGATCCGGGTCGGGCACCGGAAGACCGGCCTCGACAAGTGGTTCGGGAAAGAGCGCGTCTTCAGCTCGCAGGACGTGGGGCGGGGAAAGCCGGCGCCCGACCTCTTCCTGCACGCCGCCGAGCGGATGGGAGTAGCGCCGGAGCGGTGCGTCGTAGTGGAGGACAGCCCTCTCGGAGTACAGGCCGCGAGAGCGGCGGGGATGGACGTCTACGGGTTCACGGGCATGACCCCTGCCGAGCGGCTCACCGGCGCCACCCGGCTCTTCGGGGACCTGCGGGAACTGACCGCGCTCCTCGACGAAGGCGAAGGCGAAGGCGAAGGCGAAGGCGACCGCACGGTCCGCGACGAGGCCCAGGCCAAAGTCGATGAGTGATCTATCTACCCAGCGGTAGCGCTCGGGCCTACGCTTCGCGGTCATGACGGAGACGCTGCGACGGGGCAGAGCCTCACTGGCGTTCGGCTTCCTGGCGCAGGGCGTCGCGTTCGCGCTCCTTGTGACGCGGATACCGGCGCTCCAGGACCAGTACGGGATATCCGACGGACTCCTTCCGGTCTTCCTGGCGGGCGTGCCCGTGCTGGCCGGGGCCGGCAGCGTGGGAGCCGAGTGGCTGGTGAGGCGCGTGCGGCCCAGCCGGGTGATGCGGTGGTCGCAGCCCGCGGCGCTGCTCGCGCTCCTCGCCGCGGGGGCGGGCGACGCGATGTGGGAGATCGCGGTGGCGCTCGCGGTGTTCGGGGTCGCGGTGGGGGCGCTCGACGCCTCGATGAACATGCTCGGGGTGAGCCTCCAGCGGGCCTACGGGCGCAGCATCATGCTCGGCTTCCACGCGGCGTACAGCCTGGGCGGCATCGTGGGAGCCTCGCTCGCGTGGGCCGGCGCGCACTGGGACCTGTCGCTGTTCGTGCTGTATCTGCCGGTGGTCGTGGTGCTGCTGCCCGCCGCGTTCCTGGGGAGTCGGTGGTACGTCGACGACGTGCGCGGCCGAGGGGGCGAGGCGGCGGCGCAGGACCAGGTCGAGGCCGAACAGGCCCAGGGCGCCGGTGACGTGGTCGTTTTTCGGACGCTGTTGCCGCTGTGCCTGGTGATGGCGTTCGTGTACATCGGGGACTCCACCGTCTCCAACTGGGGCGCCAAGTACCTCCAGGACGTGCTGGGGAGTTCGGAGCAGCTGTCGACGGTCCCGTACAACGTGTACATGGTGATGACCCTGGTGGGGCGGGGAGTTGGGGACCTGGGAGTGCGGCGGTTCGGCGCGGTGGCCGTGGTGCGGGCCGGCGCGGTACTGGGCGCGATCGGGTTCGGCGTGGTGGCTGTGGCTCCTGGGGCGTGGGTGGGGATCGGGGGTTTCACGCTGCTGGGGCTCGGCCTGTGCGTGATCGTGCCGCAGACGTTCGCGGCGGCGGGGCGGCTGTTCCCCGGGGCCTCGGACGTGGCCGTGGCGCGGTTGAACATCTTCAACTATGTGGGATTCCTGGTGGGTTCGCCGCTGGTGGGGGCGCTCGGGGACGCGTGGAACTATCGCGGCGCGATGGTCGTTCCCTTGGTGTTGGTGCTTGTGATCCTGCGGTACGCCCGGTCCTTCGCCCCCGGACCGGACCGATACGGTGACGGACATGAGCGGGCGCGCACAGCTGATGTGGGACGAAGCGGTAACGGGCTATGACTTCGGTCCTGAGCACCCCATGGACCCGGTCCGGCTTGCGCTGACCAGGAGCCTGATCGGCGCCTTCGGGCTCGACCGGGAGCTGGACGTCGTCGCGGCGAAACGGGCCGGCGAGTCGACGCTGGGCCTCGTCCACCGCGAGGACTATGTGGCGGCGGTGAAGGCGGCCTCCGCCGACCCGCGCTCGGCGCACGGGGAGTACGGCCTCGGCACGGAGGACGTACCGGCGTTCGCGGGGATGCACGAGGTGTCCGCGCTGATCGCCGGGCAGTCGGTCGGTGCCGCCGAGGCGGTGTGGCGCGGAGAGGCCCTGCACGCGGTGAACTTCGCGGGCGGGCTGCACCACGCCATGCCCGGTGCGGCCTCGGGCTTCTGTGTGTACAACGACGCCGCGCTGGCCATCGCGCGCCTCCTGGAGCTGGGCGCGGAGCGCGTCGCCTATGTGGACGTGGACGTGCACCACGGGGACGGGGTGCAGGCCGCGTTCTGGGACGATCCGAGGGTTCTGACGATCTCCCTGCACGAGCATCCCCGGACGCTGTTCCCGCAGACGGGGTGGCCGGAGGAGACGGGAGGCGAGGCGGCGCAGGGCAGTGCGGTGAACGTGGCGCTGCCGGCGGGGACAGGGGACGAGGGCTGGGTGCGGGCGTTCCACGCGGTGGTGCCGGAGCTGCTCGCGGAGTTCCGCCCGCAGGTCCTCGTGACGCAGCACGGCGCGGATACGCACTTCGAGGATCCGCTGGCGCACCTGGCCGTGTCGCTGGACGCCCAGCGGGCGGTGCAGGTCGCCTGCCACGCGCTGGCCCATGAGCACGCGGAGGGGCGCTGGGTGGCCCTCGGCGGGGGCGGGTACGCGGTGGTGGACGTGGTGCCGCGGTCCTGGACGCACCTGGTGGCGGTGGCGGCCGGGCGGGAGGTCGACCCTTCGTCGGGCGTGCCGGAGGAGTGGGGGCGGGAGGTCTTCGCGCGGGCGCGGGCGCTCGCGCCGGGGCGGATGACGGACGGCCGGTGGCCGGTGCGATGGCGTGGCTGGGACGAGGGGTACGACCCCGCTGACCGGGTGGATCAAGCCGTGCTCGCGGCCCGGCGGGCGGTGTTCCCGCTGCGGGGCCTGCTCGCCTAGGGAGCGCGCGGATGCGCCCGGGGCTCGCCCCTTCCCGGCCAGGGCGCCGCTTCTCGTCGGCTCGTGACCCCTGTGCATACGCCGGGTGGGCTTGCGGGTGGCGGCGAAGTGCCCGAGCGTAGGGGTGTTAGCCCAACTGTGCGGTGTTTTCGGGGTTTTCGGGGTGGGGGTGGGGAGGGTGCGGAAGCATCGGGGCGTGTTGAGCACCGGAGCGTTGCGTGCGCATTTGCTGGCGGCCCGGCTCGCCGGGCCCGTGGCCACGTCGCGGGAGGAGAGCCTGCGGAGTTACCGGCTCTTCGCCGCCCGGGATCCGCGGATACTGCTGGGGCTCGATCCCGAATGGACCTGGGGCACCGGGGACTTGCTGCGCCTCATGGCCGACAAGTGCGGTGTGTCCGGCGACCCCCGGCACACTACGGGGGCCGATGTCATCGACCCCGAGCGGACGTTGGCGGCGCTCGACGCGTTCGCCGAGCGGCTCAGGGAGGCGGCCCGGCGGCGGGTCCCCGTGCTGCTCGGGACCGGGCACCCGCACCGGCTCCTGGGCTTCTACGCCGCGTTGGCCGATGCCCTGTCGGCGGCCGGCTGTCAGATCCTCACCCCCGCGCAGGGTTGCCGTGTCGACATAACGACCCGGTTCGGCCTACGCACGTACAACCTTGACTACGTACAAGGTGTCGCGCTGGTGCGCGAACCCGGCGTGCGTCCCACCGGGAGTGAGACCGGCGCACACAGCCATTCGCCCTTGCCGGTTCGACGGGCTCTCGGGGCTCGGGCGGAGTCCGGTGGCCCCCTGCCGGAGCTGGTCATCGGGGACCACGGATGGGTCTGCGGAGCAGGTCAGCTGGGGTTTGAGGCGATCGGTCTGGCGGATACGGACGATCCTGCCCTGTTCGTCGGAGAGGCGGAGGGGCGAGTGTCCGTCGTCGTTCCGCTTGATGACGCTGTGCGGTCTGATTACTACCGACCGCTTACTCGCTATGTACTCAATCGAGCGTGTCTGTCACAGTAAACGGCCGATGGCAGCTCCTCTTCCCCACTCGCATCACCCGCCCCTACTCTGGGGAGTGAGCGCACAGCGACGAGGAGTCACCGGAAGGGGAAGCCGGTGCGCGTCATGTGCGGAAGGTTCAGGTGTGTCATGGCTGCTGACCAGAGGCCTCTCAGCGAGGTTGCGTTCCTGACCGTGGCGGAGGTCGCCGCGGTGATGCGAGTCTCGAAGATGACCGTGTACCGGCTGGTGCACAGCGGTCATCTGCCCGCAATCCGGGTCGGAAGGTCCTTCCGAGTGCCCGAGAACGCGGTTCACGAGTACCTTCGCGACTCATACGTGGGGGTGGAGACGGCCTGATCGACGTCCCTCGATTACAGCCTCGGCAAAGGGGCGGGTAGGCTAGGCCGACGTAGGTCGTGTGGGCCCAGACGCCCCGCACCAATATCCCCGCTGACGCGGGGGTGATCCGAGAAGTGAGCGAGGGTAGTCGTGGGCTCTGTTATCAAGAAGCGGCGTAAGCGGATGGCGAAGAAGAAGCACCGCAAGCTGCTGAAGCGCACGCGCGTTCAGCGCCGCAACAAGAAGTAAGCGGCCGCTGGAGCGCGAGCCAGCGCACGTACCGAAGCCCTCCCGTCGTTCGACGGGAGGGCTTCAGTGCATTCAGGGGCCTCTCATAAGGGATTCAATTGTTCAAAGGCGGGCGAACGGCTTGATCTCTACGAAGTCGTGTGGCCGTCGTCACTTCACGCAGCTCGCAGTCATCACAGCGCAACGCCGAACCGCTAGCGTTGGCCACGCACGTAACGCGAGGCCGGACGCGCCGCGAGGTCTGAAGAGGCCGAAGCGCGGTACGCGGCCCGGAGCAACCGAAGCAACGCGGGGCTGGGGAAAGGCGGCGCTGATCTTGGGCAAGGTCGTGCTCGTGACCGGGGTGGCCCGGCAGCTAGGCGGCAGGTTCGTCCGGCGCGTTCAGCGCGACCCCGAGGTCGAGCGGGTGATCGCCGTCGACGCGATCCCGCCCGAGCACCATCTGGGCGGCGCCGACTTCGTCCAGGCCGACATCCGGCAGCCCACGATCGCCCGGGTGCTCGCCGAGCACTCCGTGGACACGGTCGTGCACATGGACGTCACGGGCACCGCGCTCGCCGGCGGCAGCCGCGGCTCGGTCAAGGAGACCAACGTCATCGGCACCATGCAGCTGCTCGGCGCCTGCCAGAAGTCGCCGACGGTCAAGCGCCTGGTGGTGAAGTCGAGCACCAACGTGTACGGCTCGGCGCCGCGCGATCCCGCGATCTTCACCGAGACCACGCCGCCCAAGTCGCTGCCGAGCGGCGGCTTCGCCAAGGACACCGTCGAGGTCGAGGGCTATGTGCGGGGCTTCGCGCGCCGCCGCCCGGACGTCGCGGTGTGCGTCCTGAGGTTCGCGAACATCCTCGGCCCGGCCGCGGACTCGCCGCTCGCCGAGTACTTCTCGCTGCCGGTCCTGCCGACGGTGTTCGGCTACGACCCGCGCCTCCAGTTCGTCCACGAGGACGACGTGATCGACGTGCTGCGCCTCGCCTCGCACGAACCGGCGCGCTCCACGCTCAACAGCGGCACCTTCAACATCGCGGGTGACGGCCTGGTGCTGCTCTCGCAGTGCGCGCGCCGCCTCGGCCGCCCGACGCTGCCCGTGCTCCTGCCCGCCGTCACCTGGGTGGGCACCGCGCTGCGCACGCTCGGCGTCACGGACTTCTCCCGCGAGCAGATCCGGCTGCTCACCCACGGCCGGGTCGTGGCCACGCGGCAGATGCGCGAGACACTGGGCTTCAAGCCGAAGTACACGACCGCTGAGACCTTCGCGGACTTCGTACGCAGCCGAGGGCCCGGGCTGCTGCCTCCGGAGGCGCTCGCGGCGGCCGTCGACAAGGTCGCGGCGCTGCCGTTCGCGGGCGGCGGCACGGAGCGCGGCGCCCCCGTGGGCGCCGGACGCGAAGCCGACGACAGTGCCCACCACAGCGCCAACTGAGGAGATCGTCAACGATGGCGGACGCCAAGGTCATTCCGTTCGACGACGACCGGTCGCGTGGGGCCGGACAGCGGCCGCCGCGCCGCAGGACCACCGTGTCGCGCCGCAAGGGCGACGCGGCGAAGGTGCGCGAGGTCAAGGCGGTGCCGACCGGGCAGGACGCGGGCGCGACGGCGGCGGAGGAGACGGAGCGGGGGAGCGTCGGCGAGGCGTCCCCCCGTCCTCCCGCGGCGCGGCGGGAGAGCGCCCCCGCGGCGGAGGCGGTGGCGCGGCGCGTGCCCGAGCCGCGCGGTGGCGGCGGGGGCGGCTGGGACCGGCGGATCGCCGGCGGCCTGGCGTTCCTGCGGCGGCGGCTCACGGGGGATTACGAGGTCGACGAGTTCGGGTACGACGCGGAGCTGACCGACCAGGTGCTGATGTCGCTGCTCCGGCCGGTCTACGAGAAATACTTCCGGGTGGAGGTCAAGGGCATCGAGAACGTGCCCGCCGACGGCGGGGCGCTGATCGTCGCCAACCACTCGGGGACGCTGCCGTGGGACGGCCTGATGATGCAGGTTGCCGTGCACGACCACCATCCGCAGCAGCGGCATCTGCGGCTGCTCGCGGCCGACTTGGTGTTCATGCTGCCGGTGGTGAACGAGCTGGCGCGCAAGGCCGGGCACACGCTGGCCTGTGCGGAGGACGCGGGGGCGCTCCTGGAGCGGGGGGAGCTTGTCGGGGTGATGCCCGAGGGGTTCAAGGGGATCGGGAAGCCCTTCGGGGAGCGGTACAAGCTCCAGCGGTTCGGGCGGGGCGGGTTCGTGTCCACGGCGCTGCGGACCGGGTCGCCGATCGTGCCGTGCTCCATCGTGGGGGCGGAGGAGATCTACCCGATGGTGGGCAACGCGAAGACGTTGGCCCGGGTCCTCGGCATTCCCTATTTTCCGCTGACGCCCACGTTTCCTTGGCTGGGGCCTTTGGGTGTGGTGCCGCTGCCCACGAAGTGGACCATTCAGTTCGGGGAGCCGATTCCCACGGACGGGTATCCGCCGGAGGCGGCGGAGGATCCGATGCTGATGTTCAACCTCACGGACCAGGTGAGGGAGCAGATTCAGCACACGCTGTACAAGTTGTTGGTGCAGCGCAGGTCGGTGTTCTTCTGAGCGGATGAGCCGACGGGCGACGGACTCACGAACACTTCTGCCTGCCCGTTCCTGAAGGGAGCGGGCAGGCAGAGGTGTGGAGCCGTGGAGCGCTACTTCTGTTCCTCGTCCTCGATTCCCAGTTCCGGCAGGAGGCCGGGGATGAGGGGCGGGAGCGTCACTTCCGGCTTGGCGGGGGCCGGGCTGTCGTGGGTCTTCTCGGGGGCGTGGTGCGAGGGGGGCGGGGTGTGGGGCTTGGGCGGGTCGATCAGTCCGTCCGTCACTCCGGGGAGGAGGCTGTCGCTCTCCTTGTGGGAGGGGGCGGGGGGCCGTGGCTTGCCGCCCGGGGCGCGCTGGGACGGGGTCTCGTCCGCGGTGTGCGGGGACGGCCGGTCCCGGCGGGGCGTGTCGGGGGCTTCCTGACGGGGGCGGTCGTCCGTCGCGCGGTGCTTCCCGGGTGTACGGGGGAGCAGGGAGCGCAGCGGGTCGACTTGCTCCTCTATGGCGTCGAAGACGGAGGTGACTTCCTCGCCCACGTCACCGAGCTGGACGGGGAGCTTGGCGCGCAGGTCGCGCCAGCTGGCGCTGTGGGCCTTGGCGAAGGATGACAGCGCCTGGATGGGGCCGAGTGAGCCGTCGCGCTCGTAGGCCTGGCGGAGGAGGCGGTGGCCCTCGGACGCGTCGTGGCGCATGCCGGAGAGGGCGCGGCGGACCTCGCCGAGGGACTCGTGGTCGAGCTGGCCGGAGCGGGTGCGCTCCATCAGGCGGCGGGCTTCGCCGAGTCTGGTGGAGGCCTGGTCGAGGTAGATCCGGCCGCGGTCGGTGTCGCTGTCCGCCATGCCGAGCTTGAGGTCTTCCATGCCGCGTTTGAGGCCGTAGAGCGAGTCGCCGGGCAGCGCGTCGTTGCTGGCGGCGGCGATGCCGCCGAAGGCGCCCGCGGCCACGCCCACGGTGAGTCCGCCGGCCGCGATGCCTTTGGACAGGCGGCTGCGCGGCTTGAGCTTCCGCAGTGCGCGGTGGGCGCCCTTGCGGGAGCGCTGGCGCGGTACGGAAGCGGTGTCGCCCGTGGTGCCCTCCGCGAGCATGGCTTCCATGGCCGCCACGAGCTGGGCCCGCTGCACCACCTTGACCTCGGGGTCAAGGCCCGGCCTCGGGAGCTGGGCCAGGCCGTCGGCGAGCGCCAGGAGACGGTCGCGCTCGGCCGGCCCGGGGGCCGTGGTGTCGGTGCGGGCGACCGTGGGGTCGGCGGGGTCTTCGGGCTGCTCGGCCGCCGGGTCCTGGCCGGAGTGCTCCTCCAGGGCCTGGGCGAAGGCGTTCGCCCGCCGGTGGGCCGATACGTTCGCGATCACTGGCGGCACCTCCTCTCGTCATGACGTCGACTCCCCAGGGTTCCTGAGGGTTGCAGGTCCTGAGCGCTTCCACACGATCGGGTGAGCGAATGGAACGTCCCCCTGCTCTTTCGGAGCTAGGAGGAGGTCAGGATGCGACCACAGGGAGCCTGCATCCCGCACAACGAGCGTCGCGGCACTTGGGTTACGGACGGAGGATGATCGGACCGCCAGAGAATGGGGAAGCGCCGCGACGGCCATCTGGCCGCCACGGACGGTGAGTTGGCCGTCGCCGTGGGTAGCGGGCGGGGGTGCCCGGCCGGGGCGGTGGCCGCTGGGGTGACCGCGTCGCGGCCGGGTGGGGACGGGTCAGCGGGCGTCGTCCGGGAGGAGTCGGGCGAGCGTGCGGACCGCTCGGTACTGGAGGGTCTTGATCGCGCCTTCGTTCTTGCCCATCACGCGTGCGGTCTCGGCGACGGACAGGCCCTGGAGGAAGCGCAGCGTCACGCACTCCTGCTGCTGCGGGTTGAGGCGGCGGACGGCGTCCAGGAGTGCCGCGTTCGACAGGGATTCGAGGACGGAGTCCTCGGGGCTGCGCTCCACCTCGTTGGCGTCGAGCATTTCGCCGGTGGTCACTTCGAGGCGGAACCGGCTCGACTTGAAGTGGTCCGCGACGAGGTTGCGGGCGATCGTGACCAGCCAGGCGCCGAAGTCGCGGCCCTGCCAGGTGAAGGTGCCGATCCGGCGCAGGGCGCGCAGAAAGGTCTCACTGGTGAGGTCCTCGGCGGTCGCCTTGCCGCCGACGCGGTAGTAGATGTAGCGGTAGACCGTGTCGCTGTACTGGTCGTAGAGGCGGCCGAACGCGTCGGCCTCGCCCGCCTGGGCGCGCTCGACGAGGTCCATCATGCGGGCGCTGTCACTGTCCGCGGCGGGGCGGCGGGTGGTGGTGGCGGCGCCGGAGCGCGTCCGTCTGCTGACCGCGGCACCGCCGTCCGCCAAGGCGTAGCACGGCCCGGCGGGTGCCGGGACGGCGAAGGCGGGGACGGCGTACGCGGTGGGGACGAAGCCGCGCAGGCGGTCGAGGACCGTTGCGCGCAGCGTAGCCAGGCCCGAGGCGTCAACCCCGACGTGTGGGTACACGGGACTCCCAGAGGCAGAGCTTCCATCACGTGCAGTGCGGGACCATTCACCCGTCGTAGCGACGTGCAAGGTCCTGTCATGCGTCTGAGGAGAATAACGCTTCGTACAGGCAGCGCTACACCCAGTTGCTCAAATCATCGATTACGTCGCTTCTCTTACCGATCAGCGGTCGGACAAGTACCGGTTATTGAACGCTTGTTGATCGAATCAGTGCGCATTCCGGCTGAGCGGGGGGCGTGTTGTGGCCGAGTTGAACGAACGGGACTGGCGGGAGGCCCGACGGGTAAGAGAGAACGATTACCCGCGGTTTTCGCACAGGTGACGGTACGTGGCGACCACCGGGCCGCACACGCGATCGATGCGGACCTGGCCCGCCTGGCGCTGGAGGACGAGCGCGCAGGGTGGAAGGGGAGCTGGTCCGGGTGCCCGGGGCCGAGATGTGCGGCAGAGGGACCGGTCCGGCGACCGGGGCCGAGACGCACGGCGTGAAGGGGAAGCCGGTCTGGTGCTCGGGGCCGAGGCATGCGGTGCGAAGGGGAGGCCCGTCTGGCGCTCGGGGGCAAGGCGCGCGGCGCGGCAGAGGAGCTGGTCCGGTGCTCGGGGCCGAGACGCGCGGCGCGAAGGGGAAGGCGCCCGGCGCTTGAGGACGAGCGCGGAGCGCGGCAGGGGAGCCGGTCCGGCGACCGGGGCAGAGACGTGCGGCGCGCAAGGGAAGCCCGTCCGGTGACCGGGGCCGAGACGCGCGGTGCGGCAGGGGAGCTGGTCCGGTGCTCGGGGTCGAGAGGTGCGGTGCGACGGGGGAGCCCGTCCGGCGTTTGAGGACGAGCGCGGAGCGCGAAGGGGAAGCCGGTCCGGCGACCGGGGTTGAGGCGTGCGGTGCGACGGGGGAGCCCGTCCGGTGTTTGAGGCAGAGCGCGGAGCGCGGAAGGGGAGCCAGTCCGGCGACCGGGGCCGGGACGTGCGGCGCGCAGGGGAGCTGGTCCGGTGCTCGGGGTCGAGAGGTGCGGTGCGGCAGGGGAGCTGGTCTGGTGCTCGGGGTCGAGAGGTGCGGTGCGAAGGGGAAGTCCGTCCGGTGTTTGAGGACGAGCGCGGAGCGCGAAGGGGAAGCCGGTCCGGCGACCGGGGTTGAGGCGTGCGGTGCGAAGGGGGAGCCCGTCCGGTGTTTGAGGACGAGCGCGGAGCGCGGAAGGGGAGCCAGTCCGGCGACCGGGGCCGGGACGTGCGGCGCGCAGGGGAAGCCCGTTCGGTGCTCGGGGTCGAGACGCGCGGTGCGGCAGGGGAGCTGGTCCGGTGCTCGGGGTCGAGAGGTGCGGTGCGGCAGGGGAGCTGGTCTGGTGCTCGGGGTCGAGAGGTGCGGTGCGACGGGGGAGCCCGTCCGGCGTTTGAGGACGAGTGCGGAGCGCGAGATTTGAGCCCGTCCGGCGTTTGAGGACGAGGCGCGGAGCGCCGATAACCTGCGGGCGGGCCCCGAGGGCTCAGTGGCGGCGGCGGTGCAGTGCCACCGCGGCCGCGGCCCCGCCCGCCAGCGCCCCGACCCCCGCGGCCGCGGGGATGCCGACCTTCGCGGCCTTCCGCCCCGTGCGGTAGTCGCGCAGCCGCCAGTCGCGGGCGCGGGCGTGCTTGCGCAGCTTGGCGTCGGGGTTGATCGCGTACGGGTGGCCGACGAGGGACAGCATCGGGATGTCGTTGTGCGAGTCGCTGTAGGCGGCGCAGCGGGTGAGGTCGAGGCCTTCGGCGGCGGCCAGTGCGCGGACCGCCTCGGCCTTGGCGGGGCCGTGCAGGGGTTCGCCGACGAGCTTGCCGGTGTAGACCCCGTTCACGGACTCGGCGACCGTGCCGAGGGCGCCGGTCAGGCCGAGGCGGCGGGCGATGATCGTGGCCATCTCCACCGGGGCCGCGGTGACCAGCCAGACCTTCTGGCCCGCGTCGAGGTGGGCCTGGGCGAGGGCGCGGGTGCCGCCCCAGATGCGGTCGGCCAGATAGTCGTCGTACACAGCCTCGCCGATGGAGATCAGCTCGGCGACGCGGTGGCCCTTGACGATGGACAGGGCGCTCTCGCGGGCGTCCTGGAGGTGCTCGGGGTCCTCGCCCGCGAGCCGGAACCAGGCCTGCTGCCAGATGAAGCGGGTCAGCTCGCGGCGCTGGAAGAACTTGCGCTGGTACAGGCCGCGGCCGAAGTAGAAGAGCGCGGCGCCCTGCAACACGGTGTTGTCGAGGTCGAAGAAGGCTGCGGCCTTGTCGTCGCCGACCACCGGGAACTCGGGGCCTTCGGCCTCGTCGGGTGTCGGGGTCCGGGCGAGGTCTTCCAGCTCCTGCGAGGACTTGCGAGCGGCCTCCGCCGAGGCCTCGCCTGCCAGGACGCTGCGCGCGGTGGCGGAGCGCCTACGGGGATGGAGCCAACCGAGAGCGGCCATGCCGTCGAGCATAGCCACTCTGTTCGGGTGCCCCGTGAATGCGAGGATTCGAACCCGTCAACTCGCTGTGTCGCGCTGGTCACAGTACGAGGTCCACCACGCGCGGGCGGCGCGTAGGAAGCTGGAGGCATGAGCCCGATTTTTCGCAGGACGGCGAAGCAGGCGGCGAAGAACGCCGCGGAGAGCACCGCGAGGGGCGCCGCGAAGGCGCCGGGGCACCGGCTCGTCACGCTGATCGGCAAGCCCGGGTGCCACCTGTGCGAGGACGCCGAGGCGGTCGTGGAGAAGGTGTGCGGCGAGCTGGACGTCGTATGGGAGAAGAAGGACATCACCGAGGACGAGGCGCTGCACCGGGAGTACTGGGAGCAGATCCCGGTGGTGCTCGTGGACGGGGAGCAGCACACCTTCTGGAAGGTCGACGCCGAGCGGCTGCGACGGGCGCTGACCTCGTAGCGACCCGCGGGCCGGCCTCGTGCCGGCCCCGCGCCGACCCCATAGCACGGACGTAGCACGGACCTAGCACGGTCATGGCGCGGGCCGTGTGTGCCGATGGCTGGTTATGACGTCCGGAGCTGTCCGGAAAGTCGTTTAGCATCGGGTGCGGTTTTGAGGTCTCGGGGGCGATGATCATGAGGAGTGTGTGCGGCTTTGCCCCCGTCAGGTGAGTGTCGTTCCTGGCCGTGCGCCGGTTCCACGAAAGTGCGCCAGGGGCGCGTGACCCCGGTCACGTTGGGCGGGCAAATCGGACACCATCTTTGTGCACGCGTTCACAAAGACATAGCCTGCATTCGACGGGGCGGTCTTGGGACACGACGAGTGGCGCAGGCCCGCCCACAGCCCCGCTCTACCCGCAGGAGCACCGTGGCAACTGGCCGAACTCACCGACCGGCGACCCGTAGCCGAGGGATCCCCGAGGCCACCGTCGCCCGACTTCCGCTGTACCTGAGGGCGCTGACCGCACTGTCGGAGCGCTCCGTGCCCACGGTCTCCTCCGAGGAGCTGGCGGCCGCCGCGGGAGTCAACTCCGCGAAGCTGCGCAAGGATTTCTCCTACCTCGGCTCGTACGGAACGCGGGGCGTCGGCTACGACGTCGAGTACCTCGTCTACCAGATCTCCCGTGAGCTGGGCCTGACCCAGGACTGGCCGGTTGTCATCGTCGGCATCGGTAACCTCGGCGCCGCCCTGGCCAATTACGGCGGGTTCGCCTCGCGCGGGTTCCGCGTGGCGGCCCTGATCGACGCCGATCCGGCGATGGCGGGCAAGCCCGTCGCGGGCATGCCGGTGCAGCACACCGACGACCTCGAGAAGATCATCACGGACAACGGTGTCTCGATCGGCGTGATCGCGACCCCCGCGGGCGCCGCCCAGCAGGTCTGCGACCGTCTCGTCGCCGCCGGTGTCACGTCCATCCTGAACTTCGCGCCGACCGTCCTGACCGTCCCGGACGGCGTCGACGTGCGCAAGGTCGACCTCTCCATCGAGCTGCAGATCCTCGCCTTCCACGAGCAGCGCAAGGCCGGCGAGGAAGGGGCGGGCGACGGCGCCGCCGCGCCCGCCGCCTCCCAGGAGCACCGGAAGGGCCCCGACGGGGACGTCCCCGCGGTGATGCCGGCATGAGTCTCCTCGTCGTTGGCCTCAGCCACCGGAGCGCTCCGGTGAGCGTCCTGGAGCGGGCCGCGCTCACCGTCGACGCGCAGTCCGAGCTGCTGCACGACACGGTGGCCGCCGAGCCCGCGGCCGAGGCCGCCGTGCTCGCCACCTGCAACCGCATCGAGCTGTACGCGGACGTGGACAAGTTCCACGCGGGCGTGGCCGAGCTGTCGACGCTGCTCGCCCGGCACAGCGGCGTGAGCCTCGAAGAGCTGACCCCTTATCTGTACGTGCACTACGAGGACCGGGCGGTGCACCACCTGTTCTCGGTGGCGTGCGGTCTCGACTCGATGGTCGTGGGCGAGGGGCAGATCCTCGGCCAGATCAAGGACGCCCTGGCGCGGGCGCAGGACCTGCACACCGCGGGGCGGCTGCTCAACGACCTGTTCCAGCAGGCGCTGCGCGTCGGCAAGCGCGCGCACTCCGAGACCGGCATCGACCGGGCCGGGCAGTCCCTGGTGACCTTCGGCCTCGAGCAGTTCGCCGGGCGCGAGCCGGTGGAGGCGTGGGCCAAGGGCAAGCGCGCCCTGGTGATCGGCGCGGGCTCCATGTCGTCCCTGGCGGCGGCGACCCTCGCGCGCTCCGGCGTCGAGGAGGTCGTGATCGCCAACCGCACCCTGGAGCGGGCCGAGCGGCTCGCCGAGATCCTGACCGAGGGCGGCACCGGCGTGCGCGCCCGTGCGGTCCGGATGGACGCGGTGGCGGCCGAGCTGACACGTGCCGACGTGGCTGTCTCCTGCACCGGCGCGACGGGCCTCGTGCTCACGGGCGCCGACGTCGCGGCGGCGGTCTCCGGCCGGACGGGCGCGCCCGCGGTGACGCTGCCCGGCCAGACGGGCACGCCCGCGGCCACCGGCGACGCCCCGCGGGCCTGCGCGGACGACACCTGCCTCGTCACGCCCGGCGAAGACCCCGACAGCACCGAAGACCCCGCCGTCGGCCCCCACATCGGCGACGCCCACGCGTACGAACAGCACGGCGCGCTCGTCGACAACAGCCCCGCCGTGGGCGGTGGCGCCGCGTCGCGCACGGCCACGGCCGTGGTCCGCGCTCACACCGCGGCCCCCGCCCGCGCCGTCGCGCTCGCGCTGCTCGACCTGGCCATGCCGCGGGACATCGACGCGGCCGCGCACCGCGTCGAGGGCGTCCGGCTCGTCGACATCGAGTCGCTCGCGGAGGCCTCCGCCGACGCGCCGATGGCCGCGGACGTGGACGCCGTACGCACGATCGTGTCCGACGAGGTGGCCGCGTTCGGCGCCGCCCAGCGGGCCGCGCACATCACGCCGACCGTGGTCGCGCTGCGCACCATGGCCGCCGACGTCGTCAGCAGCGAGATCGCCCGGCTCGACGGGCGCCTGCCGGAGCTGGACGACAAGGAGCGGGCCGAGATCACGCAGACCGTGCGCCGCGTCGTGGACAAGCTGCTGCACGCGCCGACGGTGCGGGTGAAGCAGCTGGCGAGCGAGCCCGGCGGCGCCGGGTACGCGGACGCCCTGCGCACCCTCTTCGACCTCGACCCGGAGACGGTCGCGGCCGTCTCCCGGGCCGACCACCTGCGGGACGCCCCCGGCGCCCCCGCGGGCAGGCAGGACCAGCACGACATGAACGACGACCCGAAGCGAGGCCGGGCATGACCGAGAGGGCCCTCAGGCTCGGGACCAGGCGCAGCAAACTGGCGATGGCCCAGTCCGGCCAGGTGGCCGAGGAGGTCAGGCAGCTGACGGGGCGTCCCGTCGAGCTGGTCGAGATCACCACGTACGGCGACACCTCGCGCGAGCACCTCGCGCAGATCGGCGGCACCGGTGTGTTCGCGACCGCGCTGCGCGACGCGCTGCGCGACGGCGAGGTCGACTTCGCCGTGCACTCCCTGAAGGACCTGCCGACCGCGCAGCCCGCCGAGTTCACGCTCGCGGCGCTGCCGGTGCGCGAGGACCCGCGGGACGTGCTGATCGCGCGCGACGGCCTGGCCTTCACGGAGCTGCCGGACGGGGCCCGCGTGGGCACAGGATCGCCGCGCCGCATGGCGCAGCTCAACGCGTACGCCCGCGCTCACGGCCTCACCGTCGAGACCGTGCCGATCCGCGGCAACATCGACTCCCGGATCGGATACGTGCACGACGGGCGGCTCGACGCCGTCGTCCTGGCCGCCGCCGGACTCAGCCGCGTCGGCAGGCTCGACGAGGTGACCGACTTCCTGTCGGTCGACATGATTCTGCCCGCCCCCGGCCAGGGGGCACTGGCGATCGAGTGTGCCGCGTCCAACGCGGACCTCGTCGCCGCGCTCGCCGAACTCGACGACCCGTACACGCGGGCCGCCGTGACCGCCGAGCGATCCCTGCTCGCCGCCCTGGAAGCCGGTTGCAGTGCGCCCGTGGGCGCGCTGGCCGACTTGCTGGCCGACGGGCAGGTTGTCAAGGAAATGCGCCTGCGCGGCGTCGTCGGTGCCACCGACGGCTCGTCGCTGGTGCAGCTGTCCACCACCGGTCCCGTGCCCGGGACGGAAGACCAGGCGACGGCGCTCGGGCGGGAACTCGCCGCCGAGATGCTCGCCAAGGGCGCGGCCGGTCTGATGGGGGAGCGAGCACTTTGAGCCCCACCTCGAACCTTCCCGGCCTTCCCGCACACGGGCACGTCACCTTTCTCGGTGCCGGACCCGGAGATCCGGGACTGCTGACTCTGCGCGCCGTCGAGGCGCTGGCCCGAGCGGATGTGCTGATCGCCGAGCCGGATGTTCTCGATGTCGTACGCGTGCATGCCCGAGGGGGTGTGGACACACCGCTGCCGCGGCCGGTTGACGGCACGTCAGAGAGCGCTCAGGCGCCGACAGCCGCACCGGCTCAGGCTGCGGCCAATCTTGTCATGGAGGCGGCGCGGGGCGGCAGGCGGGTCGTGCGTGCGGTGACCGGTGACCCCGGCCTGGACACGGACGCCGCGGACGAGATGCTCGCCTGCGCCGCCGAGGGCATCCCCTTCGAGGTGGTGCCGGGCATCGCGGCCGCGGTCGGCGTGCCCGCCTACGCGGGGGTGCCGCTGCGGGACTCGCAGGGCACCGACGTGCGCTTCGTCGACGCGCGGACCGCTTCCGACCGGTGCTGGAGCGAGGTCGGCGCGTCGGACGGGACCGTGGTGGTCTCCACGGCCCTCGACTCGGTGGCGGCCGCCGCCGGCGAGCTGGTGGCCGCGGGCCGCAAGCCCGACACCCCGATGACCGTGACGGTCGCCGGTACGACGACGCGCCAGCGCACCTGGACGGCGACGCTCGGCACCATCGCGCAGGTCCTCAAGCAGGCGAAGGTCCTCCCCTCGCCCGACGGGGGCCGGCCGGTCATAGCCGTGGTCGGTGAGCGTTCCGCCGCAGCCCAGCGCGACCAGCTGTCGTGGTTCGAGTCGAAGCCGCTCTTCGGGTGGCGGGTGCTCGTGCCGCGCACGAAGGAGCAGGCGGCGTCGCTCTCCGACCAGCTGCGCTCCTACGGCGCGGTGCCGCACGAGGTGCCGACGATCGCCGTCGAGCCGCCACGCACGCCCCAGCAGATGGAGCGGGCCGTCAAGGGGCTCGTCACAGGGCGCTACGAGTGGATCGCCTTCACCTCGGTGAACGCCGTCAAGGCGGTGCGGGAGAAATTCGAGGAGTACGGGCTCGACGCGCGTGCCTTCGCGGGCATCAAGGTCGCGGCCGTGGGCGAGCAGACGGCCGCCGCGCTGATCGCCTTCGGCGTGAAGCCTGACCTGGTGCCGAGCGGGGAGCAGTCCGCCGCGGGCCTCCTGGAGGACTGGCCGCCGTACGACCCGGTCTTCGACCCGATCGACCGGGTGTTCCTGCCCCGGGCCGACATCGCCACGGAGACGCTGGTCGCCGGGCTCATCGACCTCGGCTGGGAGGTCGACGACGTCACGGCCTACCGGACCGTGCGGGCGTCGCCGCCGCCCGCGGAGACCCGCGAGGCCATCAAGGGCGGCGGCTTCGACGCCGTGCTCTTCACGTCGAGCAGCACCGTGCGGAACCTGGTCGGCATCGCGGGCAAGCCGCACAACGTGACCGTCATCGCCTGCATCGGGCCCGCCACGGCGAAGACCGCCGAGGAGCACGGCCTGCGCGTGGACGTGATGGCGCCGGAGCCGTCGGTGCACAAGCTGGCCGCGGCCCTCGCGGAGTTCGGCGCGCGCCGCCGCACGGCCGCCCTGGAGGCCGGCGACCCCGTGACCCGGCCCAGCGAGCGGCGCCCGGGCGCGCGCAGGCGGAGGGCCACGGCGCCGTAAGGTGCCCCGTGGGGCGGCTCAAGGCCCGCCCCGGCACGTGGAGCCAGGGGGGCCCGCGCCCCCCTGGACCCCCTTCATCGCGCTTCGCGCTCGTCCTCAACACGCCGGACGGGCTGGGTCAGCCCGCCGGAAGGGAGTCAAGAGTGAGCACCTACGGTTCGTTCCCCGGCTCGCGGCCCCGGCGGCTGCGCACCAGCCCCGCGATGCGGCGCATGGTCGCCGAGACGCGGCTGCACCCGGCCGATCTGATCCTGCCCGCCTTCGTGCGGGAGGGCATCGACGAGCCCGTGCCGATCGACTCGATGCCGGGCGTCGTCCAGCACACGCGGGACACCCTGAAGAAGGCCGCCGTCGAGGCGCTGGAGGCGGGGGTCTCCGGGATCATGCTGTTCGGGGTGCCGGAGGAGTCCAAGAAGGACGCCGTCGGCACGCCGGGCACCGACCCGGACGGGATCCTCCAGGTCGCGATCCGCGACGTGCGGGCCGAGGTCGGCGACGACCTCCTGGTGATGTCCGACCTGTGTCTGGACGAGACGACGGCGCACGGGCACTGCGGTGTCCTCGACAGCGAGGGCCGCGTCGACAACGACGCCACCCTGGAGCGGTACGCCGAGATGGCGCAGGTGCAGGCCGACGCGGGCGCGCACGTGGTGGGGCCGAGCGGCATGATGGACGGCCAGGTCGGCGTCGTCCGCGACGCCCTCGACCAGACCGGGCACGAGGACGTGGCGATCCTCGCCTACACCGCCAAGTATTCCTCCGCGTTCTACGGCCCCTTCCGGGAGGCCGTGGGGTCCTCGCTGAAGGGCGACCGCAAGACCTACCAGCAGGACCCGGCCAACACCCGTGAGTCCCTGCGGGAGCTGGCGCTCGACCTGGAGGAGGGCGCCGACATGGTGATGGTGAAGCCCGCGGGGCCCTACCTCGACGTCCTCGCCAAGGTCGCGGAGCGCGTGGACGTGCCCGTGGCCGCGTACCAGATCTCCGGTGAGTACGCGATGATCCAGGCCGCCGCCGAGCGCGGGTGGATCGACCGGGACACGGCGATCATGGAGTCCCTCACCGGGATCAAGCGGGCCGGGGCCGACATGATCCTCACCTACTGGGCGACCGAGGTGGCCCGGCAACTCTGAGCGGTTCGCCGCGCGCGCTTGACCTCAACTTCGGTTCACCTTCCAGAGTGGGGTGCGTCAGGTCGTTCGTCGCCCGCTGGGGAGGACCACAGATGCACGCCGTAGTACTGCGCGAATTCGGACCCGCCGAGAACCTCCGCCAGGAGACCGTGCCGGACCCCGAGCCGGGGCCCGGCCAGGTCAGGGTCGCCGTGCGGGCGGCCGGAGTCCACTTCATCGAGACCGTGATGCGGGCGGGGGCCGCCGGCGACCTGGCCCCGCCGCTGCCCGAGCTGCCCGCGGTCCTCGGCGGCGAGGTCGCCGGGGTCGTCGACGTGGTGGGCCCGGGGGTCGACAGCTCCTGGCTCGGGCGGTCCGTGGTGACGTCATCCGGGACGCCCGGGGGGTACGCCGAGCTGGCAGTCGCCCAGGTGGACCAGGTCCACCCGCTGCCGGAGGGGCTCGGGTTCCAGGACGCGGTGGCCATGGTCGTCACCGGGGCCACCGCCGTCGGGCTGCTCGACATCGCCCGGCTCACCGCCGACGACGTGGTCCTCGTGACCTCCGCCGCCGGGGGCGTGGGGCGCCTCGTGATCCAGCACGCGCTCGCCGTGGGCGCCACCGTGGTCGGCGCGGCGGGCGGGCCCGCCAAGGCCGAGGCCGTGCGCAAGCTCGGTGCTCAGGCCGTCGACTACCGCGAGGACGGCTGGGACGACACCGTCCGCGAACTGCTCGGCGCCGACCGGCCCGTGACCGTGGTCCTGGACGGGGTGGGCGGCATCCTGGCCGCCACCGCCTTCGAACTCATCGGTGAGGGCGGCCGGTTCGTGTCCATCGGGTCCGCCTCGCAGGTCGACTTCACGCCTCCGCCGGGCCCGGTCGCGTACGTCGACGCGCTGCTCGCACTCCTCGCCCGCCCCGAGGACCGGCCCGGCTACGAGCGGCGTGCCCTGGAGGCGGGTGCGCGCGGTGACCTCGTGCCCGCCGTGCAGTCCTTCCCGCTGTCCCACGCCGCCGAGGTCCACGCCGCCCTGGAGCGCCGGGAGACCACCGGCAAGGTCGTGCTCGTGCCCTGAGGGCGAACGCCTAGCCCCGCTTGAGGAGTTCGGCGAGGCGGGAGAGGCCGTCCGCGCCGTGCCCCTGGGCGACCGCGCGGTCGAGGAGGGGCTGAAGGCCCGTGAACAGCTCGTCGCTGACGCCCACCTCGGCGAACGTCGCGAGCAGGTTCGGGAACGCCGCCTGGTTGACCTCCAGGCTGGACACGTCCGTCAGGTGCTGCCCGGACTCCAGGGCCGCGGCGGTGCCGGGCACGATGCCCTGGGTCATCGCGACGATCCACTCGGACAGGAGCGGCGCGAACTCCCGCGGCTCCACGCCCGCCCTGCCCGTCAGGGCGAACGCCTGCGCCACGCCCTGGATCATCCCGTACATGCCGGTGAGCAGCGAGAGGTCCCACAGCGCGGCGAGGCCCGCGTCCTGGCCAACCCACTTGGGGGCGGCCATCGCGGCCAGCGTCCCGCGGTGCTCTTCGAAGGCCTTCTCGTCGCCGCTGTAGAGGATGTAGGCGTGCGGGGTCGCGATCATCTGCGGGACCGCCATGATCCCGGCGTCGACGTACGCGATGTCGTGCTTCGCGGCCCAGGCGGCGAGTTCGCGGGCCTGCGCGGGGGTGCCGTTCGTGGTGTTGACCACGGTCTTGCCGCGCAGCTCTTCGGCGAGCGGCTCGAAGACGTCCCGGACGTGGTCGTTGAGCGTGAGGCAGGCGATCACCAGGGGGCTCGCGGTGACGGCCGCAAGGGGCGTCTCCGCGGGGGTCGCGCCCTGGGCGGCGAGGGGGCCCGTCTTCGCGGCCGTGCGGTTCCAGACCGTGGTGGGGTGGCCCGCCCTGAGCAGGGCGGCGGCCAGGGCGCTGCCCATGTTGCCGAGGCCGAGGACGGACACGGGCGGCTTGGGGGACGCGGAGGACATGGGGCTCCTTGGGGAAGGGGGCGGATCGAGGTGATGCCTCGATCCTCCGGCCCCGCGATCCATCGGACAAGTACCGACTATTAAGTGCGGTACTTACGAAAAAGTCAGTGAACACGCCGCGCCCGCGCACCAGGGGGAGAGGTACGCGGGCGCGGCCGGGGCGAGCCGTACGGGTTCGCGGACTACCGGTAGGGGGCTACCAGTAAAGGGCGTCCGCGGCCGTCGACTGCCAGTAGGTGACGAAGGCCGAGCTGTCCACGTACACCCCGCCGCTCGGGAGCTTGGGGTGCGTCGTGGAGCCCACGCCGCCGTTGTCCGCGCGGTTGGCGAAGAGGACGCCGAGCTTCTTGGCCTGGTAGCCGTCCGTGCCCTCCGGCGAGGACGTGGCGATGCCCGCGTACGCGGACTCGCCCGGCTCCAGGGTGACGACGGCCTGCGGCACGCTGTCCCGGAGGATCTGGGTGGGGGACTGCGCGTCGTCGAAGCGCAGGTACGGGGCGTTGTAGGCGTAGCACGGCTTCGTGCCGGTGTTCTTGGCGGTCAGGAGCAGGTGGTTGACCGGGCGCTGGACCTCCTTGACGGTCACCTTGGTGTTGGCGGCGGAGCAGGTGACCGGCGCGGCGGCCTTGGCGGGCGCGGCCGTGGCCGCCGTCCCGGCGAGGGTGGTCAGGGAGAGCGCGGCGGTGAGGGTGACGAGGGCGGCGGCGGTGCGGCGGTTGGTGCGCATGGGCGGTTCCGTCTCTTTTCGCGGTGGGTGGTGTGCGGGAGGTGGGTGTGCGGTGGGTGGAGTGCGGGAGGTGGGTGTGCGGTGGGTGGTGTGCGGGGGTGCGGTCCGGCCGGGTGGCCGGACGCGGGTGGTCAGTTGAGCGCGTCGGTCGAGCTGCTCAGCCAGTACGTGACGCGCAGCTTGTCGTCCACGTGGACGCCCTTCGCCTGGAGCGCGGCCTCGGCCATCCGGTCGCTGCCCTCGAAGCCGACCTCCAGGCTCCGCGCGGTGTAGCCCTCGCCGCCGCTGCCGTCGCCTGCGGAGAGGATCGCGCCGGCGTAGCCCTTCGCGCCCGGCTTGAGCGAGGTCACGGCCTGCGGCTTGGTGTTCTCCATGACCGGCGGGACGGACTGCGCGCTCTCGAACTTGAGCCTCGGGTAGCCCTTCAGGTCGCACATCTTGGAGCCGGTGTTGGTGACCGTGATGAGCATGTAGTTGAGGGGGCGCTGGACCGGGGTCGCGGTGATCGAGGTGTTGGCGGCGGAGCAGGCGACGCGGTTCGCCGGGTCGTACGGGTCGGAGCCCGTGCCGCCGGACGCGCCGGAGGAGTCACCGCCGCCGGACGTACCGGACGAGTCCTCGCCGCCGCTTCCGGACGCGCTGTCGGAGCCCGCGCCTCCGTTGGTCGCACCGGAACCGCTGGCCCCGGATTCCCCGTCAGTCTTGTTGGGCTTGTCGGGCTTGTCGGGCTGCTGCGCGGCGTCGCCGCTGGACGACTGCGCGGACTTCGCGGCGCCCTCGTCCCGCGTGCCGTCTTCGTCGTCGCACGCCGTGAGCGAGAGCGCGGCGACCGCGATCGTCACGGCGGCGAACAAGCGGGTACGGGGACGTCGGACGGGCGCACGCATGGCTGGTCTCTTCTCGTGTGACGGGGTAGACGCGTGCCGCTCGGCCGGGCCGTGGTGAGCGGCGTGCTTGGATGACCACCAGCTTGTGCGGGGTTTCGTCCCAGCCGTTAGCCTCGCTGCGGCGTTCGGGACGCTGGAATGTTCTTACCGGCCCTGACCTGGGGGAATAGGTGCCGCCTGGAACGGCGGCGCGGGAAGGAGTACACGTGGGGGCGGGCGATCTCGCGGAGCTGCTGCGAGAACTGAAGGGGCGGTCCGGGCTCAGCTACGGAGCCCTCGCCAAGAGACTGCACGTCAGCACGTCCACGCTCCACCGCTATGTGAACGGCACCGCCGTGCCCACGGAGTTCGCCCCGGTCGAGCGCCTCGCCCGGCTGTGCAAGGCGACTCCGGAGGAGCTGGTGGAGGTCCACCGCAGGTGGATCGTCGCCGACGCGACGCGCGGGCGTAAGGCGGAGCCGGCGCCCGAGCCGGAGCCCGCGCCCGGCCCGGCCCCCGCGAGTGACCACACGCCCCAGGAGCACCCGCAGGCACAGCCCAAGGCGGAACCGGAGCCGGACACCGCCGAGCAAGCCGAGCAAGCGGAAACCCCGCGGGAGCCGGAACCCGAACCCGGGCCCGGCCCCGGACCTGACCCCGAACCCGAACCCGACCCCGAGCCCGCCCCCGACCCCGGCTACGAACCGCGGCCCCACCCCCGGACGAAGCCCCGCCCGCCCGGCAGGAAGCGGCAGCGGCTCGTCGTGCTCGCCTCCATGGGCGTCGTGCTCGCCCTCGGGGGCACCGCCCTCGCCGTGCACGCGGCGTCGGGGAACTCCGGCGGCGACGGCAAGCACTCCGCCACGGGCGAAGGACCCCGCCCGGGGGCCGAGCGCTCGCCGTCCGGCACGGACAGGAAGGAGCCGTCCGGCAAGCCCTCCGCCCCGCCCTCGGCCAAGCCCCCCGAGAAGGACGCGGACCAGCGGCAGGGCGGCCGCACCAAGGGCGCCCCCAAGAGCGGGGAAGGCAGCGAGGGCCGCGCCCCGGGCTCCGGCGGCACGGCTTCCGGGAGCGGCGGCACCCAGGGCCGCGCGCCCATCACCGTCTCCACCCGGTCCCAGTACTGGCCGGACGACTGCGGGCACCCCTACCTCATCGACCGCTCACCGAAGCGGCTGCCCACGCCGCCCACCGCTCAGGACGCCGAGAGGTGGGTGTCCGCGTTCGACGCGGTCTCGGCCGAGAAGCAGGCCGTGAGGTTCACCGTCCAGGGCACCGGCAAGGAGACCGTCGTCCTGGAGTCCCTGAACGTCCGCGTCGTGGGCGAGAGCGCGCCCCCCGCCAGGAACATGTACCTCATGGGGTACCTCGGCGTGGGCTGCGGCGGCGGCATGCCCAAGCACGGCTTCGACGTGCAGCTGGACCGGGGGCAGGCCGCTCTCGTCCCCCAGGGCGGCGACACCTTCCCCTACAAGGTGAGCGAGAACGACCCCGAGGCCTTCTACGTCTTCGGCGCCACCAACAGCCGCTACGTGCGCTGGTACTTGGAGCTGGAGTGGTCCAGCGGCTCCCGGCACGGGACGGTCATCATCGACGACGAGGGCAAGCCGTTCCGCACGAGCGCCGCGGGGAAGAACCCCATCTACGGCTACAGCCTCCAGGACCGGGAGTGGGTGAAGGCGTGGCGCCGCCCCAACGGGCAGGACGGCTACGACTGGGAGGGCGGCCCGCAGTGACAGCCGGCCCCCCGGTCCACGTCCGCATCGCGAAACGGCTCCGGTAGCGGCCGACTCGCCGCTTAGGCTGCTCGAAAACCGAAGGAGCCGCCGATGACCGCCACCGTCCCCGCGCCCAGCACCGCCCCCGTCCCGGCCCTCGCGGCCCGCGCCGCCGCCGTCGGCGGTTCGCCCGTACGGGACATCCTCGCGGTCACCGCACGCCCTGAGGTCATCAACTTCGCGGGCGGCCTGCCCGCGCCCGAGTTCTTCGACAGCGAGGGCGTCGCCGCCGCCTACCAGGCCGTCCTCACCGCGCGGCCCGGGCAGGCGCTCCAGTACTCGACGACCGAGGGGGAGCCCGCGCTGCGGGCCCGCATAGCCGGGCGGTACTCGGACAACGGGCTCGCCACGGACGCCGACGACGTCCTCGTCACCACCGGCTCCCAGCAGGCCCTCTCGCTGCTCGCGACGGCCCTCGTCGAGCCCGGGGACACCGTGCTCGTCGAGAACCCCTGCTACCTCGCGGCCCTTCAGGTGTTCGCCTTCGCGGGCGCGCGCGTCGTCGCCGTGCCCGGCGACGAGCAGGGCATCGACCCCGGGGCCCTGGAGACGCTCGTCGCCGAGCACCGGCCCAAGCTCCTGTACACGGTGCCGACGTTCCAGAACCCGACGGGACGCACCATGTCCGCCGAGCGGCGCGCCGAGGTGGCCGCCGTGGCCGGGCGGCGCGGGCTCTGGCTCGTCGAGGACGACCCGTACGGGGAGCTGCGGTTCGAGGGCGAGCGCGTGCCGTGGATCGCGGGCCAGGCCGGGGCCGAGGACCGGACCGCGCTGCTCGGCAGCTTCTCCAAGGTGATGGCGCCCGGCATGCGGCTCGGCTGGCTGCGCGCCCCCGCCGCGCTGCGGCGTGCCTGCGCCATCGCCAAGCAGGCCGCCGACCTGCACACACCCACCGTCAACCAGCTCGCCGCCGCCTGGTACCTGGAGCACTACGACCTGGACGCGCACGTGGCGAAGGTGGCCGGGGCCTACCGGGAGCGGCGGGACGCGATGCTCGCGGGCCTCGCCGCCGCGCTCCCCGAAGGGTCCACGTGGAACCGCCCCGAGGGCGGCATGTTCCTGTGGGTCCGGCTGCCCGACGGCTATGACGCGACGGCCCGGCTCCGCGAGGTCATCACCCACGACGTGGCGTACGTGCCCGGGGCGCCGTTCTACGCGGGCACCCCGGACCCGGCGACGCTGCGCCTGTGCTTCGTGACGCAGACGCCGGAGGAGATCGCGGAAGGGCTGCGGCGCTTGAAGTCGGCGTTGATCGGACAAGCGGAGTGACCTCCGTGAGGAGGCCTCGTTACACTCGGTGATGTCGGAAGGGAGGCTGTCATGACTCTCTCGAACCCGGAGCACACGTCGATGACGCGGCTGCGTAAGGCTGCCGAGGCGGCCGAAGAGGCCAGTGGCCTGCGTGCCGAGATCATCCGGGGAGTGCTCATGATGTCGCCGACGCCGCGTGGCAAACACGCGAAGGCCATCAACGACCTGTACGACCGACTGCGTCCCGCGCTGCCGGAGCACCTGAGCGCGTTCCAGGTCTCCTCGGTCTGCATGCCCGACGACCCCGACGACTACGCCACCCCCGACCTCCTTATCTGCGACGCGGCCTTCGGTGACTCCGACGACTGGCTGGTCGACCCGGCTGACGTCGAGCTGGTCGTCGAGGTGGTGTCCAAGAGCAACAGCAGCAAGGACACCCGCGACATGGTCGAGTGGTACGCCGACGCGGGCATCCCGGCGTATCTCCTCGTGGACCCGAGGGACGGCACCTGGATCCTCTACACCGTGCCGCGCGAGGGTGAGTTCCAGGGGCGCAGGCGCGGGAAGTTCGGGGAGGACATCGACATTCCGGGGCTCGGGCTGACGCTGGGCACCGAAGGGTTCCCGCTCTACGGCTGAGCGGCGTACGCACGACTGAGGCCCGGCACCCTCCGTAGGGGGCCGGGCCTCAGTCGTGCGTACGCCGGGATCAGAGGCGCTCAGGCGTCCTGATGCCCAGGAGGGCCATGCCCTGCTGGAGGGTGCGGGCCGTGAGGTCGCAGAGGAACAGGCGGTTCTCGACCTGGGCCGGGGTGTCCGCCTTCAGGACCGGGCACTTGTCGTAGAACGTCGTGTACAGGGACGCCAGCTGGTAGAGGTACGCCGCCAGCTTGTGCGGGGCGTACTGGGCGGCGGCCTCGTAGACCGTGTCGCCGAACGCGTCCAGGTGCAGGCCGAGGCCGCGCTCCGCCGGGGCGAGTTCGAGGTCCGCGTGCGCGGCCGGAGCGGTGTCGCCCGCCTTGCGCAGGATCGACTGGATGCGGGCGTAGGCGTACTGGAGGTAGACGGAGGTGTCGCCGTTGAGCGAGACCATCTGGTCCAGGTCGAACTTGTAGTCGCGGCTCGGGGACGTGGACAGGTCCGCGTACTTCACCGCGCCGATGCCGACCTGCGCGGCCCGCTCCTGGATCTCGTCCTCGGTGAGGTCCCGCGCCTTCTCGCGCACGACCTCGGCGGCGCGCTGCACCGCCTCGTCGAGGAGGTCCTCCAGGCGCACGGTCTCGCCCTCGCGCGTCTTGAACGGCTTGCCGTCCGCGCCGAGCACCGTGCCGTAGCCCATGTTGTGCGCGGTGACGTCGTCGTTCAGCCAGCCGGCCCGCCGCGCGGTCTCGAAGACCATCCGGAAGTGCAGGGACTGGCGTACGTCCACGACGTACAGGAGCGTCGTCGCGTGCAGGCCGAAGACGCGGTCGCGGACCGCGGACAGGTCCGACGCCGCGTAGCCGAAGCCGCCGTCGGCCTTCTGCACGATCAGCGGGACCGGCTTGTCGTCCTTGCCCTTGATGTCGTCGAAGAAGACGACGAGCGCGCCCTCGGAGCGGACGGCGACGCCCGACTCCTCCAGCATCCGGGCCGTCTCGGCCATCATGTCGTTGTACGCGGACTCGCCGACGATCTCCTCGTCACGGATCCGCATGTCCAGCTTCTCGAAGACCGAGTAGAAGTAGACCTTCGACTCGTCCACGAACCGCTGCCACAGCTCCAGGGTCTCCTTGTCGCCGGACTGGAGGGCGACGACCCGCTTGCGGGCCCGCTCCTTGAAGTCCTCGTCGGCGTCGAAGACCGCGCGCGAGGCCTTGTAGACCCGGTTCAGATTCGACATGGCCTGGTCGCCGTCGGTGTCGGTCTCGGCCGACAGCTCGTCCGGGTTCTCGATCAGGTACTGGATGAGCATGCCGAACTGCGTGCCCCAGTCGCCGATGTGGTGCCGGCCGATCGTCCGCTCGCCGGTGAAGTCGAGCATGCCGCGCAGCGCGTCACCGATGACCGCCGAGCGGAGGTGGCCGACGTGCATCTCCTTCGCCACGTTCGGCTGGGCGTAGTCGATGACCGTGGTGCCCGGCTCGGCCTTCAGGGGCACGCCGAGGCGGTCGGCGTCGGCCGCGCGGGCCGCGAGGGTCTCGGTGATCGCCCGGTCCGTGACCGTGATGTTCAAGAAGCCCGGGCCCGAGACCTCGACGTCCTTCAGGAGTTCCGGGGCGTCGATGCCCTCGACGACCTGGGCCGCCAGGTCGCGCGGGTTGGCCTTCTGCTTCTTGGCGAGCGCGAGGATCCCGTTGGCCTGGAAGTCGGCCCTGTCACTGCGTCGCAGCAGCGGGTCGGCGGGGGCTGCCTCCGGCAGGGCTGCCGAGAGGGCGTCCGCGAGGCGCTGGTGGACGGAGGCGGTGAGGGACTGGACCGAGGCCATGGAGTGGGTGCCGTTCTCCTCGAGGGTGTGGGTAGACCTGGTCAGTATCCCATGGGGCGTCCAGCGGATTTCGCGGTCGCGACGGGGCCGCGGGCCCCTGCTCCACCGCAGGTGGGCGGGCGGAACGGAAAGGCGTTTTCGCGCTCGCGGGGCGACCTGGGAGAATGGTGCGGTCCAGCGGTACGCCCGTACGTACCGGCATCGAGGCAGGAAAAGAGGGGCGCCGATCGTGGCTCAGAGCACCGATACCACCGACTGGGTCTCCCGCTATGCGGACGAGGTCATCGCCGAGTCGGAGCGTCGTGCCGCGGGCGCGAAATCCGCCACCGCCGCACCGGTGATCGTGGTGGCCTCGGGCCTGTCCCCCTCCGGCCCCATCCACCTGGGCAATCTGCGCGAGGTCATGACCCCGCACCTGGTCGCCGACGAGATCCGCCGCCGCGGCCACGAGGTGCGGCACCTGATCTCCTGGGACGACTACGACCGCTACCGCAAGGTCCCGGCCGGCGTCCCGGGCGTCGACGAGTCCTGGGCGGAGCACATCGGCAAGCCCCTGACGTCCGTGCCCGCGCCCGCCGGGTCCGCGTACCCGAACTGGGCCGAGCACTTCAAGTCCGCGATGATCGACTCCCTGCGCGAGCTGGGCGTCGAGTTCGACGGGATCAGCCAGACCGAGCAGTACACCTCGGGCGTGTACCGCGAGCAGGTCCTGCACGCGATGAGGCACCGCGCCGACATCGACGCGATCCTCGACCAGTACCGCACGAAGAAGGACCCCGCCCAGGGCAAGAAGCAGGGCCAGAAGCAGGGCCAGAAGCCGGTCGACGAGGCCGAGCTGGAGGCCGCGGAGGGCTCCGGCGCCGCCGGCGAGGACGACGGCAGCGGCGGCTCCGCCGGGTACTTCCCGTACAAGCCCTACTGCGGGCAGTGCGAGAAGGACCTGACCACCGTCACCTCGTACGACGACGAGAGCACCGAGCTGGCCTACGTCTGCACGGCGTGCGGCTTCGGCGAGACCGTCCTGCTGAGCGAGTTCAACCGCGGCAAGCTCGTCTGGAAGGTCGACTGGCCGATGCGCTGGGCGTACGAGGGCGTCGTCTTCGAGCCCAGCGGCGTGGACCACTCGTCCCCCGGCTCCTCGTTCGTCGTCGGCGGGCAGATCGTCCGGCAGATCTTCGACGGCGTGCAGCCCATCGGCCCCATGTACGCCTTCGTGGGCATCTCCGGCATGGCCAAGATGTCGTCCTCGCGCGGCGGCGTGCCCACCCCGGCCGACGCCCTGAAGATCATGGAAGCGCCGCTCCTGCGCTGGCTGTACGCGCGCCGCAAGCCCAACCAGTCCTTCAAGATCGCCTTCGACCAGGAGATCCAGCGGCTCTACGACGAGTGGGACAAGCTGGAGGCCAAGGTCGCCGACGGCAGCGCGCTGCCCGCCGACGCCGCCGCCCACTCGCGCGCGGTGCGCACCGCCGCGGGTGAGCTGCCGCGCACGCCGCGGCCGCTGCCCTACCGCACGCTGGCCTCCGTCGCCGACATCACCGCGGGCGCCGAGGACCAGACCCTGCGGATCCTGGGCGACCTCGACCCGTCGGCGCCGCTCGCCTCCCTCGACGAGGTCCGGCCCCGGCTCGACCGCGCCGAGAACTGGATCACCACGCAGGTCCCCGCCGAGGCCCGCACGATCGTGCGCGCCGAGCCGGACACGGAGCTGCTCTCGTCCCTGGACGACGAGGCCCGTGACTCGCTCCGCCTCCTCCTGGAGGGCCTCGACTCGCACTGGTCCCTGGACGGTCTGACCCACCTCGTGTACGGCGTGCCGAAGGTGCGGGCCGGGTTCTCCGCGGACGCGACGGCCAAGGAGCTGCCGCCGGAGATCAAGGTCGCGCAGCGCACCTTCTTCGCCCTCCTCTACCGCCTCCTGGTCACCCGGGAGACCGGGCCGCGGCTGCCCACGCTGCTGCTCGCGGTGGGGGCGGAGCGGGTGCGCAAGCTCCTCGGAGCCTGACCTGGCCCCTGGGCCTTGAACCGGGGCCTCGGGCGGGCCCCGGTGCCACGGTTGCTCGGCGCCGGGGGCTGTGCCCACCCGTCCCGCCCTGCGGGACGATTGCCCACAGCGGGAGGGGGAGGGGCGGCGCTGCGGGCGGAGCCTGGTGTCGCGGGTGGGAGAGGGAACCCGTTCAGCCGCGCTCGGTCAGGCGATGTGTTCCTCGGCGTCCAGGTCCTGCTGGTAGCGGTCCCGGAAGCCGCGCAGGTAGGGGCGGAGCGTGCTCTCCGTGAGGGGGCCGCCCGCCTGGCCCGTGACCCCGTACAGGTCCATCAGGTACAGGCTGAACTGGCGGGCGTTGGGGTAGTCCCCCATCTCGCTCACGTACTTGCGGAAGGCGCTGAAGTACGCCTCCTCGCGCGTCATGTCGTCCGGAAGACCCGGCCCCCCGTCGACGGGCTCGACGGGCTCGGGCAGTTGCTCGGGCTCGTCGGCGGGCGCCTGCTCCGCGCGCGGGTTCGGGATCAGCCGGCCGTTCGCCTGGCCGTTCGCGAGCGGGCGGGTGCGGCCCGGACCCGACGGGACCCGGACCTCGGAAGCCTCCGGCTCCGCGGGACGGGCGTAGGGCCGCGCGCCCTCGAACGGCTCGTGGTCCTCGTAGGCCTGCTGCTCCTCGTAGGCCTGCTGCTCCTCGTACGCCACCTGCTCCTCGTGCCACTCGTCGTACGGGCCCTCCGGGTCGTACGGGAGCGGCGCCTCGCCCTGGGGGCGCTGCTGCTGCGGTGTCGCGAACCACGGGCTGCCGTGCTGGCCCGGCGCCCACTGCCCCTCAGGTCCTTCCGGACCCTCGACCCCCTCGGGCCGCCCCTGCGGCCGCGGCTCCGAGACCTGCTGCGGCTGCTGCGGCTGCTGGGGCTTCTGGAGGTCCACCGGCCGCTCGGGCACGACAGCGGGGGCCGGAGCCGGGGCCAGTTCCGGCTGCTGGGCGGCGGGCGCGGCGACGGGCACGGGGGCGGCCACGGGAGCCACGGGCGGCAGGACCGCCGGCTCGATGCCCGCGGCGGCGAGACCCGCGGGCGCGGTCTCCGCGAGCGGCACGCCGTAACGGGCGAGCCGCAGCGGCATCAGGGACTCCACCGGAGCCTTGCTGCGCCAGCGGCGGCCGAAGCGGGAGCGCAGCCGCGCCTGGTAGACGAGCCGCTCCTGCTCCAGCTTGATGACCTGGTCGTAACTGCGCAGCTCCCACAGCTTCATGCGGCGCCAGAGGAGGAAGGTGGGCAGCGGGGAGAGCAGCCAGCGCGTCATGCGCACGCCCTCCATGTGCTTGTCGGCCGTGATGTCGGCGATCCGGCCGACCGCGTGCCGCGCGGCCTCCACCGCCACCACGAAGAGCACCGGGATCACGGCGTGCATGCCCACGCCCAGCGGATCCGGCCACGCCGCCGCGCCGTTGAACGCGATCGTCGCCGCCGTCAGGAGCCACGCCGTCTGGCGGAGCAGCGGGAACGGAATGCGGATCCACGTCAGGAGCAGGTCGAGCGCGAGGAGCACACAGATGCCCGCGTCGATGCCGATGGGGAACACCACGGAGAAGGAGCCGAAGCCCTTCTTCTCGGCCAGCTCACGTACGGCCGCGTACGAACCGGCGAAGCCGATCCCGGCGATGACGAGCGCACCGAAGACCACGACCCCGATGAGTATCCGGTGCATGCGTGTCAGCTGCATCGCGGCCACCCGCGAACCCCTCCCTCTTTCCGGTTGTTGCGAGCGACAGCGTGGCACATGTGTGCGGCCGAGCGTGAGCCGGTACCGCTGGCCGGGGGCCCGGCACACCGCCCGGCCCCCGTGTCACAGGTCGTCAACAGCGCCAACCGAACGGGAAGTTCCGCTCTCTTGCAGCACGGACGGAAAGCCCGCGTCCGCCCCACCCGCCACCACCCGAGGAGACCGCCGCCATGCCCGAGACCACCCCTTCCAGGACCCGCACCCTCCGGCGCGGGGCCACGGGACTCGCCGTGGCCGGTACGGTCCTCGCCCTCGCCGCCCCGGCCTCCGCGACGGCCCCCGCGACGGCCCCCGCGGCCCGGGACACCGCCGCTGCGGCCGACCCGGTCTCCGTCCTGAAGTACACCGCGAAGGAGCGCAAGGACGCCCTCGCCTACTGGACGCCCGCCCGTATGACGGCGGTAGGCAAGTCCGTGGACCTCGGGCCGACCGGCCCGAAGGCCAAGCCGTGGCGGGGCAAGACCCTCAAGACCGTGGGGCGGCTCTTCTTCGTCAACGCGAGCGGCGCCGACACCTGGTGCACGGCCACGGCCGTGAAGAGCGCCAACCGCTCCGCCGTGATGACAGCGGCCCACTGCGTGCGCCGGGGCTCCTCGCCCTACAACACCAACACCGACATGGTGTTCGTCCCCGCCTACCACAAGGGCAAGGCGCCGTACGGGGCGTTCGCCGTCCGGCAGGCCGCGACCCCGCGCGGCTGGGAGACGGACTCCGTCAACGACATGGCCGCGCTGACCGTCGACGCCGGCAAGAACGGAAAGAAGCTCACCGACGCCGTGGGCGGCCAGGCCATCGCCTTCGACCGCCCGGTCGGCGGCACCGTCTCCGCCTTCGGTTACTCCGCCACCCGCCCGCAGCGCGGCGAGGAACTCCTGCGCTGCACCGGCACGGCGAAGAAGGAGCACGGCCAGCAGGCCATCTCCTGCGACATGAGCGGCGGTTCCAGCGGCGGCCCGTGGCTGGCCGGCTTCGACACCACCACGGGCAAGGGCGGCGTCCTGGTCTCGGTCAACAGCGCGCTCGACTCGCTGACGCCGACCAAGATGTACGGAGAGGTGTGGAAGGCCACGGCCAAGAAGGTCTACGACCGGGCCCAGGGCCGCTGACGACGTCAGGGAGCCCGGCAGCGCGCGGCGGCCGGGCTCCCTGACGTCGGTGTCGCTAGCTCTTAGCTCTTAGCTCTTGGGCTTGGCGCCGTCCAGGGCCGCGCCCTTGCCGTCGCCGCCCTTGTCGTCGCTCTTGGCGCCGCTGTCCTCGGCGTCGCTCTTCGCGCCGTCCTTCGCGTCGCCCTTGGCGTCGTCCTTCGACGTGTCCTTCGCGTCGCTCTTCGCGCCGTCCTTCGGCTTGTCCGAAGTCGCCGGGCCGCCCGCCTTGTTCGCCGCGACGACCGCCGCGGCGGCCTCCTTCGCGGCCTTCTGCGTGTCCTTGGCGAGGTCGGCGGCGTTCGGCTGCTTGTCGCCCGCGAGGCCCGCGCCGTTGTAGTCGACGGTGACGACGGCGTTCTCCACGCGCGTCACGAGGGTCTGCTGCTTGAACGTCTCCTTGCCCTTGGCCACGTCGTAGCTGACCAGCGTCGCCTGGTCGCCCGTGCCCGGCACCGGGGTGGTCTTCACGCTCTTCGCGCCCTTGACCGCCTGCGCGTCCGCGACCTGCTTGGCGAAGTTGACCTGCGCGCGCTTGGCGCCGCTGCCCAGGGACTGGTCGGACTCGAAGCGGTTCAGGGAGACCCGCAGCCAGCGGAACTGGGAGCCGTCGACGCCGTTGTCCTCGAGGCTCTCCCAGGTGCAGTTGCCGCGCGTCGACACATCGTCCGACGTGCCCGTCTTGCCCGTCTTGTCCTTCGCGGACGGGACGAGTTCGCCGAGCGTCTTCTTCGAGAGCGTCTTGCAGGGCTCGGGAAGCTTGCCGTACGCGGCCTTCTCGACGGTCGCGGCCTCGCCGCCGGAGCCCTTCGACGCCGAGGCGGAGGGCTTGCCCGCGGAGTCCTTCTTGCCGTCGTCCGAACCGGAGCCGGAGTCGTCGCCGCTGCATGCGGCGGCGAAGAGGATCACCGGTGCGGCGGCCGCGCCCACCAGAACGCGGGTGAGTCGCTGTCGCTGTCGCTGTGCGGGTCGGTGCATGGTTCCTTCACTCGTGTTCGCTCGGGGCGTCCGTGCCGGGTGCGTACGGGCCACTGGGTCCGTTGGGCCACCGTACGCGGTGAGCGACGCGGGTGACCCGGCTTCCCGGGAGCCCGGACCGGCATCGCGGACCCGTCAGCCGTTGATCCGGTCGGCGAGGTTTTCAGCCAGTTCGCGCGCGTTGTCCTGCATTTCCTTGGAGTCCGGGACCTCGGTGCGGCGGGCGGGCTGCTCGTCGTACTCGACGGTGACCACGACGTTCGACGTGCGGAACACCACAGTCACGGTCCGGTGGCGGCTCGCCGACGACGCGGTGCTGAGCACGTCCGCGACGAACGCCTCGTCGCCGAGGTCGTCGAGCGTGCGGGACTCCAGGCCCTCGGGGGTGGCGTCGGCATCGCCGGTCTCCGTGGGCCCGGCCCCGTTCCCCTTCCTGACCTCGGCGGACGTGCCGCCCTGCGGCTTGGCGGCGACCTGCGAGCCCTCGGCCCCCGCGGAGCCCTTGGACTCCTTGGCGGGACCCTCGGAGCCATCGGAGCCATCGGAGCCGTCGGAGCCGTCGGAGCCGTCGGAGCCGTCGGGCCCCTCGGAGCCGGACGGGGACGGGGACTGCTCGCCGGACCCCGACGCCGCCGGCTCCGGGACGTCCGCCTCGCGGAGCTTGGTCCGGTAGACCTCCTGCGCGCGGGCGTCGTCGCTCACCGTGCTGTCGTACGAGACGACGCGCTCGAAGTCGACGAGCAGGTGGTGCGTGGCGTCGGGCGACTCCACCTTCCAGCGGCAGCCCACGCGCCGGTCGTTGTCGTACGTGACCGTGGGGGAGCCCTCGTACGCCTTCTCGCGCTGCTGGGCGTCCTCGATCTCCTCGATGCCGGGCAGCATCGCGCCGAGCGTCGAGCTGTCGACCGCGCCGCAGGGCTCGGGCAGGGTGCGGTACTTGCCGGGCTCGGCGGCCGTCGTCGTACTTCCCGTCTCGCCGGACTTGCCGTCGCCGCCGTCGTCGTGGCCCGAGTCGCCGGTGCAGCCGGCGAGCAGCGCCACGAGAAGGGCCGCGGCACCCGGTACATAGAGCTTCCTCCGCTGCACCGTGCTGGCTCCTCTCGGTCCTGTCCGGTCCGTCCGGCCTGGTTATTGGGTTGCCGCCGGCGGGCGGCCGGTGGACACAATGTGTATCGCACGCGCTGCCGTGGACGCCGGTCCGTTTTCCCATTCGTCGACCTTGGCGCCGGTATTTGCGCTCCAGTGCTTTTGCTTTGGTTACGGGGGAATGAGGACGGTATGTCGTACGTAGAGGTTCCGGGCGCGCAGGTGCCCATCCGGATGTGGGCCGACCCCGGCACGGTCGAGGACGTCGCGATGCAGCAGCTGCGGAACGTGGCCACGCTGCCGTGGATCAAGGGCCTCGCCGTCATGCCGGACGTCCACTTCGGCAAGGGGGCGACGGTCGGCTCCGTGATCGCCATGAAGGACGCGGTGTGCCCGGCGGCGGTCGGCGTCGACATCGGCTGCGGCATGTCCGCCGTCCGCACGTCCCTCACGGCGAACGACCTCCCCGGCGACCTGTCCCGCCTCCGCTCGAAGATCGAGCAGGCGATCCCGGTGGGCCGGGGGATGCACGACTCCCCCGTGGACCCGGGGGGCTTCCACGGCTTCGCCACGGCGGGGTGGGAGGGGTTCTGGGGGCGGTTCGAGGGGGTTGCCGAAACGGTCAAATTCCGTCAGGAGCGTGCCACAAAGCAGATGGGAACGCTCGGAAGCGGGAACCACTTTGTCGAAGTCTGTGTAGACGAGTCGGGTTCTGTGTGGCTGATGCTGCACTCCGGCTCCCGCAACATCGGCAAGGAGCTGGCCGACCACCACATCGGCGTGGCCCGCGACCTGCCGCACAACCAGGGCCTGGTGGACCGCGACCTGGCCGTCTTCGTGGCGGACACCCCGCAGATGGCGGCCTACCGCAACGACCTCTTCTGGGCCCAGGAGTACGCGAAGTACAACCGCGCGATCATGATGGCGCTCCTGAAGGACGTGGTCCGCAAGGAGTTCAAGAAGGCCAAGCCGACGTTCGAGCAGGAGATCTCCTGCCACCACAACTACGTGTCCGAGGAGCGGTACGACGGCATGGACCTGCTCGTCACCCGCAAGGGTGCGATCCGCGCGGGCTCCGGCGACTACGGCATCATCCCGGGCTCCATGGGCACCGGCTCGTACATCGTGAAGGGCCTCGGCAACGAGGCGTCGTTCAACTCGGCCTCGCACGGCGCGGGTCGCAGGATGAGCCGGAACGCCGCGAAGAAGCGCTTCTCGACGCAGGACCTGGAGGAGCAGACGCGGGGCGTGGAGTGCCGCAAGGACTCCGGCGTCGTGGACGAGATCCCCGGCGCGTACAAGCCGATCGAGCAGGTCATGAACCAGCAGACCGACCTGGTCGAGGTGGTGGCGAAGCTCAAGCAGGTGGTGTGCGTGAAGGGCTGACGCCCCCCCTCCGCGCCCAGGCCTACTTCGCGTGGGAGACCGCGTAGATCATCACGAAGGCCACGATGTGGATGCCGAAGAGGAAGTACGCGAGGTACCACCACACCATGCGTTCGTTCTTCTTCTCCTGCTGGAGGCGGCGGGACTCCTGTTCGTAGCGGAGCCGGTCGAGGGGGTCCGGGGAGTCGGGGGAGCCGCCGGGGGTGCCGGGGTCGTCGGCGGCGTAGGTCACGGCTGTTCCCGGTGGACCTTCGTGTTGGAGGCCTGGGCGCGGGGGCGGACCACCAGGAGGTCGACGTTCACGTGGGGCGGCCGGGTGACCGCCCAGGTGATCGTGTCGGCGACGTCCTCGGCGGTCAGGGGCTCGGCCACGCCCGCGTAGACCTTGGCGGCCTTCTCCGCGTCGCCGCCGAAGCGGGTCAGGGCGAAGCCCTCCGTCCTGACCATGCCGGGGGCGATCTCGATGACGCGGACGGGGGTGCCGACGATCTCCAGGCGGAGGGTCTCCGCGAGGACGTGGGCGCCGTGCTTGGCGGCCACGTAGCCCGCGCCGCCCTCGTAGGTGGCGTGGCCCGCCGTGGAGGAGACGACGACCACCGTGCCGTCGCCGCTCGCGGTGAGGGCGGGCAGCAGGGCCTGGGTGACGTTCAGGGTGCCGATGACGTTCGTCTCGTACATCTGGCGCCAGTCGGCCGGGTCGCCGGTGGCGACGGGGTCGGCGCCGAGGGCCCCGCCCGCGTTGTTCACCAGGACGGCGATCCGCTGGAAGGCCGTGGCGAAGGTGTCGACGGCCGCGCGGTCGGTGACGTCGAGCCCGTACGCCACCGCGCTGTGGCCCGCTCGCGTCAGCTCCTCCGCGAGCGCCTCGACGCGGTCCTTGCGGCGGGCCGTCAGGACGACGCGGTACCCGGCCTCGGCGAGGCCGCGTGCCGTCGCGGCGCCGATGCCGCCGCTGGCGCCGGTGACGACGGCGATGCCGGGCTTGCGGGAGGTGTCGGCGTGCGGCGTGGACGGCATGGGGGCTGCTCCCTCGGGTACGGGGCTCGTACGGGCGTTCTCGCTCCGGCAGCCAGAATAGGCCTGGTGCCTCACTCGCCTCGCGGCGCGTACATGATCAGGGCCATGCCCGCGAGGCACACGAGGGCGCCGATGACGTCCCACCGGTCGGGCCGGTAGCCGTCCGCGACCGCGCCCCAGGCGAGCGACCCCGCCACGAAGACCCCGCCGTACGCCGCCAGGATGCGCCCGAACTCGGCGTCGGGCTGGAGCGTCGCGACGAAGCCGTAGAGCCCGAGGGCGAGGACGCCCGCGCCGATCCACACCCAGCCCCGGTGCTCCCGCACGCCTTGCCAGACGAGCCAGGCGCCGCCGATCTCGAAGAGGGCGGCGACGGCGAAGAGAGCGGCGGAGCGTGCGACGAGCATGGCGGACAGGGTGTCACGGCGGGCGGTGTCAGCCGGTGCGCGGCTCGGGCGCCGGGCCGCCGGTCAGGTCGAGCGCCCAGTCGTTGCACCGGCTCCAGCGGCCCTTCGGGTACTCGAAGTCGCCCGCGCCCACGAGGGTGAAGCCGGCCTTGCGACAGACCGCGTTCGACGGGGCGTTCGTCGCGGCGGGGAAGGCGTGGAGGGAGTCGTGCCGGCCGGCCGCGCGGGCCTCCTGGACGGCCAGGCGGGTCGCGGCGACGGCGAGGCCGCGGCCCTGGAACTCCGGCAGGACGCCCCAGCCGGTCTCCCAGATCGTCCGGCCCGCGTGGATCGCCTCCCAGTAGCCGACGAGTCCGGCGGCCTCGCCCGTCTCCCCCGTCACGATCTTGAACATCCGGCCCGTGCCGCCGAGGTTCAGATATCTGTGGTGGCGGTCGCGCAGCCGCTCGTCCGGCTCCGGGCCGCCCAGATGCGCGGTCATCTCCGGGGTGTTGTGCCGCACGAGCTGCGGGAAGTCGCCCTGGCCGTAGGGGACGAGGTGGACCGGTGCCGGCTGTGCCGAGGTGGGGGTGCGCGCCATGTCCTCACGGTAGGCGCAGGGTCTGACAATCCGGCCTGAGCTGGGCGTTCGTGCCGCTAGCGGCTCGCGTACGCCGTCGGCGGGACACCCACGGTCGCGGTGAAGTCCCGTACGAGATGGGCCTGGTCGGCGTACCCGAGGTCGGCGGCGAGGCCCGCCCAGTCCACGGCGGCCTCGGTCCCGGCCCGCTCCAGGGCCTCGTGGACGCGGTACCGCAGGATGACCCACTTGGGCCCGACCCCGACGTACGTCGCGAAGAGGCGCTGGAGCGCCTGGACCGAGACGCCCTCGGCGCGCGCGAAGGCGCTGACGCGCCGGACGGCGCGGTCGGCGCGGACGCGGTCCGCCAGGGCCATGGCGTGGTCCGCCTGCGGGTCGGGCACGGGCCCGAGCCGCGTCAGGAAGGCGTCGAACGCGGCCACGCGCGCGTGCTCGTCCTCGGGCCCCGTCACGTCCCGCGCCGCGTGTTCCGGTACGGCGTCGAAGACGTGCCCGAGGGGCAGCTGTCGCCCGGTCAGCTCCGCCACCGGGTGATCCGGCGCGAACGGCCTGAAGCCGCCGGGCCGGAACCGCGCCCCGCACATCCGGCCGCGCCCTTCGAGCTTCTTGCCGGACAGGCCGAGCCCGACGCCCGCCACCTCGCCGAAGGCCTCGCCCGCCGCCGAGCGCTGGAAGACGACGTTCACACAGGGGTGCGGCACCACGTGTGACACGTACGGTTCGGGCAGGTCCCAGTCGATCAGCCAGTAGTGGTCCAGGTAGGGGCGCAGCGGCGGCGCGGGCGCGTGGCGCCGGAACCGGACGTGCCGCATGGGGTCGGCGGCCTCGACGGTGCCCCGGGTCGCACGGCGGGGGCTCTGAGCTGGCATGCCGGGATCGTATGCGCGGGGCCCGGCGGAGCCCGGGAGCGGCGGCCCCGCGCGTGGGGTGTCGCACTGCCAGGGTCGCCCACGCGCGGAGGCGGTGGGATCTCGCGTGGCTCAAGTAACCGGATTTCACCGGGCGTTCGCACGCGGGATGACCAGCGCCAGTCTTCCGCTGGCGTGCCATTGCAGCCACCATGGAAGCGGATTCTGAGTCGCGGAAGCGTTACGTCAGGGGGAACCACGGTATGGCGGAGTCTGCGAAGGACTTCTGTTCCGACTTGGTCGACCTCTCCGGGATCTCCTTCGCGGAGTTGCAAGCGAGTGACGACCCATTGCTGCGGCGGGCCCTGCGTTGCGCCGGGCACCGGGCGAGCGCGGTCCTGGGCACCCTTGAGCAGACCAACAGCGAGGAGATGAGACTGCTGCGCGGGGCGAGGCAGCGGTCGCGGTGACCGCCCCGCGGCTCGACCTCCACCGGCTTTCCGAGAAGTCGCTCAGGTCCATCGCCGCGGGTGAGGCCGGCACCGCCGAGCTGCGGCTGCTGTGCGCGGCCCAGCGCAGCCAGCTGCTGCTCGTGCTGCGGGCGCTGCTCGACCACGGCGACGGCTCGCCGGGCCGGTCGGCGAGGGCGGTGGGGCCGGTGCGGGCGCCAGGGTCGGCGAGGTCGGCCTGGGAGGTGCTCGCCGCCGTCGAGGAGCGGGACGCCGGTGCCGTGGACGCGGTGCTCGCCGACCCGTCGGTGATGGCATGGGCCCTGCGGCTGCTGCGCCGCGTCGGTTCGGGCGCCGAGGCCGTGCCGACGGCCGCCGCGGCGCCGCTGTGGGCGGATCTCGGCCAGTTCGCGAGCCTGGCCGCGGCGGCGGCCCTGCGTGCCGGCGTTCCGGTCTCCTTACGGGTGCCCGCGTTCCGGGGCCTGGTCTGGGTGCCGGGCGCGGGGGTCGTGGGGCCGGTGTCCCGGCGCCGCTGGAGCGAGGCCGCGTTCGCCGTCACCGGGGCGGGCGGGGCGGTGGTGCACGGCGAGGACGCCCGGGTGCGCCTGCCCGGGGCCCTGGAGGAGCCCGCCCCGGGCTGGCGGCCGCTGATCGGCCTGTGCGGGCCGGCGGAGCCCGCGCGCGGGGATGCCCCGGCCGGCACGCTGCGCCTGGACGCGGTCAGCCCCTACCGCGACTTCGATGTGTCCCCGCGCGCCCCGGCGCGGCTCGGGGAGCGGCGGGTGCGGCTGTGGCGGGAGCGGATGCGGGGCGCGTGCGGTCTCCTCGCGCGGGAGTCGGCGCCGGACGCGGCGGCCCTCGCGGCGCTGGTGCGCGTGGTGGTGCCGCGGGCGTTCCCGACGTCGGCGGGCGGCCTGGTGGCCAGCGCGTCGTCGCCGGAGGCCTTCGGCGCGGTCGCCCTCTCGCTGCCGTACGACGAGCCGCAGACGGCGGCCGTACTCGTGCACGAGACGCGGCACCAGCAGCTGACGGCGCTGCTGAGCCTGGTCCGGCTGGTACGGCCGCCCGCAGCGGGGTCCGTGCAGCCCGTGGAGCGGCTCTATTACGCGCCGTGGCGCGGCGATCCGCGCCCCGCGCGCGGTGTTCTGCACGGCGTGTACGCGTTCGCCGGTGTGGCGCGTTTCTGGCGCGCGTGCCGGGAGGCCGCGGACGGGGCGGGGGCGCGGCGCGCGGACTTCGAGTTCGCGGTCTTCCGCGAGCAGGTGCGGGAGGCGGTCGTGGCGCTGCTCGAGGGTGATGACCTGACCGAGGCGGGCCGGGTGTTCGTCGAGGAGGTCGCGGCCCCGGTGGAGAGGTGGCGGAAGGAGGACGTGCGGGCGGAGCCCGCGCGGCTCGCCGCGCACTACTGCGCCTTGAGCCGCGCCCTGTGGCGGGCCCGGCACCGGGCTGTCGGCGAGGCGTGGGCGGCGCGGGCCGCGCGGGAGTGGGCGGCGGGACGCCCGGCCCCGCCGCCGCCCGCCCCGGTGCTCGCGCCGAGCGAGGAGGCGCACCGTACGCCCGTGTTCGGCACGCTGGCGCGGCTTTCGCTCTCGGCGCCGGGCGTGTTCGCCCGCCGTGCGCGGCGCGCGGAGGCCGCGGGGGACGCGGCGCTCGCCGCCGCCTGCGCGGTGGTCTCCGGGGACGGCGCGGCGGCCGCGCGCGGGTACGAGCGGTGCGCGGCGGCGGACCCGGGCGACGCCGAGGCGTGGCTCGGCGTCGCGCTGGTGCGGCGTGGGGAGTCGCGTGCGGCGGCGCTGTTGCTCGACCGCCCGGAGACCGTGTTCGCGGTCCACCGGGCGGTCGCCAGGGCGGCGGACCCGATGGAGCTGGCCGCCTGGTTCGCCGCGGGCCAGGCCTCCGGGGCCTGCCCCTAGGCCGTGCTCACAGCGAGATCAGGTCGATGTCCGCGTTCGCCCTGAGTCCCTTCTCGGCGTCCCGGGTCGCGGGGTGGGACGGGCCGAGGATGGTCCGGTAGGTGTCGAGGGACTCGTCGAGCAGGCGCCTGCTCTCCTCGGTGCGGCCCAGTGCCTTGAGGTCGTGGCTGAGGTTGAGCTGCACGGCGAGGTTCGCCGGGTGGCTCTCGCGCAGCCGTACGGAGTCCTCGGCGGCCGAGGCGTCGATCTCGTACGCCGTGTCGGGGTGGCCGAGGGCGAAGTGGTCGCTGGCCAGGTTCATGCGGGCGAGCAGGGTGCGGGGGTGCTCCGCGCCGAGGGTGCGGGTCAGGCCCTCGACGGTTTCGAGGTCGAGGTCGAGCGCGGCCTCGTTCTCGCCGAGCAGGCGCAGGGTCACCGCGAGGTTCATGGCGATGGCGTGGCTGTGGGGGTGTTCCCGGCCGTAGAGGGTGCGGTGCTGTTCCAGGGCCTGTTCGGTGAGGGCCCGGGACTCCTGGATCTTGCCGACCTGGCGCAGGTCGTTGGCGTGGCTGATGGCCATCTGCATGAACTGCCGGGTGCCGGTGCCGAAGCGCCTGCGGACGAGGGACATGTAGGGCGTGGACAGTTCGTACGCGCCTTCGTGGTCGCCCTTCTTGCGGCGGGTGACGCACAGGTTGCGGACGACCTGGACGGTGAACCAGTGGTCGCCGCCGAGCTGTTCGCGCAGGTTCGCGGCGAGCTGTTCGTAGCCTTCGAGGGACTCGTCGTAGCGGCCCAGCTCCTGGAGGTCGAGGAGGTAGGCGTTGTACGTGGACAGCGTGTAGAGGTGGTCGTCGCCGAGGACCTCGACGCGGCGCTGCCAGGTGTCGTGGTCCAGCTCCCTGGCGCGGACGGGGTCGCCGGCCAGGCGCAGGCTGACGGCGTAGTTGTTCGCGGTCAGGAGGGTGGCCGGGTCGTCGGGGCCGAACTGGGCGAGGCTGGTCTCGTAGACGCGCTGGTCGATCTCCTTGGCCTCGTAGAAGTTGCCGCGGTTGCGGTGGTTCCCGGCCAGGTAGCTCTGTGCCTGGAGGGTGTTCTCGTGCTGGTCGCCGAGCACCCTGCGGTAGCGGTCGACGAGCTGGGACTGCAGGTGGAAGGCGCGGTCGAGGTCGAGGTTCTGCTCGCGGAGGGTCTCGGCGATCTGCTGGTCGATGCCGAGGACTTCCTCGTGGTCGTCGCCGAGCCGCTCCCGCCAGATCTCGGCGGCGCGCTCGCCCAGGTTGAGGGCGGCGGCGTAGTCGCCGCGGGCGCGCAGGAACCACACCTCGTTGAGGACGAGGCGGCGCGTCCAGCCCTCTTCGCACTCGACGGCGTTGGAGGCCCGCAGATGGGTGAGGAGGGAGGAGTAGCGCGGCCAGAAGGTGGCGCGCTGGGGGTTCCTGGGGTCGGCGTTGGACAGGAGCTGGTGGGCGGCGTGCCGCATCTGGGCCCGCTCCTGCGGGTTCATCTGCTCGACGAGGACGCGCTGGACCAGGCGGTGCAGCTGGACGGTGGACTGGCGGTGGTCGATGCGGGCGAGGGCGTAGCGGCCGATCTCCCGCACGGCGCGGCCGAGTTTGACGGGGTCGTCGAGCGCGGCCTGGAGTTCCTGGGGCACGGAGATGCCGCGTACGGCCGAGAACAGGTCCCAGGAGATGGGTTCGGGGGCGAAGAACGCGCAGACCTGGAGGAGCTGGAGGGCGTCGGGGCGGTCCTCGCGGAGGCGTTCCAGGGACACGTTCCAGGCGGCCGCGACCGGCATCTCGTAGTCCGGCGGCGGGTCGGACTGAAGGAGTTCGGCCCACTTGCGTTCGAAGAGTTCGAGGTACTGCTGGACGGGCATGCCCGTCTCGGCCAGCCAGACGGAGGCCTGCTCGACGGCCAGGGGCAGGTCGCCGAGGGAGGCCGCGAGGTGGTTGACGGCCTCGTCGGCCAGCTCGGGGCTGCGGCGGCGGAGCAGCGAGACGCTCTCCTCGCGCGCGAAGACGTCGACCTCGAGGGAGCTGGCCGTATGCGACCACTGGACGTTGCGCGAGGTGACGAGGATGCGGCCGGGGCCGTCGCTGGGGAAGTACTTGCGTACTTCTTTGGGGTCTTCGGCGTTGTCGAACACCAGCAGCCAATCGCTGTAGGGCTCGCCCCTGCGCAAGGCGTCCAGGACCGCCGGGACCGCGGAGATCTCGGAGCCGACCTGGAGTCCCATCTGCTCGCCCAGTTCGATGAGGGACTGGACGATCTGGTTCTCCTGCTCGGAGGCCACCCACCAGATGAGCCGGTAGTCGCGGCTGTGCCGGTACACGTACTCGACGGCGATCTGTGACTTCCCCACGCCGCCCATGCCGTGCAGGGCCTCGGGGAGTACCGCGGTGACTCCGGTGCCCAGGCGGTCCTGCAACTGTTCGAGCAGGGCTTCACGGCCGGTGAAGTTCCTGTTCCGCTGCGGTACGTTCCCCCAGATGCGGGGCGGGTCGTGCGGGCCGCGCGGGCCCGGGGCGACCGGTAGACCGGCAGACACGGCGGGGCCTCCAGTGAGGGAGCGAGGGGGAGCTGAGGGGGAGGGGGGTGTGGCGGTGGGGGGCGCGGCCTGGGATGGAGGCGGCGACGAGTGGCCCACGCGGTCCGGGGTGTCCGGCTGGGCTTGCGCCCGGTACCGTATCGCAGTTTGATGACTCTTTTTCAAGTTTGACCCGCTATCAGCCTGTGAGTACTGTAATGACGGCTTATGTCCTGATGTAAAGGCATGAGAGGTGTCGCTGGACGTCAGGGCGCGCGGGCCTGCCGCATGACTCTGCAACAGCCTTCCCAGGTGGTTGGCGCGGGCGAGATAGGGCCCCGAGAGGGCGCAGAGCGCGGTGTAGAGGTGGGTGACGAAAGGGCGCGTCTGGTCCGTGATCGGCGGGTCGGCGACCTCGCCATCGGGCGCGACCAGGGCGCCGCCGCCCTCCCAGAGCGCCTCGAGCCGCGGCCCCAGATAGCCCTGGACCTGCCGCAGCGCCCCGATGGTGTCGGCGCGCCGTCCCAGGGCGAGCAGTTCCTCGCGCACGCCGTCCACGAAGTCGTACGACACGTGGTACGCGTCCTCGACGTCGGTGGCGTCGTCCCTGCGGCGCACCAGGCCGAGCAGCACGATCTCGGCCAGGTTCCAGAACCGGGTGCCCGGGACGGCCTGTTGGAGCAGCCGCATGACCGGCAGGTTCAGCGGCACCGCCGCGAGGCGCTTGGCGAGGGCGAAGCCCGCGGGTGAGGCGGTGGCGCGGAACCGGCGCACCACGGTGGCCGCCCGCGCGGCGCGGTCCCGCTCCGGCGGCGGCGCGGGCAGGGCGGCCGGCCGCGTCGCGTCCGCGGGCTCGTCGAGGCCCTCCAGGAGCACGTCGGCCAGGCGCTCGGGCACCGGTCCGACGGCCTCCGCGCGCAGGTCACCGGCCGGTGCCGTCAGGAGCGCGGCGATGCGGTGCCACTCGCCGGTGTCGGCCGCGGCCACCAGGCGGGCCCAGCGGCCGAGCGACTCGGGGCGCAGTTCGACGACGGGGACGGCGACGGCGTCCGCGGGGCCGGGCTCGGGGACGGCGCGGGGCGCGAGGGCGTCGGCCTCCAGGGGGCAGGTCTCGGCGTCGTAGCGGCGGTTGGGCTCGGCCGGGGACGCCGCGCGCAGGCGGGTGGGGGTGACCGTGGGCAGGGTGAGGTCCCACAGGTGCTGCGGCAGCACGCTCAGGACGGCGGTGGGGGAGGTGCCCGCGAGGCGGTGCAGGAACGCGGCGGCGCTGCCGTCGCGCCAGGCGTCGTGGCCGCCGTCCGTGACGACCAGGACCATCTGGCGCGCGCTCGGGGACAGGGCGGGCGGCGCGGCCCCGTGCGGGCTCCAGCGCACCCGCCGCACCGTGCGGAACGCCGCGGTCTGCTCCATCAGCTCGCCGATCCTGCGGGCGGTCGTGCGCCACAGGGCCATCGAGGGGCCGTCGTCCACGAGCAGCAGCAGGTCCTGCCGCCGCTCCGGCAGCGCGCGGCACACCGGCGTCCACAGGCCGTCCACCGCGGCCTGCTCGGCGGTGGCCTCCTCGTCCAGCTCCACCTCGTACGGCGACGAGCGGTAGAGGCGCAGCGGGCGCAGGGCGCGGCCGAGCGCGAGGGAGTCGGCGAGCCCCGCGGCCTCGGGGCGCGCGGCCTGCTCGGCGCCCATGGCCCCGGCGGCGCCGCCGCGCAGGCCGACGAGCGGCCTGACGGGGGCCGCGGCCGGCGGCGGCGCCTTCTCGTGCGCGGTCCCGGGGTGCTCCCGCGGGGCGTCCGGGGCGGGGCGCCGCGGCCCCGGGGGCGGCGTCGGCGGCCCCGGCGGTGGCGCCGGTGTCTCGTCGGGACGCCCGGGCCGTGCGGGCCTGGCCGTGCCGCGCGGCGCCGGCGGCGGGAACACCGGCAGGGCCGCGTCCTGGTACGCGGCCAGGTACAGGGCGTCCGCAAGCTCCGTCCACGTGGGCCCGTCCGGGCTCGGGGTGTCCGGGGCCCGCCCGGCGCGCGCGGACTCCCGTGCGGCCCGGGGCGGCGGCTCCGCGGAGGCTGCCGTCATCCCGGCCTCGATTCCGCCCCCGCCCCGTCGAGCCGGTGCCACAGGGCGTCGACCAGTTCGTCGAGCGCCCCCGCGTCGGTGGGGAGGCGTCCCGATGTCGCCAGGTACACGGAGTTGAGCAGTTGGTCGACGGCGAGGCCGCCGCGCTCACGGCTGCGCCGGAGGAACCGCTCGATCAGATCGCCGCCGTCGCCCGCGCGGGTGGCGGCGCCTTCCGCGAGGTGGGCCGTCACCATGTCGACGAGCTGCGCACGATCCGGATCCGGCATACGCAGCCGCAAACAGCGACGTAAGAAGGCGGGAGGGAACTCGCGCTCGCCGTTGGACGTGATGACGACGATCGGGAAGGCCCGGCAGCGGACCACCCCGCCGACGATCTCGGCGCCGCCCTCCGGGTCGTCGGTCAGGACGGTCACGCGCGGGTGGCGCCGCCGGGCCCGCAGCAGCTCGGAGACGGTGAACTGGCCCTCTTCGAAGACGCTCAGCAAGTCGTTGGCCAGGTCCTGGTCGCTCTTGTCCAGCTCGTCGATCAGCAGGACGCGCGGCGTCTCGTACGGGAGCAATGCCGTGCCCAAGGGCCCCAGTTGGACGTAGTCGCCGATGCCGGGGAGCTGCTCGTCGCCCGCCGCCGGGTCGCCTCCCTGGGGTGCGGCGGCGGATTCCGCCGTGTGCAGCGCGCGCAGTGCGGCGGAGTCCTGGACGCGGCCGATCGCGTCGTACTCGTACAGGCCCGAGCGCAGGGTCGTCCTGCTGGTGATGTGCCAGCGCAGGACGCGGCCGAGCCGCAGCTCGCGGCTGATGCGGTAGGCGAGGCTGCTCTTGCCCGTGCCGGGGCGGCCCGTGACCAGGAGCGGCCTTCGCAAAAGCAAGGCCGCGTTGACCATGTCGGCCTCGCGCCGCAGCTGGCCGGAGGCCGGGGAGCGGCCCGACGGCCTGCCGAGCCTGCGCTCGACCTCCTCGTCGTCCGCGGGCGGCGGCGGCACCACGGGGCCGCCGGTGAACCGTCGCCAGGGCGGCGGCTCGGGAAGCAGCTCGCGCAGGCTGGTGTCGTACAGGGGCTGTCCCGAACCGCGGTAGATCCACCAGCGGTTCTGACCGGATGAGCCGGATGAGCCGGATGGGCCCGATGAGCCGGATGGGCCGGGGGAGCCTGGCGAGCCGGACGGGCCGGGGCCGCCGTCGGTGGAGCCCGCGCCCGCGGCCGTGCCCGCAGCCGTGCCCGTGACCGCCGGGCCCGCCGCTTGTGCGCCGGGAGCCGTATCCGTGTCAGGAGTCATGTTGGCGTCAGGAGTCATGTCCTGTGACCGGACGTCCTCGGCGCCTGCGCCGCCGACCGGACGGATCCCTTGAGGCACGCCGTCCTCGGGAAGCATCGCGTCCTACCCTCCCCCCTGTGCGGAAGAACCCGCCATGGCGCCGCCCCCTCCTGGAAGGCGGTACGGATCGTCCCAGAGCAGTGCTGCGTGGCGACCGATCGTAGAGTCGCCCTCAGCAGCATCCCCGGCTTTCGCCTCTATGCGCAACGACCGGACGGCATCAGGTAGTTGATGGATTCCTGTGCGAGCGGCCAAGTCGGCCAGCTCGCCGCGGAACACCGGATCTATGCCGCCCCGTCTGTCCCACACCACGATCGGCACCCCGGCGCGCAGCGACTCGGCCAGCTCGTCCACCCCGGAACCGTCGCCGCCGGTGCCGCCCGGCGGTTCGCTGAGGACCACCATGACGCGCCGCGGGTCCGAGAGCAGCCGGGAGCGGCCGTCGTCGGGAAACCAGTGCACGGGGCCCGCGCAGCCGGTGAGCAGCGCGTCCCAGCGCCGCGCCCAGCGGCCGTGGGTGTCCGTGCGCTCCATCCTCTCGAGGCTGCGGAGCAGCACCGGGTGGTCCTCCCCGAGGCTGCCGTCCGCGCCGTGGAAGCCCCGCTTGGCCCACTGCTCGACCGGCAGCCCCAGCAGCTCCCGCGGCAGCACGAACTCCAGCGTGAGGTCCTCCTTGCAGAAGTAGGCCCACCCCGTCTCGGCCTCCTCCACCAGGGACTTGACCTGTTCGGGCAGCTCGGTCACGTCGACGCGCAGGTCACCGCCGCGCACCGGGTAGGGCTCGGGGCCCTCGATCTGCCACCAGTACGAGAGCAGCCGCTCACCCGCGTGGTCGGGGTCGGGCAGGGGGCGCAGGCGGATCAGCAGACAGGCGCTCGGCGCCCACACCGGCTCCTGCCCGACGGCACGCACCGGGGGCGCGGGGACGGGCACCGCCGCACGCACCCCGCGCCCAAGAAGGCCGGATTCCGCCCCTGCCGCCACGGGGAGGGCGGTATCGCCGCTCTTGACCGGTACGGCCGGAAGGCCGGGTCCGCCGGGCGGGCCCTCGGGCCGCGCGGGCCGGCCCCGCTCGCCCCGGCAGGCGGCCGGCGCGGCGGGCCCGTCGCCGTACGGCTCGGGCCGTGCGCGGTGCCGGGCCGCCCAGTCGAGCAGGTCCTGTTGCTGCTGGCCCTTGGCGTAGCGCGCGAGGTGCTCGACGAGCAGGACGCAGGGCGGCAGTTCGCCGGGGCGCGCGTTGAGGGTCGCGGCGTGCACGACGGCGAGCCAGGGCTCGGTGCAGTGGGCGGGCAGCGGGTCGGCGCCGTACCGCATGACCTCCTGGTACGCGCCCGCGATGTCGAGCACTTCGAGGCCGCCGAGCGCCTCCATCAGACGGGACCAGTCCTCCGGCGGGAACAAGGGCACCTCCGCCACCGCGATCGCGGTCCGTACGCGCTCGGTGTAGCGCGTGTTGCCTTCGAGGAGTTCGACGACGCCGCCGAGGACCTGGAGCCCGTCGGCGTACTCCAGGACCGCCATGAGGAGCGAGGAGAGGTACGTCCGCCGCCGGGCGCTGTCCGGCACCGTGACCGTCGCGCCGAGGGCCCGCCCCACCATGCGGGTGCACTCGCGCAGGGTGGCCGGCTCGTCGAAGGCCGGTACGCCGTCGAGGGCGTCGAGCACGATCTTGGGCGGTCCCCAGGGCTGCGTCACGGGGCACCGCCGCCCGGCGCCTGCGGCCACACCTCGTCGAACAGGGCGAGCGCCGCCCGCGCCGGAGCTGACGTGTCGTCGAGCATGCGCAGGGCGGCCACGAGGGTCTCCCTGCCGTCGCGGTGGTCGGCGCACGCCTGCACGACGTAGAAGACCTGGAGCCGGGGTCTCGGGTGCTCCCGGACCCCGTGCCGGATGTGCGCGGGAAGCAGCCGCCGCAGGGTGGCCGCGCGGTCCTCCTCGACCAGGGGCACCCTCAGGAGGGCGTCGGCGAGGGCGAATTGCTGGTGGTCGGTGGGGGGCTCCGGTACGGGGGCCCGGGCCGGGGGCGCTGTCGCGGTCCCGCCGTGCACCGCGGGGGCGAGCGCGGGCCACACACGGGCCGCCGCCTCCATGGGGAGCATCCACGCCGCCCTGGTGCGCCGGTCGCCGAGCGCGGCCGTGAGCATGCCGACCACCCGGCGCGTGGCGGGGTCCCAGACGCCCGCGCCGCTGAAGCCCGGCTCGATCCAGGCGGCGGCGGAGTCGAGCCCGTCGAGCTGCACCCAGTCCATGTGCGGCCCGCCGCGGCCCACGAGGCCCGCTCTCGACCACAGCCCGTCGGGCGCGCGGGCGGGGTGGCCGTACACACTCACCTCGCGCCGGTCGGGGTCGCCGCAGGGGCCGAGGCGCGCGAACCCGACGTCGTCGGGCGGGAGCCAGCTGGTGGTGAGGACCGCGAGGTCGACGCCGGACACTCCGTCCAGCGGCCCGGGGAACCAGCCGCCCGCCACGACCGTGGCCTCGCCCGGGGCGAGGTCCGGGCGGCCGCCGACGTCCAGGAGGACCGCGCCCGCGGGGGCGGTGGAGCTGTCCTGGCGCAGGGCGCCCGCGACCACGTGCGCGCAGGTCAGCACCAGGCCGGGCGCCACCATGACGGCCGCGCCCCGTAACGCGCCCGTCGGCGTTAGGACGCGCACGCGCCCCGCCGCGGGCGTGCTCTGCCCATCCCCCTCGGCCACTGCCCCGCCCCTTCCCCCGGCACGGATCCGACGGCGCGCACTTGCCCGTATGAAGCCAGCGTACGAAGGACGCACGCTCCGCGCACCGGCGCTGCGCGCACCGGGGCGACCCGGGCCCGCGCCCGCCGGCTGCCCGACGACTGCCCGGGCGACCGGGCGATCAGGGCCAGACCAGGCAGTACGCCTGATGTCCCGCGTCGTGCAGACGGTGGCTGAAGTCCTGCCACTCGTGCAGGAGTTGATACACGTTGAACGCGTCCCGGGGGCCGCCGCGGTCCGGGACGGTGGACCAGATGAAGGCCGCGGCGCCGACCGACTCCTCGCCGACGCCGCGCAGCGGGTCGACGACCGTCATCGGGAGCTTCACGACCGCGTAGTCGGGGTGGAGGACGACCAGTTCCAGCGGGGGGACCTTGTGCAGGGGTATGCCTTCGATGCCGGTGAGGACCATCGCGGCCATCGTCTCCGGCTTGATCTTCGTGAACATGCCGCCCATGCCCAGCTCGTCGCCGCCCAGCTCCTCGGGCCGCATCGAGATCGGTACCCGGGCCGCGGTCGCGCCGTCCGGGGCCCCGAAGTACTTGTAGGTCACCCCCACCCCGCCGCTCCTGCTTCCCGTGCGCTCCCGCCGCGCCCCGCCCGGCGCCCGCTGCTCGGGGGCCGGGACCGCCTCCGCATCTCGCCGGTGCTTTCCCCGCCGGGCACGCCGGGGACCCAGGCCGTCGGTCCCCTCGCCCAGTCCACCACCGCGCTGCATATCTCCACCCGACTGCTTTTCCAGGGCGCGCGGACCTTGCCGCGCAACCCGATCATCGTGTCAGTGACCTCCCCCACGGTCACCCGCCGAAACGTGGGGTGAAACACCAGTCCACAGGATCTCCGCACCACCCGCCCCGGGGGAACCCCGAGGAAGGACGCACGGGCGGAAAGCCGGCGCGCAGGAGGCCCCGGCACGACGTCCGGACCCTCTGACACCATGGTTCATGTGAGCTTCCCGTATAGCGCCCCAGTTTCGCAGACTCTTTTCGACCGTGCGGCGGCCGTGACGCCCGGCGGTGTGAACTCGCCCGTGCGCGCCTTCCGCGCGGTGGGTGGTACGCCCCGCTTCATGGTGTCCGGTACCGGTCCGTACCTCACGGACGCCGACGGCCGCGAGTACGTCGACCTCGTGTGTTCGTGGGGCCCCATGATCCTCGGCCACGCCCACCCCGAGGTGACCGCGGCCGTGCAGGAGGCCGTCGCGCGCGGCACGTCCTTCGGTACGCCCGGTGAGGGCGAGGTCGCGCTCGCCGAGGAGATCGTGGCCCGGATCGCCCCCGTGGAGCAGGTCCGCCTCGTCTCCAGCGGCACCGAGGCGACGATGTCCGCCATCCGGCTCGCCCGCGGGTTCACCGGCCGCGCCAAGGTGATCAAGTTCGCCGGGTGCTACCACGGGCACGTGGACGCGCTCCTCGCCGCGGCCGGGTCCGGCGTCGCGACCCTCGGCCTGCCCGACACCCCGGGTGTCACGGGCGCCCAGGCGGGCGACACCATCGTCCTTCCGTACAACGACATCGAGGCCGTGCACGAGGCCTTCCACAACCACCCGGGCCAGATCGCCTGTGTGATCACGGAGGCGTCGCCGGGCAACATGGGCGTGGTGCCGCCGGGGCCTGGCTTCAACGAGGGCCTGAAGTCCGCGTGCGAGAAGAACGGCGCGCTGTTCATCTCCGACGAGGTCATGACCGGCTTCCGCACGAGCAGGGCCGGCTGGTTCGGCGTGGACGGCGTCGTGCCCGACCTGATGACCTTCGGCAAGGTCATGGGCGGCGGCTTCCCGGCCGCCGCGTTCGGCGGCCGTGCCGACGTGATGGCGCACCTGGCCCCGGCCGGGCCCGTCTACCAGGCGGGCACGCTCTCCGGGAACCCGGTCGCGACCGCCGCGGGCCTCGCGCAGCTGCGGCTGCTCGACGACGCCGCGTACGCGAAGGTCGACGCGGTCTCGGAGCGGATCCGCACGCTGGTGAGCGAGGCGCTCACCAAGGAGGGCGTGGCGCACCGCGTCCAGAACGCCTCCAACATGTTCTCCGTGTTCTTCACGGACCGCGAGGTGCGCGACTACGAGGGCGCGAAGGCGCAGCAGTCGTTCCGCTTCACCGCGTTCTTCCACTCGATGCTGTCGCAGGGCGTCTATCTGCCGCCGTCGGCCTTCGAGTCCTGGTTCGTCTCGACCGCCCATGACGAGCGTGCCGTCGAGAAGATCGCGGCGGCCCTTCCGGCCGCCGCGCGTGCCGCCGCCGAGGCCGAGGAGGTCGGCGCGTGAGCCGGGCCGATGAGCTGACCGTCGTCCACCTGATGCGCCACGGCGAGGTGCACAACCCCGACGGGATCCTGTACGGGCGCCTGCCCGACTACCACCTGTCCGACCTCGGGCGGCAGATGGCCGACCGCGTCGCCGAGCACCTGTCGTCGCGCGACATCACGCACGTCGTCGCCTCGCCGCTCGACCGGGCGCAGGAGACGGCGACGCCGATCGCCAAGGCGCACGGGCTCGACCTCGCGACGGACGGGCGCCTGATCGAGGCGGCCAACGTCTTCGAGGGCAAGACCTTCGGTGTCGGCGACGGTGCCCTGAAGAACCCGGACAACTGGAAGCACCTGGTCAACCCCTTCAAGCCGTCCTGGGGGGAGCCGTACGTCGAGCAGGTCGTACGGATGATGGGCGCGCTCGACGCTGCGAAGGACGCGGCGCGCGGGCACGAGGCGGTGTGCGTCAGCCACCAGTTGCCGATCTGGATCGTGCGCAGCTTCGTGGAGAAGCGGCGGCTGTGGCACGACCCGCGCAAGCGGCAGTGCACGCTTGCTTCGCTGACCTCGTTCACCTACCGCGGTGACAAGATCGTGTCGGTGGGGTATTCGGAGCCGGCGCGGGATCTCGTGCCGAAGCATCTCCTGGCAGGGGCCAAACCGGTCAAGGGGAAGGCCAAGGCCTTCGGGGCCTAGCCGTCTGCTCGTGGTGCCGCTTGTTCGTCGTGGCTGCGTCTGCGGGTTCGTCGTGGCTGGGCGCGCAGTTCCCCGCGCCCCTTTGGGGCGCTCCCGTGCGGGGCGGTTTCTGTGTGGTTGCTGTGTGCGGCGGGTGATGGGGTGGCCACCCTATGGCGTGGAATGTCTGTTCTCTGTAATAGGCCCCGAATATGTCCGGCTTGGCCGGAACCCGCCCCGGCGTCGTGCCCTCTAAGTGGTTGTCCTTTGCACAACCGAGGGCGCGACGAATGGGGATGGAATGCGCGACGACAGCCGGACGGACACGGACCTGGGCGGCGGAGCACCGGCCGCGAGCCGTGGTGCGCTCAGCCGGCGGGGCGCGATAGGCCTGGGCATAGGCACCGCGGCGGCCCTCGGGCTGACCGCCTGCGGCTCCGGCTCCGGGGAGTCGGGTACGGCCGCCGACAAGGGCAAGGGGGGCGGCGGTGCCACGCCGGAGCGCCCCGCGAAGCCGATCGGTGACGGCTCCACGGCGTTCACCGGCAAGCAGCCCAAGCAGCCGGAGGCCCCCCGCCCCCTTGAGCCGGGGGAGACGCCGCCGCAGTTCGTGATCTTCTCCTGGGACGGCGCGGGTGAGGTCGGCAACGGCCTGTACCCGCGCTTCCTGAAGCTCGCCGAGGAACACGACGCCAAGATGACGTTCTTCCTCTCCGGGCTCTATCTGCTGCCCGAGTCGAAGAAGCGGCTCTACCGCCCGCCGAACAACGCCGTCGGCGCCTCCGACATCGGCTACCTCACGGACGGCCACATCAAGGAGACCCTGAAGTACGTCCGCCAGTCGTGGCTGGAGGGCCACGAGATCGGCACGCACTTCAACGGCCACTTCTGCGCGGGCACCGGCACCGTCGGCAACTGGACCCCCGCCCAGTGGCAGAGCGAGATCGACCAGGCCAAGTCCTTCGTCAAGAAGTGGCGTACGAACACGGGCTGGACGGACCTGCCGCCGCTGCCGTTCGACTACGAGAAGGAGCTGGTCGGCGGCCGCACGCCGTGCCTGCTCGGCCAGGACAACCTGCTGCCGACCGCCAAGAAGCTCGGCTGGCGCTACGACGCCTCCTCGCCCGGCGGCCGCCAGAAGTGGCCGGAGAAGAAGATGGGCGTCTGGGACCTGCCCCTCCAGCAGATCCCGTTCCCGGGGCACTCCTTCGAGGTCCTGTCGATGGACTACAACATCCTCGCCAACCAGTCGAAGAACTCCACGAAGGCCCCGCCGGCCAACTACCCGGGCTGGCGCAAGCAGGCCACCGAGGCCTACCTCGCCGGCTTCAAGCGCGCGTACGAGTCGAACCGCGCGCCCTTCTTCATCGGCAACCACTTCGAGGAGTGGAACGGCGGCATCTACATGGACGCCGTCGAGGCCGCGCTCAAGGGCATCGCAGGGAAGAAGGACGTACGCCTGGTCTCCTTCAAGCAGTTCGTGGACTGGCTCGACGTGCAGAAGCCCGAGGTGCTCGCCAAGCTGCGCAGCCTGGAGGTCGGCCAGAAGCCCGCGGGCGGCTGGAAGAGCTTCCTCTCCGACACCGGTTCCGGCGGCAGCCGCAAGGACGCCGAGAAGGACACCGGCACCGGGAACGCCGGGAACACAGCCTGAACCACCGGCTGGAAAGCGCGCGGAAACCCTGTCTGAAATGGGACTTTCCGCTACCGCGGGGGGCGTCGAAGATCCCCGGATCGGGCATGCGAAACTTTTCACATGAGTGCCGCCTGCCGCGCCCCCCGCAGCCAGAACCGCAGTCTCGACCGCCGTGCCAGCCGCCGTCGCAGTCGCGTGTCGGCGCTGGCGGCGGCCGCGGCGGCCGCCGCGCTCACCCTGACGGCGTGCAGTTCGGGCGGCACGTCGGGCGGCAGCGGCAACACGAACTTCGTCATCGGCTCCGACGGCATCTCCACCGTGAAGAAGGCCGACCGGCACGACACGCCGGACCTCGAAGGCGAGACCCTCGACGGCAAGAAGCTCAGCCTCGGTGACTACAAGGGCAAGGTCCTCGTCGTCAACGTCTGGGGCTCCTGGTGCCCGCCGTGCCGCGCCGAGGCGCCGACCTTCGCGAAGGTGGCCAAGGAGACCAGGGCCAAGGGCGTGGAGTTCGTCGGCATCAACGCCCGCGACCCCGAGAAGGGCCCGGCCATCGCCTTCGAGAAGGACAAGGGCGTGCCGTACCCGAGCCTGTACGACCCGATGGGCAAGCTGATGCTGCGCTTCCCGCGGGGCACGCTCAACCCGAACTTCATCCCGTCCACCCTCGTCATCGACAAGGACGGGAAGATCGCCGCGCGCTCGCAGCGGGCCCTCAGCGAGGAGAAGCTGCGCAAGATGATCGACCCCGTGGTCGCGGAGAAGTGACCGACGTGTCGACCGCCATCGCCGCCGCCCATACGCTCGCCGTGTCCGATCCCAACCAGACCGTCATGAGCGGGGCCCTGCTCTTCGCGATCCCCGTCGCGATCCTCGGCGGTCTCGTCTCGTTCTTCTCGCCGTGCGTCCTGCCGCTGGTGCCGGGCTACCTCTCGTACGTGACCGGCGTGACCGGGCAGGACCTGGAGGAGGCCAAGCGGGGCCGGATGGTCGCGGGGGCCGGGCTCTTCGTGCTCGGCTTCACCGCGATCTTCGTACCCGCCGGGATGTTCGTCGGGGCGCTCGGGCAGACCCTGAAGGAGCACCAGAGCACCGTCACGAACGTGCTCGGCGTGGTGATGCTCCTGCTCGGGCTGTTCTTCCTCGGCCTCATGCCCTGGCTCACCCAGCGCGAGTTCCGCTTCCACAAGCGGCCCGCCACCGGGCTCGTGGGGGCCCCGATACTGGGCGCGCTGTTCGCCGTAGGGTGGACGCCGTGCATCGGCCCGACCCTCGCGGCCGTCAACGTCCTGTCCTTCGAGGGCGCGGACCCGCGGCGGGGCGCGCTCCTCGGCGTCGCGTACTGCCTGGGGCTCGGCATCCCGTTCATCCTCGCGGCCGTCGCGTTCCGCAAGGCGCTCGGCGCGTTCGGCTGGGTGAAGCGGCACTATGCCTGGGTGATGCGGATCGGCGGCGGCATGATGATCGTGACCGGGCTGCTGATGCTGACCGGCGTCTGGGACAGCGTCATGCAGCAGATGCAGGTCTGGTCGAACAGCTACTCGGTGGGGATCTGATCCATGAGCAAGACCACGACCACCCGGGACGAGCCCGTCGCCCAGGACGACCTCGGGGCGGCGGGCGCGCAGCTGTCCACCGCGCCCCTCGAGGAGGCCACCGGCGGCGGCCCGAACCTGCCCTCGCTCGGCGTCATCGGCTGGTTCCGGTGGATCTGGCGGCAGCTGACCTCCATGCGGGTCGCGCTCCTGCTGCTGCTCCTGCTCTCGCTCGGCGCGATCCCCGGCTCGCTCATCCCGCAGCAGGGCACCGACGAGCTGAAGGTCCAGGACTTCAAGGACACCCACACCACGCTCGCGCCGGTCTACGAGAAGCTCGGCCTGTTCCACGTCTACAGCTCGGTGTGGTTCTCCGCGATCTACATCCTGCTCTTCGTCTCGCTCATCGGCTGCATCGTGCCGCGCACCTGGCAGTTCGTCGGCCAGCTCCGCGGCCGCCCGCCGGCCGCGCCCAAGCGGCTCAACCGGCTGCCCGCGTACACCACCTGGCGCACCGACGCCTCGCCCGAGCAGGTCGACGAGGCCGCGCTCGCGCTGCTCAAGCAGCGCCGCTTCCGCTCCCACCAGGTGGGCGGGGCCGTCGCCGCCGAGAAGGGCTATCTGCGTGAGGCCGGGAACCTGGCCTTCCACATCGCCCTCATCGTGCTTCTGCTCGCCTTCGCCGCCGGACAGCTCTTCAAGTCCGAGGGCGGCAAGCTGATCATGGAGGGCGACGGGTTCTCCAACACGCTCACGCAGTACGACGACTTCAAGTCCGGCAGCCTGTTCAGCACCGACGAACTGGAGCCGTTCAGCTTCAAGCTGCGCAGCTTCGAGGGCACGTACGAGACGTCGGGACCGCAGCGCGGCACGGCCCGCACCTACAAGGCGCACGTGACCTACACCGAGGGCGCCGACGGGCCGGAGAAGACGAAGGCCATCGAGGTCAACAAGCCCCTTGAGGTGGGCGGCACCAAGGTCTATCTGATCGGCCACGGCTACGCGCCCACGGTCACCGTCCGCGACGGGCGCGGCAAGGTCGTCAACCGGATCTCCGTGCCGCTCCTTCCCATCGACTCGATGGGCACGGCCACCGGCGCCATCAAGATCCTCGACGGCTACCGCGACAAGAACGGCAAGAAGGAGCAGCTCGGCTTCAACGCCTTCTTCGTGCCGACGTTCGCGGGCGAGGGCAACGGCCAGATGTTCTCCCAGTTCCCCGCGCCCTTCAATCCGCGGCTCGCGCTGTCCGCGTACCACGGCAGCCTCGGCGTGGACTCCGGCATCCCGCAGAACGTGTACCAGCTGGACACGCGCAAGATGCAGAAGTTCAAGGACGCCAAGGGCGAGCTGCTGAAGAAGCGGCTCAAGGTCGGCGAGACCATGAAGCTGCCCGACGGCGCCGGCTCGATCACCTTCGAGAAGGAGCTGAAGCAGTGGGCGACCTTCCAGATCTCCCAGGAGCCGGGCAGCGGCTGGGCGCTCGGCGGCGCGATCGCCGCGATCGCGGGCCTCGCGGGGTCGCTGTTCATCCAGCGCCGCCGCGTCTGGGTCCGGGCGGTGCGCGGTGCCGACGGCGTCACGGTCGTGGAGATGGCGGGCCTCGGCCGCAGCGAGTCCGCCAAGGTGCCCGAGGAGCTGGCCGCGCTCGCGGAGAGCCTGCACGAGCGTGCTCCGAGCACAGCGGAACCGGGGACCGCCGCGGCCCCGGGGGCGGCTGAGCCCGCTGACGCCGCTGACAAGGCCGCCGCGGCTGAGCCCGCTGAGGCTGCCGACACGGCGGCCGCCGCCGATACCTCTGAGGCCGCCCCGTCGTCCCGTAAGAGCACGGGTACGGACACCGACGCCCCAGATACCGACGAACCCCACCCCACCCCCGCTGTTCCTGCCGAAGGGGCTGAGAAGTGACGCTCGCCACGACCCTCGCCGCCGAACCCAATGAGAACCTCGCGCACATCAGCAATGTGCTGATCTACTCCGCGATGGCCGTCTACCTCCTCGCCTTCTTCGCGCTCATGGCGGAGTGGCTGTTCGGCAGCCGCAGCAAGGTCGCCCGCACGGCCGCCGCGCTCACCGCGAGCGACAGCGCCGCGGCGGCCTCCGCGGGCCCCGCCGTCACGGTCCGGGCCAAGGGCGGCACGGCCACCCTGGAGCGGCCCAAGGCCGCGCCCAAGGTCGTCACGCGTGCCGCCGCGGGCAGCCGTGACGTGCCGGACGGCCCGGGTGCCGCCGCCGGAGACGAGCAGGGCGACCTCTACGGCCGCATCGCCGTCTCCCTGATCGCCCTCGGCTTCCTCGTCGAGGCCGGTGGTGTCCTCACCCGCGCGCTCTCGGTGCGGCGCGCGCCGTGGGGCAACATGTACGAGTTCAACATCACCTTCTCCACCGTCGCGATCGGCGTCTTCCTGGCGCTGCTCGCCCTGAAGAAGAACGTCCGCTGGATCGGCCTGCCGCTGATCACCACGGTCCTGCTCGACCTGGGACTCGCCGTCACCGTCCTGTACACCGAGAGCGACCAGCTGGTCCCCGCGCTGCACTCGTACTGGCTGTGGATCCACGTCTCCACCGCGATCTTCTGCGGCGCCGCCTTCTACGTCGGCGCGGTGTCCACGGCCGCGTACCTCTTCAAGGACAGCTACGAGGCCAAGTTGCAGAGCGGCGGCACGCCGGGCCGGTTCGCGACCTCTGTCATGGAGCGGCTGCCCGCCGCGGCCTCGCTCGACAAGTTCACGTACCGCATGAACGCGGCGATCTTCCCGCTGTGGACGTTCACGATCATCGCGGGCGCGATCTGGGCGGGCGACGCCTGGGGCCGCTACTGGGGCTGGGACCCCAAGGAGGTCTGGTCCTTCATCACCTGGGTCGCGTACGCCTGCTACCTGCACGCGCGCGCCACCGCGGGCTGGAAGGGCCGCAAGGCCGCCTACCTGGCGCTCATCGCCTTCGGCTGCTGGCTGTTCAACTACTACGGCGTGAACATCTTCGTCAGCGGCAAGCACTCGTACGCCGGGGTCTGATCCCCGACGGCCCGGCTGCGTGACCTGAGGCGCCGGGTGCGTGACCCTGGGATCCATGAGTGAGACGACGGTCGAACAGGGGACGAGCCGGTCCGAGGGGGACACGCACACGCTCCACTGGGTGGTGCGCCTGCCGCACCCGGTGGAGCGGGTCTGGGCGGCGGTGGCCACCCCGGAAGGGCTTGTGGGGTGGCTCGCCGCCGCCGACGTGTTCGAGCCGCGCCTCGGCGGGGCCGTGAGCCTGCGCTGGCTCAACCAGGAGGACCCGGCCGCCGCGGTCCACTCCGGGCAGATCACCGCCTGGGACCCGGACGTCGTGGCCGAGTACACGATCGACCTGCACGGGCGCTGCCGGTTCCATCTGGAGCCCGCGGGGGACACCGGTGCGACGCTGCGCTTCACCAACGAGCTGACCGGCGACGACAGCTTCCGGCTCGACTGCCTCGCCGGGTGGCACCACCACTTCGAGTTCCTGGTGGCGGCGCTCGACGGGCGGCCGAAGGACTGGTCGACGAGGAACCTGGACCGGTGGCGCGAGTTGCGGGAGACGTACGCCTGAGCGCTTTGCTGGAATGGCCGCGATGGGCCGTCGATCGCCTGCGGGTCCGTCGTTGCTGGTCGCGCAGTTCCCCGCGCCCCTCCGGGGCGCTGCCGAACCGCACCGCACTTCCACAAGACCGCTTAGTTCACGCGCAGCAGCAGCTTGCCCGTCGTGGTGCGGCCGCCCATCAGCTCATGGGCCCGCGCGGCCTCTTCGAGCGCGAACTCGGCGGTGACGGGCAGCGTGACGGTGCCGTCGGCGACCGCCTCGAAGGCGCGCTCGGCGATCGCGCGCAGCGCCCGCGGGTCCTCCCGCGCCAGCGTGAGGATGGAGAAGCCCGCCACGGACCGCGTGCCCGGGAACAGTTCGGCCTGGCCCACGCGCCACGGCTCGGCCGAGCCCGCGTTGCCGTACGAGACCAGGCGGCCGAAGGTGGCGAGCGCGTCGAGTCCCGCGCGGAAGGTGGCGCCGCCGACCGGGTCGAGGGCGAGGTCGACGCCGCGCCCGCCGGTGGCCGCGCGGGCCGGGCCCGCGAAGCCTGCCCCGCTGTCGACGAAGACCTCGTCGTAGCCGTACCGGCGTGCGTACTCGGCCTTCGCCGCGCTCGACACCACGCCGAGCACCGTGGCCCCCGCGGCCTTCGCCAGCTGGCCGACCACCGTGCCGACGCCGCCCGCCGCGCCCTGCACGAGCACGGTCTCGCCCGCGCGCAGGCGGCCGACCTCATGGAGGAGAGCGTGGGCGGTGGGCAGGACCGTGGGGAGCGTGGCCGCGGTGCGCAGGTCCACGCCGTCCGGTACGGGAAAGACGGTGGCGGCGTCGGCGACGGCTACCTCGGCGTACGCGCCGCCCCCGGTGAGCGCGGCGACCTCCTGGCCCACCTCGACGCCCTCGACACCCGGGCCCACCGCGCGCACCCGCCCCGCCACCTCCAGGCCGGGCACGAACGGCAGGCCCGGCACGCGGTAGCCCTCGGCGCGGGCCTTGAGGTCGGCGAAGTTCACACCGGCGTACGCGACGTCGACGGTGACCTGGCCCGCCCCGGGCTCGGGGGTGTCGGCCCCGACGGCCTCAAGGACGTCGGGTCCGCCGAACTCGCGGAACTGCACTGCGCGCATGGGTGTCTCCCGGTACTCGGTGTTCGATCTGCATTGAACACTCGGGACTGTATGGTTTTCATCGAACACTCGGCAAGTCCCTGTCCCTCACGAAGACCTTCGCGAAGACCTTCACGAACACCCTCACGAACACCCTCACGAAACGGGAGGCGGGCCCATGGCCCCACGCACCGGCCACCGCGCGGCCCCCGTGCACGCGCGCCTCGACGACGTCACCGTGCAGGAGGCCCTCGCCGCGCTCGCCGACCCCGTGCGGATGCACCTGGTACGGGAGCTGGCGGGCTCGGCGGACTGGTCGCGGGCCTGCGGCAGCTTCGACGTGCCCGTCGGGAAGGCCGCGCTCAGCCATCACTTCGCGACGCTGCGGGCGGCGGGTGTCGTCGAGCAGCGCGACGAGGGACCGCGCCGGGTGAACCGGCTGCGGCGTAAGGAGTTCGAGGCGCGTTTCCCGGGGCTCCTCGCCCTGGTGCTGCGCGGGGACTGACCCGGCCCGGCCAAGGCCTCAGTCGGAGGCGATCGCGTCCAGCTGGGCGCGTAGGTAGGTGTGCGAGTCGGTGCCGCGCACGTCCGTGCCGGGGTCGCACTCGTAGAAGTACACCAGGGACAGCAGCTCCTCGGCGGGCGCGTCGGCCGGGGGGGGGCAGGACGCGGTGGCGGCCGGAGCGCCAGCGGTCGCCGGTCCAGCGCGCCATCAGGTCGCCGATGTTGATCGTGAAGGCGTCCGGGTCCCAGGGCGCGTCCTGCCAGCCGTCGGCGTCCGTGAACACCTGGAGTCCGCCCCGGCCCGCCTGCCGGTCGAGGACGGTGACCGTGCCGAAGTCGGTGTGCGGGCCGATACGGAACTGACCCGGCTCGGGGGTGCCGACGCGGTCCCGGCCGGGATACCAGTTGATGTTGAAGCCCCAGGTGGGATGGCCGGTGTGGCGGGTGAAGAAGTCCTCGGGCTCGCCGAGCGCCGCCGCGAGCAGCTCCAGGAGCTGGTCGGAGAGCGTCCGCATCAGGGCCAGATACGTCTCCACGGGGCCGCGCAGGCCCGGCGTCTCGGCGGGCCAGGTGTTGGGCGCGAACCACTCCGCGTCGACGGCCGCGTCCCCGGTCGGCTCGTCCGCGGCGAAGGACAGCGACTCCTTCAGGTCCGGCGGCGACGGGGTGCCTTCCGCGTAGCTGTTGGCCTCCGCGCCGGGCCCGAGCCAGCCGCGGGCTCCCACCCGCACGGCGTACGGCTGCTTGGCCTCGGGCGGCAGCCGGAAGAAGGACCGGGCCTGTTCGCGGATGGCTGTGCGCAGGTCGGGTGCCACGTCGTGGCCGGTGACGAGGAGAAAGCCGGCGGTGCGCAGGCCCTCGTCCACGGCCTCGGTGATCTCTTGGCGGGCGCCGGGAGTGCCGGCGCGCCAGGCGCGCAGATCGACGGTGGGGATCGTCATGGTGGCTATGGTGCCCTCGCGGGACGCCCCGCTGTGTCCATTGGCGCGCTCCGCGCGCGGGCGCCCCCTCAGGCCTCGTCGCGCTTGTCGGTGTCCTTGTCGAGGTCCAGGTCCTTGTTCAGGTTCTTCAGGAACTCGGGGTTGTCGTCGGGGGCGACCCAGCCGCCCCTGGCACGGGCAGGGCCCGTGGGGCGCTTCTTCTTGCCGGTGACGAACCAGGCGATCGGGCCGAGGAGGACCTCGCCGAAGAGGAGCACGATGATGACCCACACCACCTTGGGCAGGTGGCGCACCTCCTTCTCCGGGGTGTTGAGCACATCGATGAAGGCGTAGATCCACACGGCCAGGACCAGCAGGAACGGCAGATACCTGAGCATGTGTCGGAGATCCCCCAGAGAGCGGAGCACGGGCGCCGGGCGTACCCGGTGACGGGGCCAGGGTAGCCGGTGACCGATACTTGACCGCATGGCTTATGACGATCTCCGCTCTCTGCTGAGGGCACTGGAGCGCGAGGGCGAGCTGAAGCGGATCAAGGCCGAGGTCGACCCGTATCTGGAGGTCGGCGAGATCGTCGACCGCGTCCAGAAGTCCGGCGGCCCGGCGCTCCTCTTCGAGAACGTCAAGGGCAGTGACATGCCCCTCGCGATGAACGTGTTCGGGACCGACCGGCGCCTCCTGAAGGCCCTCGGCCTGAAGTCGTACGGCGAGATCAGCGAGAAGATCGGCGGGCTGCTCAGGCCGGAGCTGCCGCAGGGCTTCGTCGGCGTGCGCGAGGCCTTCGGCAAGCTCGGCGCGATGACGCACGTACCGCCGAAGAAGGTCAAGGACGCGCCGGTGCAGGAGGTCGTGCTCCGGGGCGACGACGTGGACCTGGACCGGCTGCCCGCCCTCTTCACCTGGCCGAAGGACGGCGGGTCCTTCTTCAACCTGGGGCTCACCCACACGAAGGACCCGGAGAGCGGGGTGCGCAACCTCGGGCTCTACCGCCTCCAGCGCCACGACCGGCGCACCATCGGCATGCACTGGCAGATCCACAAGGACAGCCGCAACCACTACCAAGTCGCCGCGCGCCGGGGCGAGAAGCTGCCGGTGGCCATCGCCTTCGGCTGCCCGCCCGCCGTGACGTACGCGTCCACCGCGCCGCTGCCCGGTGACATCGACGAGTACCTCTTCGCGGGCTTCCTCCAGGGCAAGCGGATCGAGATGGTCGACTGCAAGACCGTGCCGCTCCAGGTGCCCGCGCAGGCCGAGGTCGTCATCGAGGGCTGGCTTGAGCCGGGCGAGATGCTCCCCGAGGGGCCCTTCGGCGACCACACCGGCTTCTACACGCCGCAGGAGCCGTTCCCCGCGCTGACGATCGACTGCGTGACGATGCGCAAGCGGCCGCTGCTCCAGTCGATCGTGGTGGGGCGCCCGCCGACGGAGGACGGCCCCCTCGGCCGCGCCACCGAGCGGTTCTTCCTGCCGCTGCTGAAGATCATCGTGCCGGACATCGTGGACTACCACCTGCCGGAGTCGGGCGGCTTCCACAACTGCGCGATCGTCTCGATCGACAAGAAGTACCCGAAGCACGCGCAGAAGGTCATGCACGCCATCTGGGGCGCGCACATGATGTCCCTGACCAAGCTGATCGTGGTCGTGGACTCCGACTGCGACGTCCACGACCTGCACGAGGTCTCCTGGCGCGCGCTCGGCAACACCGACTACGCCCGTGACCTGACCGTCGTGGAGGGCCCCGTCGACCACCTCGACCACGCCTCCTACCAGCAGTTCTGGGGCGGCAAGGCAGGCATCGACGCGACGAAGAAGTGGCCCGAGGAGGGCTACACACGCGACGGTGGCTGGCCGGACATGGTCGAGTCGGACCCGGACACGGCGGCGCTCGTGGACCGCCGCTGGAGGGAGTACGGCCTGTGAGTTCCGCTTCCGCCGCGCTGCCGCAGCCGGGACGTACGAAAGCCTTCCTGCGGCTCGTCATGATCGAGCACTCCGTGTTCGCGCTGCCCTTCGCCTACATCGCCGCCCTGACGGCGATGTACGAGTGGGACGAGAACATCCACTGGGGCCGGCTGCTCCTGGTCACCGTCTGCATGGTGGGCCTGCGTACCTTCGCGATGGCCGCCAACCGCATCATCGACCGCGAGATCGACGCCCGTAACCCGCGCACCGCGCACCGCGAGCTGGTCACCGGGGCCGTCACGGTGAAGTCCGCGTGGACCGGCGCGCTCATCGCCGTCGTGGTCTTCCTGGGCTCCGCCGCGCTGCTCAACCCGCTGTGCCTGGCGCTCGCGCCGGTCGCGGTGATCCCGATGGTGGTCTATCCGTACGGCAAGCGGTTCACCAACTTCCCGCAGGCGATCCTCGGCCTCGCGCAGGCCATCGGGCCCATCGGCGCCTGGCTCGCGATCACCGGCGAGTGGTCATGGACGGCGGTGATACTGGGCCTCGCGGTGGGCGTGTGGATCGGCGGCTTCGACCTGATCTACGCCTGCCAGGACGTGGAGACCGACCGGGAGGTCGGCGTGATGTCGGTGCCCGCGCGGTTCGGCATCCCGGCCGCGATCTGGGGCGCGCGCGGCTGCCACGCCGTCACGACGGCGCTGTTCGTCTGGTACGCGGTGGCCACCGGCGCGGGCGCGTTCTTCTGGCTCGGCCTCGTGATCGTCGCCGGCGCCTTCCTGTACGAGCACTCGATCGTGCGGCCGCACGACCTGTCCCGCCTCAACCGTGCCTTCTTCCAGGTCAACGGCTTCATCGGGATCGCCCTCTTCGGGTGCGCGCTGCTCGACCTGCTGGTGCGCGGGCTCACGGTATGACGGGACGTACCGGGCCCGTGGATAGGCTGCGGGGCGTGAACGCGGAAGACGCGGGAGATGCGGGAGACACGGAGCGCAGGCCCTGGGTCGTGGGGGTGTCGGGCGCATCCGGCACCCCGTACGCCGCCGCGGTCCTGCGGGCGCTGCTCGCGGCCGGGGAGAGCGTGGACCTGGTGGTCTCGCGGGCCTCGCGCCTGACGCTGCTCGACGAGACCGGCATCGCGTTCCGGGACGCGCACTGGCGCGAGGACCTGGAGCAGTGGCTGGCGCGCGGCGCGGATGGCAAGCCGGACACGTACGAGGTGTGCGTGGACGACGTGCGCTACTGGGCGGCCGGCGATCTGGCGGCGGGGCCCTCGTCGGGTTCGTACGCGACGAAGGGGATGCTGATCGTGCCCGCGTCCACGGCGTGCGTGGCCGGGGTGGCGCTCGGCCTTTCGAAGGACCTGCTCCAGCGCGTGGCGAGCGTGACGCTCAAGGAGGGGCGGCGGCTCGTGGTCTGCGTACGGGAGACCCCGTTGAACGGGCAGACGCTGCGGCACCTGGTGAGCCTGGACGAGGCGGGCGCGATCGTGCTGCCCGCCTCTCCGGCGTTCTACGCGGGGGCGACGCACATCCAGGACCTGGTGGACTTCGTCGCGGGCCGGACGCTGGACGCGGCAGGGGTGCCGCACCAGCTGTACCGCCGCTGGAAGGGGGAGCTGGGAGGTAGGTAGCGCCCCGAAGGGGCGCGGGGAACTGCGCGACCAGCCACGACGACTCCGCAGCTGATACCGCGCCGCATCCCCGCGACGGGGTCAGCGCTTCTTGGCGGCGCGCTTCTTGGCCTTGCGCGCGGCGGTGGCGGACAGGTGGGCACGCGAGCGGTTGGCCTGGTCCTGAAGCTCGCGCATACGGGCGTAGGCCATCTCGATCGTGTACACGGGGAACACTCCTGAAGAATTCGAAGGATCGTCGTTGATCGGCTGAGATTCTGGAAGATTCACAGGGTATGAACCCTGTTACGCCTTAGATTCTACACGTAGACTCGCGAAAACGCTAAATAATGAAAGGCTTCGACCTATGGATGCCGTGGACAGGCAGCTCATCCAGGCTCTGCGCGAGAACGGGCGTGCCTCCTACGCCGAGCTGGGGCGCCTCGTCGGCCTCTCCGGCCCCAGCGTCACCGACCGCATCAACCGCCTGGAGGCGGCCGGCGTCATCACCGGCTACCGCGCCACGGTCGACTCCGCGTCCCTGGGCCTCGGCGTCACCGCGCTGATCGGCATCTCGCTGTCCGACGCCGCCGACCACGAGGACGTCGCCCGGCGCCTGCGCGACCTGCACGAGATCGAGGACTGCTGGTTCATCGCGGGCGACGACTCGTACATGCTCAAGGTCCGCGCCAGCGACGTGGACGGCCTGGAGAAGACCATCCGCCGCCTCAGCGGCACCAAGGGCGTCTCGCGCACGCGGACGACGATCGTCCTCTCCACCAAGTGGGAGAACCGGGTCGGGGAACTTCCGGAGGAGGTCTAGGCGCGGAGGGCCGTCAGGGGGCACCTCCCGCCCGAAGGGTGGGGGAGTACGGTTGGTCGGGTCTGTCATAGGTCGTCGGTCGGCGGAAAGTTAGAGGTACGGCACATGGACGCAGGGCTCAAGCGCGACCTTGAGCAGAAGGTCCGCTCCGGGGAGCGGCTGTCCCGCGAGGACGGCATCGCCCTGTACGAGTCCGACGACCTGGCCTGGCTCGGCGGTCTCGCCCACGAGGTGCGCACCCGCAAGAACGGCGACGTGGTGCACTTCAACGTCAACCGCCACCTCAACATGACCAACGTGTGCACGGCCTCCTGCGCCTACTGCTCCTTCCAGCGCAAGCCGGGCGAGAAGGACGCGTACACGATGCGCATCGAGGAGGCCGTCCGGCTCGCCAAGGCGATGGAGGCCGACAACCTCACCGAGCTGCACATCGTCAACGGCCTGCACCCGAACCTCCCCTGGCGCTACTACCCGCGCTCGCTGCGGGAGCTGAAGGCCGCGCTGCCGGACGTCTCCCTGAAGGCCTTCACGGCCACCGAGATCCACCACTTCGAGACCATCTCCGGCCTGTCCGCCTCCGAGATCCTCGACGAGCTGATCGACGCCGGCCTGGAGTCGCTGACCGGCGGTGGCGCCGAGATCTTCGACTGGGAGGTCCGCCAGCACATCGTGGACCACAGGACCCACTGGGAGGACTGGTCCCGCATCCACCGCCTGGCGCACGAGAAGGGTCTGAAGACCCCCGCGACGATGCTGTACGGGCACATCGAGGAGCCCCGGCACCGCGTCGACCACGTGCTCCGGCTGCGTGAACTCCAGGACGAGACCGGCGGCTTCCAGGTCTTCATCCCGCTGCGCTACCAGCACGACTTCGTGGACGTACAGGACGGCAAGGTCCGCAACCGCCTCCAGGCCCGCACGAAGATGGCCTCCGGCATCGAGGCCCTCAAGACCTTCGCCGTCTCCCGGCTGCTCTTCGACAACGTGCCGCACGTCAAGGTCTTCTGGGTCATGCACGGCCTCGCCACCGCCCAGCTCGCACTCCAGCACGGCGCGGACGACATGGACGGCTCCGTCGTCGAGTACAAGATCACCCACGACGCGGACGACTTCGGCACGCCGAACAAGCTGACCCGCGACGACCTGCTCGACCTGATCCGCGAGGCCGGCTTCCGCCCGGTGGAGCGCAACACGCGCTACGAGGTCATCCGCGAGTTCCCGGGCCCCGACCGGGAGCTGCGCGAGTCGCCGCAGCCGATGCGGCTCTGACCCGGCTCCTGCCGGGGCGCCCCGCCGTGCTTCACTGGAGGGGCTCGTCCGGCTCGGGCTGATCCGGGTCGCTCGGGCCTATGTCGGAACGGAAGAGTGGATTGACATGCTCCGCTACACGCTGATGCGCCTCGGGGTCTTCGCGGGCTGCTTCTTGGTCGTCTGGGGCCTCGTCTACTCCGGCATCGTGCCCCGCGGGCTCGGCGGCTCCAACCTGCTGTGGGTGGCGCTGCTGTCCCTGGTGGTCTCCGCGCCCATCAGCTTCGTACTCCTGCGCAAGGAGCGCGACCGGGCCTCGGAGAAGGTCGTCGCGAAGGTGGACAACGTCAAGGCAAGCCTGGAGCGCAACCGCACCCAGGAGGACGGCGCCGACGACGCCGCGCGCACCGCGCAGTAGCCGTAAGGTTCGTCACACCCTCCCCCTGGACGCAGGGAACCCCGGTACCGGAGCATGCCGCTCCGCTACCGGGGTTTCGACGTTTCTGAGACCCTTGGGCCCCTCTACCTCAAACAAGACCTTTGATGCACTCAAAGTTCAAGTGTTAACGTGTTCGACATGAAGACAGCAGCCGCGCACCACCACGCCATGAGCGTCCCGCTCGTGGCGCGCCTGCATGTCGATCTCTGCCGCTGCATGTCCGCGGCCTGTCGCGTCATCTGAACGACTTCGACATCTGCACTGCAGCGGTGCCCGTGACCCCTTCGGGCCGCCGCTCCTCACGTCCCCCGTCATTACCCGGAGTGTGTCCGTGTCCGCGAATTCCGCGTCCCCGACCGACGAGCCCCGATCCGGTTTCCGGATACCCAAGTTCCTGAAGCTGCCCTTCTGGGCCCAGATCCTCGGCGGTCTGGTCCTGGGCGTGCTGCTCGGCTGGCTCGCCCGCAGCCAGGACATCAGCTGGCTCGTCACCACCCTGTCGAAGGTCGGCGACACCTTCATCGGCCTGCTGAAGCTGGCCGTCGCCCCGCTGGTGTTCTTCGCCATCCTGATCTCGATCACCAACCTGCGGAAGGTCAACAACGCCGCACGGCTCGCGACCCGCACGCTGCTCTGGTTCATGATCACGTCGCTGATCGCGGTCGCCATCGGCCTCGTCATCGGCCTGGTCACCAACCCCGGCGCGGGCACCGGCCTGACCCCGAAGGACGGCGCCAAGCCCGAGCACGAGGGGTCCTGGATCGACTTCCTCACCGGCATCATCCCGACCGACGTCATCACGCCGTTCACCGAGCTGAACGTCCTCCAGATCGTCTTCATGGCCGCCGTCGCCGGCGTCGCCGTCCTGAAGATCGGCGACGAGAAGGCCAAGCCGATCCTGGACCTCAGCGAGTCGATCCTCACGCTGCTCCAGAAGGCCCTGTGGTGGGTCATCAAGCTCTCCCCGATCGGCACCATCGGCCTCATCGGCTTCGCCATCGCCGACTACGGCTGGAACCTGATCAGCAAGTACGCCACCTTCACCGCGGACATCTACGTCGGCTGCGCCCTGGTGATGTTCGGCGTCTACCCGCTGCTTCTCGCCTTCGTCGCCAAGGTCAGCCCGCTCCAGTTCTTCAAGGGCGCCTGGCCCGCCATCCAGCTGGCCTTCGTCTCGCGCTCCTCGGTCGGCACGATGCCGGTCACCCAGAAGGTCACCGAGCGCCTGGGCGTGCCGAAGGAGTACACGTCCTTCGCGGTGCCGTTCGGCGCCACCACCAAGATGGACGGCTGCGCCGCGATCTACCCGGCGATCGCCGCGATCTTCGTCGCGCAGATCTTCGATGTGAACATGGGCATCAAGGAGTACCTCCTGATCGCCTTCGTCTCCGTCGTGGGCTCCGCCGCCACCGCGGGCCTCACCGGCGCCACGGTCATGCTGACCCTGACCCTGTCCACGCTCGGCCTCCCCATGGAGGGCGTCGGCCTGCTCCTCGCCATCGACCCGGTCCTCGACATGATGCGTACCGCCACGAATGTCGCCGGGCAGGCGCTGGTTCCGGTCGTGGTCGCGGCCCGCGAGAACATCCTCGACCGCGAGGCCTACGACCACGCCTCCGCTTCCCCCCTCGACGACCCCCTGGACGAGGGACCCCTGCCTGCGGCGGCCTGATCCTCTCTCGCCCCCTTCCTCCCTCCCGCGCGCGCTGACCGCTGGGCCGAGCCCCCTGCCGACTTTTTGGTGGGGGGCTTGGGGGTGTTTGGGAGGGGGTTTTGGGGTGGGTTGAGGCTGGGGGGTTACCCCGCATGCGCGGGGACTGCGACGCGCCGTACGCGGTCCGTCAGCACGAGGAGGGAGCACCCCCGCAGGCGCGGGGACCACTGAAGCGAGTACCCGTCCGGACACGTCTGCCCGGGGCCACCCCCGCACTCATGAACTTCGCCTGGGCGGGGCTCGGTGACCTCATGGAGGGGCGCCCCTGGTCACCGGCCCGCTAGCGGCTCGACCCGGCCGCGCAGGTGTGGACGGCCTGTGCTGTCGCGCAGTTCGAAGTCCTGGCCGCGGCGGCCGTACGTGACCGTCGACGGCAGGAGTACGGGCGCGCGGAACTCGGCGGTCACGCGGACCGGCTCGGTGTTGTCGTCAAGCCCGTACTCCGCGAGGCAGCGGGCAAACGTCCACATGCCGTGGGCGATCGCGCGCGGGAAGCCGAAGGGGCGGGCGGTGAGTGGGTGCAGGTGGATGGGGTTGCGGTCGCCGGAGACGGCGGCGTAACGGCGGCCCAGGCGGGCCGCGAGTCGCCATTGAGCCGTGGCGGGCAGCGGGGCGGGGGCGTCCAGGCCCCGGCTCGGTGGTGTGCTCGTCCGGTGGCGGGCCAGGTAGGTGCTGCGGGATTCCCACAGGGCCGTTCCCGCGGCGGCTGCCTCCACGGTGACGGTGGCTTCCGTGCCGCGGTGGTGCGGTGTCAGCTTCTCCACGTACGCCGTGAGGTCGAGCGCGTCCGTGACGCGCGGGGCGCGGTGCTGGACCACCTCGATGGAGGTGTGCACGAGGCCGAGCAGGGGCAGCGGGAAGGCTCTGGTGGCCAGGAGGCGCATGGTGAGGGGGAAGGCCAGCACGTGGGGGTACGGCAGGGGGAGGGTGTCCCCGGTGGGGGCGAAGCCGCAGATCCGGCGGAAGGCGTCCGTGCGGTCGGGCACGGCCCGGGTGTGCTCCCGCCGGCCCGGGGGGAGGGTGCCGTGTCCCGTGCCCGGGTGTTTGAAGGGGGAGAGGAGGGCGCCCTTGAGGAGGGTGAGGGGGAGCGGGGGCCGGGTCATGGGGGCCTTTCCGTTGGGTCGGCTTGGCGGTGGCTCGGCGCCGCGCGCGACCAGGGCGGGGACGCCGCACCGGGCCCGGGGCTGCGCCCAGGTGTTCCGGGTGGGTGGGAGTGCGCGGTGCGGGGTGGGGGAGCCTCGCCAAGGGCACGGTTCAAGCTCAGCGGTAGCGTCACGCGCCTAGGAAGCTCTGGCCACACACCCGCACCACCTGCCCGTTCACCCCGCCCAGGGCCAGCCACGCCACCGCCTCCGCGACATCGACGGGCTGCCCCGCCTGCGCGAGGGAGTTCATGCGGCGCCCGGCCTCGCGGATGAGGAGAGGCACGGCCGCGGTCATGCGGGTCTCGATGAAGCCGGGGGCCACCGCGTTGACGGCGATGCCGTGCTCGGCGAGGGCCCGGGGCGCGAGGGACCGGACCAGGCCGACTATGCCCGCCTTGCTGGCGGCGTAGTTGGTCTGCCCGGCGTTCCCCGCGAGGCCCGCGATGGACGCGGTGGCGACGACGCTGCCGCCGCGCCGCAGCGTGCCGGACTTCAGGAGGAAGTCCGTGGTGCGCAGGACGCCGGCGAGGTTGACGTCGAGGACCGAACTCCAGCGGTCGGCGGCCATGTTGGCGAGGCGCCGGTCGCGGGTGATGCCCGCGTTGTGGACGAGGACGTCCAGGCCTTCGGGCAGGGCGGCGGCGATGCGCTCGCCCGCGTCGTCGGCGGTGATGTCGAGGGCCAGCGGGACACCGCCGACGCGTTCGGCGACACGTACGAGGTCGGTTCGCGCGGCGGGCACGTCGAGGGCGACGACGCGGGCGCCGTCACGGGCCAGGACCTGGGCGACGGCCTCACCGATCCCGCGCGCCGCGCCGGTGACGAGCGCGGTGCGGCCCGCCGACGGCCGCGCCGGGTCCAGGGGTTCGGGGGCGCCCTCGTCGTGGGGGGCGGCCTCGATGGTCTGGCCGTTGACGTACGCGGACTTCGGGGAGAGGAGGAAGCGCAGGACGGGCAGGGCGGCGGGCGCGGAGGTGGTGCGGACGAGCGTCGCGGTCCGGCCCCGGCCCAGCTCCTTCGCGAGGGAGCGGACGAACCCGTCGAGGGCCTGCTGCACGGCGGCCTGGTGGTGGTCGGCGGGGGAGAGCGGCGCGCCGAGGACGACGACGCGGCCGCAGTCCGCGACCGCCCGCACCACGGGGTGCAGCGTGGCGTGCACATCCATGAGGGCGGTGACGGTGGCGACGCCGGTCGCGTCGAGGACCACGGCGGCCGGGCGCCGAGTGCCCAACGGCCCCGCGTGCGGCGGAAGTCCGGTGCGGGTCAGCACCTCGTGCAGGCCGGGCAGTGGCACGTCACCGGCGGTGAGGTGCAACAACGGCCCTTCGAGCGCCGGGTGTTCGGACGACCAGCGACGCAGCGGCACGGGCCGGGGCAGGCCGAGCCTGCGGGTGAGGAACCGGCCGGGGGCGGTGCGGGTGAACGTCAGATAGCGGTCGGCCATGGCCCAGCTCCCAGCTCGGTCGGTCTCGGCGGCGCGAGCAGGCGTCCGCCCGCTTCCCAACGGGCCCTCGTCTGCTTGAATTTACCCTTGAGTAAGGTTACTCAAGGGTCAGGAGCTGGTCGAGAGATGCCGCCGAATCCCCTGGCCCGGAGCACGAATCCCCTGCCCTGGACACCAATCCCCTGGCCCGGACATCAACCCCCTGGCCCGAAACACCAATCCCTTCGCCCGGAGGACCAATCCCCTCCCCGGCGCAGGAGCCCCCTCGCCGGGACCGCGAATCCCCTCCCTCGAAGCGTGCCCCCCGGAGCACGGCCCCCGCGGCCCGACCGTCAGCACCGGCGCCGGTACCACCCCGGGCGCACGCGGTGCCGCGGCCACTGGAGCGGCGGAGGGGGCGCCCCGGCGAACCGGGCCCGGCTGCCCGTCCCCGGCCCCCGGGCCCTCTAGCCCCCGGCCCCCGGGCCCCCTTCGCCGCCACCGGCACACGGATCACGCACCCCTCAAGCCCCCCGATGCCCACCCCCTGACCAGCGCCGATCACGGACCGTAGACCCACTGGACGGGCGAGGCGCGGCCAGGGAGCCTAGCCTTGCGGAAGGGGGCAGGACCTGTGGACCGTAGACCGCACCTCTTGGGGGACCGCACCTCTTGGAGGCCGCCGTGCGCATACCGGCGCTCACGGGCGTCACCGCCCTCGCCCTGGCCCTCACGGCCCTGCCCGCCACCGCGACCCGTTCCGACGCGCCACAGCCGGACCTCAGGCGTTTCTACGCCCAGAAGGTCAAGTGGGCCGCCTGTGAGCCGGAGAAGCAGAACCTTCCGGAGACGGTCACCAAGAACAAGGACGTCCGCTGCGGCACGCTCACCGTGCCGCTCGACTACGCCCGCCCGCAGGACGGCACCGTCGACCTGGCCATGCTGAAGGTGAGGTCGAGCGGCAAGGAGCGCGGCTCGCTCCTGGTGAACTTCGGCGGCCCGGGCGGGCCCGGGGTGGCCGGGCTCGCGGCCGATCTGAAGGGCTTCGGCGACCTCGGCAAGGGCTATGACGTCGTGGGCTTCGACCCGCGAGGGGTCGGCCTGAGCGAGCCCGTGAGCTGCGGCGACGAACCGGAGCCCGAGGGCCTTGACGACCCGGACGACGCGGGGGCCGTCCTGGCACAGCTGCGGCGGACCGCCGAGCGGTGCGCCAAGGAGTCGGGCCCCGTCCTCAAGCACATCGGCACCGTGAACGTCTCGCGCGACATGGACGTCATGCGCGCGGCCCTCGGTGACAAGAAGCTCAACTACCTGGGATTCTCGTACGGGACGCGGCTCGGCGCGGTGTACGCGGCGCAGTTCCCGAAGAAGGTCGGCCGCATGGTCCTCGACGGGGTGGACACGCTGACCGAGCCCGTCGACGAGCAGGGGCTCGCGTCCGCCGAGGGACAGCAGACCGCCCTCGACAACTTCCTGAAGTGGTGCACGAAGAACGCCGGGTGCGTGTTCGGCGACGACTCGCGCCAGGCCCGCCGGACCATGGTGAAGGTCATCGAGGACCTCGACGCGATGCCGCTGCGCTCCGCGAGCGGCGAGGAGTTCACCGGGCAGAACGTGGTGAGCGTCCTCGGCTCCGCCCTGTACAGCCGGCAGGCCTGGCCCGCCCTGTCGCAGGCGCTCGGCGCGCTGCTCGCCGACGGCGACCCGCGGGCGCTGCTGCGCGTCGGCGGCGCCGGGGGCATGGGGCGCCAGGACGTGCCCCTGGACAACGAGACCGCCGCGCTCGCGGCCGTGAACTGCGCCGACGACCCCGACCGGCCGGGCGCGCGGAAGGTGGAGGAGGAGATCGGGCGCCTCCAGCGGGAGTTCGAGGAGGTCTCGCCCGTCTTCGGCGAGCACAACCTCACGCTCGTCCTGATGTGTTTCGGGTGGCCCGCGGGCACCTCGTACATCCGTAAGGACGTACGCGACGTCGACACGCCGAAGCTCCTGCTCGTCGGGACGCGCGGCGACCCGGCGACGCCGTACCGCTGGACGGAGGAGACCGCGCGGCGGCTCGGCTCGGCGGCGGTCGTGCTCGACAACAAGGGCGACGGGCACACCGGGTACTTCGGCTCCAAGTGCGTGAAGGCGAAGGTCGACGGGTTCCTGCTGTACAAGCAGCTCCCGGCGAACGGGAGTTCGTGCGCGGCGGAGTGGACGGAGTGACCGCCGCGCGCCGCTAGCGCCGGTCCGGGTCCGCCGCAGTGCGGGACGAGGGGTCCAGGCGCAGCATCGCGGCCTCGTCGGCCGTGCCCGGCTCGGCCTGGTAGGTGACCAGGCGCTGGCCGCCGGTGCGGGCGAGCGACATGACCTCGTACGTGAGGGTCATCGGCCCGGCCTTGGGGTGCGCGAAGGACTTGACGCCGCCGCCGCGCTCGCAGACCTCGTAGCGGTCCCAGAGTCGGGCGAAGTCGGGGGACTTGAGCATCAGCTCGCCCACGAGGGCGGTCAGGCGCGGGGAGTCCGGATCACGGCCGCCGACCGCGCGCAGGTGCGCGATGGACAGGGCGACCGTCTCCTCCCACGGCACGTACAGCGTGCGGCCGACGGGGTGCAGGAAGAGATAGCGCATGAGGTTGCGCTCGTGCGGGGGCCAGTCCCACAGGCCCGGCATCAGGCGGCGGCCCGGCGCGTTCGCGGCCAGCATGTCGCTGTGCGGGCTCACCACGTACGCGGGCAGCGGGCGCAGCGCCTCCAGCATCCGGTGCACGGAGTCGCGCACGGTGAACTCCGTGGTGGGGCGCGGTTCCGTGAGGCGGCCCGAGGCCAGCTCCGCCAGCTCGTGCAGGCGCTCGTGGGCGTCGCCGCGCAGATGCAGAACGCGCGCCAGGGCGTCGATGACGGCCGGTGACGGGTTGGACTCGCGGCCGCGCTCCAGGCGTGTGTAGTAGTCGACGCTCACCCCGGCCAGGGTCGCCAGCTCCTCGCGGCGCAGGCCCGGCGTGCGCCGGATCCCCGCGCCGGCCGGGAGCCCGGCGTCCTCGGGGCGGATCTGGGCGCGGCGCGCCCGCAGATAGCGGCCCAGCTCGGTCCCGCCGTTGGTCTTCATACGGTCATTGTCCCTGGCCCGTGGGGTGGGCGGAGGGGCGGTGGGGGGCCGTGTCAGGGCCAGGAACGCGGCGGTCTGCCGGGGGCGGGGCGGGAGACGGAGGGTGGTGTCGTCCCCGCCGCTCCGTGACGGGCCCCAGAGAGGAACTCCGATGTCCACCACCCTTCGCGTCCCGGCCGCCGCTCCGGCCACCGCACCGGCCCCGCCGGGAGCACCGGCCCCGCCGGGAGCGCCGGCCCCGCCGGGAGCGCCGGCCCCGCCGGGAGCGCCGGGAGCCCCGGGAGCACCGGGAGCGCCCCGCTCGACACCGCGAGCCGGCACCGCCCTCCTCGCCTCCCTCCTCGGCTTCACCGTCATCACCGTCGACGTCTCCGCCGTCAACATCGCCCTGCCGGACATCCGTTCCTCCCTGCACGGCGGCATGACGGGCCTCCAGTGGGTGGTGGACTCGTACACGCTGATGTTCGCGGCGCTGATGATCTCCGCGGGCGCGCTCGCCGACCGGGCGGGGGCGCGGCGCGCCTACGCCTGGGGCACCGCCCTGTTCACCCTGGCCTCGCTCGCCTGCGCCCTCGCGCCCGGCATCGGCGCGCTCATCGCCGCCCGGATCGGCCAGGGCGCGGCCGCCGCCGTCGTGATGCCCGCCTCGCTCGCCCTGATCCGGCAGGCGTACGAGGAGCCGGGGCGCCGCGCCCGCGCCATCGCGCTGTGGACGGTGGGCGGCTCCACGGCCATGGCGGTGGGCCCGGTGCTCGGCGGCGTCCTGACCCAGGCGGTGGGCTGGCGCGCGGTCTTCCTGCTCAACCTGCCGCTCGGCGCCCTGATCCTGGCGCTGCTCGCCCGCACCGCGCCGTCGCCGCGCCGCCCGGCGCCCCTGGACGTGCCCGGCCAGCTGACCGCCGTGCTCGGTCTCGGCGCGCTCGCGTACGCCGTCATCGAGGGCGGGCACGCGGGCCCGACGAGCCCCTCGGTGCTGCTCGCCGCGGGGCTCGCGGTGGCGGCGGCCTTCGCCTTCCGCGCCGCCGAGCGGCGGCACCCGGCGCCGATGGTGCCGCTGCCCCTGCTGCGCCGCCGTGAGGTCGGCGTCTCGCTGGCCGTCGGCTTCGCGGTCAACGCGGGCTTCTACGGCGTGGTGTTCCTGCTCGGCCTGTACCTCCAGCAGCTGCGGGGCATGTCGGCGGTGGCGGCGGGCCTGATGTTCGTGCCCCTCGCGGTGCTCATCACCTCGACGAACCTGGTCTCGCCCCGGTTCGCGGAGCGGGCGGGCCGCCGCCCGGTGATCGTGACCGGCCAACTCATCCTGGCCACCGCCATGTTCGCCCTCCTTCCGCTCGCGGCGGACACCCCGATGTGGCTGGTCCTCGTCCTGCTCGTACCGACCGGCATCGGCGGCGCGCTCGCGGTGCCCGCGCTGACGGCCCTGCTGATGGACGCGGTCCCCGGCCACCGCGCGGGCACCGCATCCGGCCTCCTCAACTCGCTGCGCCAGACGGGCGGGGCCCTGTCGGTGGCGCTGTTCGGCGCCCTCATCGGCAGCGGCGGCGGCTTCTCGGTGGGCGGCATGCGGCAGGGGCTCGTGGTGGTGGGCCTGGTACTCCTGGGCACGGCGGGGCTTTCGGTGTGGCGGCTGCCCCGGGGCCGCGGCCGCTGAGCGCCCGGCGAGAACAGCATCGACATCGGCGCGTCGGACCGACCGCCACCGGGGCCGCTGGACGTAGTGCCCGGGACGGAGACGCCCCGGCGGGCCGCGGGGGCCGACCGGGGCGCGTCGCCGGGCCCGGGGTGCCGGGTCAGCGGGAAGGGGCTAGCAGTTGCCGCGTACGGGCTTGTCCGCGAAGCGGTCCGCCAGCCACTGGGCCGCCAGGGGCGACTGGGTGATGACGCCGCTGACGTGCTCGCCCAGCGGGATCGTGTGCCACTCGACCTTCGCGTCCTTCGCGCACCAGTCCTCGCGGACCTGCTTGCCGACGCCGTACGGGATCAGTTCGTCGGCGAGTGCGTGGTAGAGGTACACCGGCGCCTCGGGGGCGCGGGTGCCGACCTGGGACTCGCGCAGGCGCTGGCGCCAGTCGGGCTGGTCGAGGGGGTTCTTGGTGGTCACGTCGCTGATCTTCTTGAAGGCGCCGAGGACCGCGCCGTCGGCCACGCAGCTGTCGCGCAGCGCGCCGATGAGGGACTTGCCGAGCGGGTTGAGGTACGACTCCAGGTTCAGCTCGGGGAACGCCGCGTTCTGGCCGATCGCCGCCATGAAGATCAGGCCCGCGCCGTACGAGCCGTCGTTGAAGGCCGCAACCTTCCGCAGGTCACCGGGTACGCCGCCGGTCGCCGTGCCCTTCACCTTCAGTTCGGGGGCGTAACTGCCGTGCAGCTCGGCCGCCCAGGAGCTGGCCTGGCCGCCCTGGGAGTAGCCCATGATGCCGACCGGAGAGTTCGGGGAGAGGCCTGCGCCGGGCAGCCGGATCGCGGCGCGGGCCGCGTCGAGGACGGCGTGGCCCGCCGAGCGGCCGACCGTGTACGTGTGGTCGCCGGGGGTGCCGAGGCCCTCGTAGTCGGTGACGACGACGGCCCAGCCGCGCAGGGTGAGCTGCTGGATGAGGTTGGCTTCGAGGGTGGTGCCGCGCGGGAAGCCCGCGCTCGGCGCGCAGCGGTCACCGACGCCGACCGTGCCGACGGCGTACGTGATCAGCGGGCGCGGGCCCGTGCGCCCGTCCTGCGGCACGATGACCGTGCCGGAGACGGTGTTCGGCTCGCCCTTCGCCGTCGTCGAGCGGTAGTGGATCTTCCAGGCCTTGGTGTTCGTGGGCTGCCCGGGCAGGGGGTGGAAGGCGCTCGGCTCCGTGGTGACGAGGTCGCCGGGGGCGCTCGCGGCGCCCTTCACGGCGCCCTTCGCGCCGTCCGACGCCGTCGTACGGTCCGAAGCGTTCGTGTCGTCCGCGTGTGCGGGGGCGGTGGCGAGCGTCGCGGCCGTCAGGCCCGCCGCCGCCGTCACCGCAAGCCATCTGAAGGACGTACGTACGTGCATGCGGGTCTCCCAACTGTGCGTGGAGAGCTGGGCCGTCGGTCGCCCAGACGCGACGACCGTAGTGACCCGCGAGTAAGGACGGGGCTGACGGGAACGCTCAGCTTCGTTGACCGCCGGAACCATCGCGGTACGCGTACCGGTAGGCGCCCGGCGTCGTCCCCGTCCACCGCCGGAACGCCCGGTGGAACGCCGTGTCCTCGGAGAAGCCGAGCCGTGCCGCGAGGTCCGCGATCGGCTCCCGGCCCTCCGCGAGACCCGCGATGGCCGCGTCCCGCCGCACCGCGTCCTTCAGCTCCTGGTACGACGTCGACTCCTGTGCGAGGCGGCGGCGCAGCGTCGAGGGGCTGAGCGCGAGGCGCGCCGCGATCTCGCCGAGCGAGGGCAGGCGCGGCGAGGCCCGCAGCGCGACCGCGAGGCTCCTGCGCACCTGCTCGGCGACCGTGGTGCCGTAGTCGCGGCGCGAGAGCAGGTCGAAGGGGGCGCGGCGCAGCATCGCCGCGAGCGCGTCCTCGTCGCGCACGAGCGGCGCGTCGAGCCAGTGCGGGTCGAGCCCGGCGCCGGTGCGCTCGGCGCCGAAGCGCACGCGGCAGCCGAAGAGCAGCTCGTACTCGTCCTTGTGCGGGGGCGGCGGATGCCCGAAGTCGGCCCAGCGCAGCGGGATGCGCCGGCCGATCAGCCAGCTGCACAGCCGGTGCCAGATGATGACGAGGCACTCGGCGAGGAAGAAGTCCTGCTCCAGGTCGTTGCGCACGGTGAAGACGGCGGCGTCCGGGGTGCGGGTGAGGGCGAGGTCGGGGCCGCTGGGGAAGAGGCCGTAGAAGGTGACCCCGCGTTCCATGGCCGAGCCCAGGTCGCGGCAGCCGAGCGCGGCGTAGCACATCATCGCGAAGGTGCCGGGCCTGCTGGGCGAGGAGCCGAGGCCGAGGAACTCGTCCTGCGTCACCCGGTAGAGACCCCGGAAGAGCCGGGCGAACTGCGGCGCCGTGATCCGGGCGCGGTCGTCGCCGAGCAGCAGGGGCGGGATCTGCGCGGTCTGGAGCAGCGGCACGGTGTCGACGCCGCGCCGCTCGGCGCCGCGCAGCACGGCCCGCACGTGGTGCACGGTGATCGTCCGCCTGGCCATGACCATGACGTTAGCCGCAGGGCGCGAGGTCAAGAAGGGGGCGCTCGTGGGGGCGCGCGGGGTTGGCTGATTCGCGCGGGGCGTGCGGTGGTGAGCGCTCGGGTCAGCCCGGGTGACGTTTCGCGTCATGCCGTCCGGTCGGTCCGCGTCCCTAGCGTCGTACGCATGACGGACCGGCGGACACAGCGGACACAGCGGACGCGGCAGGAGCGGCGGCCCCCGACCCTGGCCGTGCTCGCGGAGTGGGCGGCGGACCGCCACGGGGCGCTGCCCGCGCTGCGGTTCAAGCGCGCCGAGGGGTGGTGCGAGGTGTCGTACGGGGCCCTGCGCGACGAGGCGCGGCGGGTGGGCCGCGCGCTCGTCGGCATGGGCGTCGCGCCCGGCGACCGCGTCGCGGTGCTCGCCGAGACCCGCGCCGAGTGGACGTACGCCCACCTCGGCGCGCTCGCGGCGGGCGCGGTCGTCGTGCCCGTCTACCCGACGGCGGGCGCGGACGAACTGGCGTGGGTGCTCGGGGACTCCGGCACCTCGGTGGTGCTGTGCGAGGACGCGGCGCGTGTCGCCGACGTGGAGCGGCTGCGCGACAAGCTGCCGGGGGTGCGGCGGCTCGTGGCGATGACGGGCCCGGAGGCGTACGCGGACGCCTCTGGGGTCACGGACGCCGCCGGGGTCACGGGCGCCTCCGGAGGCACGGACGCCTCCGGGGTCACGGACACCTCCGGGGGCACGGACGCCTCCGGGGTCACGGACACCTCCGGGGGCACCGATGAGGAGCTGCTCCGCCGGGCGGACGGTCGCGGGCCCGCCGACCCCGCGACCGTCATCTACACCTCCGGCACCACCGGCCCGCCCAAGGGCTGTGTGCTCACCCACGGCAACCTCGGGGCCGTGCAGGACGCCTCGCTTCCGCTCATCGAGGGCGGCCCCGGCGACGCGACGTATCTGTATCTGCCGCTGGCGCACCTGCTCGCGCAGCTCATCGAGTTCACGACGCTCATCGAGGGCGGCACGCTCGTGTACTTCGGGGGCCGGATCGAGGACGTCGTCGTCGAGCTGGCCGAGGCGCGGCCGACGCATCTTCCGTCCGTGCCGCGCCTGTTCGAGAAGGTGTACTCGACGGTGCTCTCGCTCGCCGAATCGCAGGAGGGTGGGCGCGAGCGCTTCACGGAGGCGGTGCGCGTCGGCGTCCTCGCGGCGGACGGGGCGCTGCCGCCGGAGCTTCGGGAGGCCTACGAGGCCGCCGACGAGGCGCTGTTCGCGCCGGTACGGCAGGCGCTCGGGGGCCGGCTGCGGTGGGCCCTCACCGGCGGCGCGCCGATCGCCCCGCACGTCCTGGACTTCCTGCGGGCCTGCGGCATCCAGGTCTTCGAGGGGTACGGGATGACGGAGTCCGGCGGTCTCATCAGCCTGAACCACCCCGGCGCGGTCAAGTACGGCACGGTGGGGCGGCCCGTCGCGGGCTGCGAGGTGCGGATCGCGGACGACGGCGAGATCCTCGCGCGCGGGCCCAACGTGTTCCCCGGCTACCACGGCGACCCGGCCGCGACCCGCGCCGCGCTCGACGCCGACGGCTGGTTGTACACGGGGGACCTGGGCGCGCTCGACGAGGACGGCTATCTGACCATCACCGGGCGCAAGAAGGACCTCATCATCACCTCGGGCGGCAAGAACCTGACGCCCTCCCTGGCCGAACGGGCCGTCCAGGCCTCGCGGTTCGTCTCCCGCGCGGTCATGGTCGGCGACCGGCGCCCCTACCCCGTCGCGCTGATCACCATCGACGCGCAGGAGGTCACGGGGTGGGCGGAGCGCACGGGCGTCGTGCTCACCGAGCCGCTCTCGGCCGATCCGACGGTCCGCGCCCTCGTCCAGGAGGCGGTCGACGAGGCGAACGCGGGCGTCTCGCGCCCGGCACGGATCCGCGGCTTCGCCGTCCTGGACGAGGACTTCACGGTGGAGTCGGGACTCCTGACGCCGAGTCTGAAGGTGCGGCGACGGGCGGTGACGGAGCGGTACGGGGCGGTGGTGGAGGGGTTGTACGGGGTGCTGCGGGGGGTTGGTGGGGCGTAGGGGGCGGGTGCCGGTACCGGTACTGGGTTGCGGCGGTTGGCCGGTGAGGTGGAGGAGGCGGGCTGTCGGGCTGCCGGGCTGTCGGGTAGCCGGGTTGTCGGGCTGCCGGTCTGTCGGGCTGCCGGTCTGTCGGTCTGTCGGGCTGCCGGGCTGTTGGTCTGCCTGGCTGTGGGGTGGCCGCGCTGCCGGGTTGTCGGGCTGCCGGGCTGTCGGTCTGTCGGTCTGCCGGGTTGTCGGGCTGCCGGGCTGTCGGTCTGTCGGTCTGCCGGGTTGTCGGTCTGTCGAGTTGCCGAGTTGCCGAGTTGTCGGTCTGTCGGTCTGCCGGACGGCGGGGATTGCCGGGCTCCCCGGCTTTCGGGCTGCCCGGCTTTCGGGCTGCCCGGCTTTCGTGCTGCCGGGCTTTCGATCACGACAGGCCGGCGAGGCGCAGCAGGGCCGTGGTGCCCGCCGCGCCGGCGACCACCATCACGAACGGCGCACGCCTCCAGGCGAGCGCCGCCCCCACGAGCACTCCCGCCGGGCGCGCGAAGCCCGCGAAGTCGTGTCCCTCGGTGAACGCGCCGGTCGCGAGGAGGGCGACGAGGATCACCGCGGCCCCGACGGTCAGCAACTCCTGGAAGCGCGCGGGCAGTTCCACCCGCCCCTGGAGCAGTGGCCCGGCGAGCCGGAAGGCGTACGTGCCGGCGGCCAGGGCCAGGACGCAGACGATCTGGGCGTTCACGCCGCACCTCCGGCGGGACGGCGGCCCGACGCGAGCAGGCCGAGGAGTGCGAGGAGCACGGGCAGGCCCGCGGGGAGGACCGGGGTCGCCGCCACCGCGAGCACCGCCCCGACGGCGGCAGCCCGGCGCGCACCGGAGCCGGCGTCCCGCAGGACGGGCAGGACGAGGGCCACGAGCATGGCGGGGAACGCGGCGTCGAGACCGAACCGTGCGGTGTCACCGAGCGCGGAGCCGGCGAGCGCGCCCGCGAGCACGCTGACGTTCCAGGCGACGAACAGGCCGAGCCCCGATATCCAGAACGCGGCCCTGCGCCGCCGCGGGTCGGGCTGGGCCAGGACGAACGCCGCCGTCTCGTCGGTGACCAGGTGCGCGCCCACGAGCCGCGCGGCCCAGGAGCGGCCGATGCTGTCGGCCACGGCCAGGCTGAAGGCCGCGGTGCGGGTGTTGAGCAGCAGGCCGGTCGCGGCCGCGGTCACCGCGCCGCCGCCCGACGTGAGCACGGCGACCGCGCTGAACTGGGCGGAGCCCGCGTACACGAGCAGCGACATGGCGACCGGCAGCCACACCGGCAGGCCGCCCGCGACGGCGATCGCGCCGAAGGACACGCCGACGACGAGGTCGGCGAGCAGGACGAGCGCGATGTCGCGGAGCACGTCGGAGGGCAGGTCGGAGAGACGGACGACCCCAGGTGTTCGTTCTGCCGGGTCATCCGTTCGCTGTGTCGAACGCATGCGCCGTAGGATGGTTCAGGAGAAGTGCGTTCGTCAAGGCGAACGAATGGACTTGCGTACCGAACGATGGGAGTCGTAAGTGTGAGAACGGATCGCACCACCGAAGCCACCGAAAACCCCGAGGGTGGCGCGGCCCTCTCTCGCGCCCCGCGCACCCCGCAGGGGCCCGGCGCTCCCGAGGGCGCCCGCGCCCCCCGTGCCCCGCGCGAATGGGTCGCCGAGGCGCTCCGCCGGGAGCGGGCGCGCGCCGGGCTCTCCCTCTCCGAACTGGCCAAGCGCGCCGGCATCGCCAAGTCCACGCTGTCCCAGCTGGAGGCGGCGACGGGCAACCCGGGCATCGAGACCGTCTGGGCGCTCGCCGTGGCGCTCGGCGTGCCGTTCAGCGCGCTCATGGAGTCGCCCGCCCCCGCCGTCACCGTGATCCGCGCGGGCGAGGGCCCGACCATGCACGCGGAACGCTCCTCGTACGCGGGCACGCTGCTCTCCAGGGGCCCGTCAGGCCTCCGTCGCGACATCTACCACGGCGCCATGGAGCCCGGCCCGGCGCGCGAGTCCGACCCGCACAACCCGGGCACCGTGGAGCACCTGATCGTCTCCACCGGCCACCTTCTCGCGGGGCCCCGCGAGGAGCCGGTGGAGCTGTTTCCCGGGGACTACATGGCGTACCGGGGCGATGTGCCGCACGCGTACGAGGCGTTGGCGCCGGGGACGACGTTCGTGCTGGTGATGCAGCACGTGTAGGCGGCCGGGGTGGCGCTAGCCCTTCCGCGGTCGCGGTGCCAGCAACTGCTCGCGCAGGGCCGTCAGTTGATGTGACGTGTCCACGGCCCGGGCCTCGTCGAGCGTGGTCAGCGCGAGCAGCAGCACGTCCGCCACGACCAGGGCGGTCAGTGCCTCGGTCGTGATCCCCGTGGGTGTGTGGGGCGCGGTGAGCACGGCGTCCACGCGCCCCCCGTACCGCTCGGCCAGCTCGTCCGTCACCAGGAGGACCCGCGCCCCGACCGCCCGTGCCCGCTCGATGAACACGGACAGCTCCGCCAGGTCCCGCCCCGGCTGGAAGATCACCACGGCGTCGCCCTGGCGCAGCGCGAGCAGGTGGTCGGCGAGGGCGAAGCCGGTCGCGCCCACGTACCGCGCGCGCCGCCCGACGCGGCCGAGGGTCAGGGCCAGGTGCCGCGCGGCCAGCTCGGACGCGGCGACGCCGTACGCGTGGATCTCGCCCGCGTCGGCGAGGACGCCGACGGCCGTCCGCAGCGCGTCGTCGGGGGTGAGGCGGCGGGCGTGCTCGATGCGCTCCTGCGCCTCGTCGAAGACCTCGTCCCAGATGCCGCCGAGGTCGCGGCCGACGTGCGCGATGCGCTTGGCGAGCCGCACCTCGGGCGCGACCGCCGCCGTGAAGTCCGTGGCCAGGTCGCGCTTGAGCGCGGGCAGGCCCGCGTACCCCAGGCGCTGGAGGGCGCGGACGACCGTGGCGTTGCTGGTCCCGCTGGCCGAACCCAGCTCCTGCGCGGAGGCGAAGAGCAGGGACTCGGCGGGCACGCTCGCCAGGTACTGGGCGACGGCGCGCTCGGACGCGGAGAGGGTCTCCCACTGCCCGAGCACGGCGGAGCGCAGCCGCGCGGCGCCGCCCGCGTCGTCCGGACCGCCCGCGTCGTCCGGACCGCCCTTGCCGTCCGCGCTGCCCTTGCCGTCCGGGCTGCCCCTGCCGCCCGCGTCGCCCGGCCCCTCGGGTCCGTCCACAGCTCCGCCCTCCGACGGCTCTGAAATCTTCATTACAGGTCTTGACTCCCGTGTGATGGACGTTACATGCTGGATGGCACGTTCCAAGCATCGAGCTTTTCGTAACCGACGTTACAGGAGAAGAATGGCGCCGCGCACCACCTCCGACCGATCCGCCCGGGTCCTCCCCGTGGTCGAGATCTCCGGCACGCCGACCGAGCGCGGCCGGCAGTACGGCGAGGCCGTCCGCCCCCAGCTGCACGCGGCGCTCGGGTACTACGCGGAAGCGTTCGGCCAGTCGGCGGGCCTCACCTGGGACCAGGTGACCGCCCGCGCCGCCCGCTGGCTCCGGCCCGTGCGGGAGTTCGCGCCGCGTCTGGAGGAGGAGATGGCGGGCATCGCGGACGGCGCGGGGGTGGACCTGCTCGACGTCCTCGCGTTGAACGCGCGCGGTGAGGTGATCTACGACAGATCCTTCAAGCGGATGGCGGCCCCCGGGCGGACGGAGGGCACGCCCCTCGAAGCCGAAGCCGAAGCCAAGGCCGAAGCCGCTTCCGAGGCCGAAGCCGCCTCCGAGGCCTCCGACGGCTGCACCTCCTTCGCGGCCTACGGCCCCGCCAGCGGCGACGGCCATGTGTACGCCGGACAGAACTGGGACTGGCGCGCCGGAGTGGCCGACACCGTGGTGATGCTGCGCGTCGTGCAGCCGCCGAGGCCCACCCTGATCATGCAGGTCGAGGCGGGCCAGATAGGCCGCCAGGGAGCCAATTCGGCGGGCATCGCCCTCAATGCGAACGGCCTGGGCGGACGCTTCAGCGACGCCGTGGGCCTGCCGCAGACGGTCGTGCGCCGCAGCGTGCTCGACCAGCACGCCGTCACCGACGCCGTGGACGTGCTCTGCCGCACCCGCGCCCACATCGCGTCGAACGCGCTCCTGACCTGCCGAGAGGGCTTCGCCATCGACCTGGAGACCACACCCGCGGGGCACGGCTGGATGTATCCGAAGGACGGCCTGCTCGTGCACGGCAACCACTACCAGGCAGGAGTGCCCGCCGCCCTGGCCCCCGGCTACCGCCCCCTGTCCCCGGACTCCCTGGTCCGCGTCCCGCGCGCGGAGGAGGGCCTGGCCGCCCTGCGCGGCGCCACCGGGCCCGACGAATCGCTCAAGATCATCAAGCAGGCCATGTCCGACCACCTGGGCCACCCCGAGTCCCTGTGCACCCACCCGGACCCGCGCCGCCCCGAGCTGCGGCGCTGGGCCACGCTCGTCTCCTCCTGCGTGGACCTGACCACCGGCGACTACCGCGTCACGGCGGGCACCCCCTGCGACCGCGACTACCAACACCTTCCGTGGAACTTGTACGACGGCCCGGGCGGAGACCCCAGATGACGAACCGACCGAGGAAGCCGACGCGCCGGGGCGGAGCCGCGCCACGGCGCGGGGCGCGCGCCGCCGCCGGGCTCGTCGCCACGGCCCTGCTCGCGGCGGGCTGCGCGGGAGCCGACACCAGCGCCCTCGGCGGCGCCCCCGCCGACGCCGCGAAGCTGACCCTGCGCGCCACCACGCCGCCCGCCCAGGGCCGCCTGGACCGGGCCGACTGGCTCCTGGAGGACGAGCCGGACTCCCTCGACCTGGACCGCCAGGGCGGCAGCGCGGGCCGCGTCGTCCTCACCAACGTCTGCGAGCGGCTGTATCAGCTCCAGCCCGACATGAGCGTCAAGCCCTTCCTCGCCGAGAAGGCCCGCACGCCGGACGACCGCACGCTCGTCCTGACCGTCCGCGACGGCGTCACCTTCCACGACGGCTCGAAGCTCACCGCCGCCGACGTCCTGTGGAGCCTCAAGCGGCATGCCGCGCAAGACATGGAGCAGTCGGACGAGTTCGGCAACGTGGCCTCGATGCGCAGGACAGGCCCCCGCGAGCTGACGATCCGCTTCAAGGAGCCCGACGCCCTGTTCACCAAGGCCCTCGCCGGAGACGCGGGCATCGTGTGGAACCCCCGAGGGGTCACCGCGGCGGGCAAGGAGTTCGGCACCCCCGGCCAGGAAGACGCCTGCTCGGGCCCGTACCGCCTCAAGGAGTGGAAGTCCGGCGACTCCCTCACCATCGAGGCGTACGAGGACTACTGGGGCCCGAAACCCCTCACCCGAAGCGTCGTCTTCCGCTGGGCCTCCGACAGCGCCTTGGTCAACGCGCTGAGGACCGGCGCGGCCGACGGCACGTACGCCGAGTCGCCGAACACGGCGGCGGCGCTGCGCCGCGCGAAGAACCTCCGGCAGTACTACGGCCCCTCCACCGCCTCGCTCGTGCTCATCCCCACCGCGCGCGGCGGCCTCCAGGACCCCGCGATCCGCCGCGCCCTGTCCCTCTCCCTGGACCGCAAGGGCATCGCCGACTCCGGTTACGGCGGCCTGGTGCAGCCCTGGGCCGCCCCCGTCGGAGCCGGGGCCTGGGGGTATGAGCGTCCCCGGTTCGCCGCCGCCCAGAAGAAGCTCGGCGCCGCCGCCCCCGCGACCCCGACCGCGGCCGGCATCGCCGAGGCCAAGAAGCTGGTCAAGGAGGCCGGCGCCCCCGGTGACCCGGTCGTCATCGGCACCGACAGCAGCCAGGGCCGCATCGTCGTCGCCAACGCCACCCGTGCCGCGCTCCAGCGCATCGGGGTCAAGGCGCAGATCAAGACCGTGCCGCCCGCGCAGTTCGAGGAGTTCTACAGCGACCCCCAGGCCCGCGACGGCATCGACGTCCTCGTCGGCGACTGGTACATCTCCAAGGCCGACCCCATGGGCTTCTACGACAACGGCCTGTCCGACTCGTCCAACAACTGGGTCGGCTTCAAGGACGCGACGTACGACCGCCTGGTCCGCGAGGCCCTCGCCACGCTCGACGACTCCGAGCGGGCCCGGCTCACCACCGAAGTCCAGCGGCGGTTCGTCGACGCCGCCGTGTGGATCCCCGTCGCGCAGGTGCCGACGGCACTCGTCCTCAGCGATCGGCTGACCGGGCCACCCGCCTCCCAGTCCTACCTCTACTACCCGTGGGCCGCCCGCCTGGGCGCGCGGAAAGGCTAGGCCGCCATGGGAAAGGGCATCGTCGTCCGTCTCGTACGGCGTCTCGCGGGCGTGTTCGCCACGCTCCTCGCCGCGTCGTTCGTCATCTTCGCCGCCGTGTACGCCGCGCCCGGCGACCCCGCCGTCTTCCTCGCGGGCGGCCGCGACAAGCTGACCCCCGAGCGCCTGGCCCAGGTGCGCTCCGAGTACCACCTGGACGAGCCGCTGGCCGCGCAGTACGGCCGCTGGCTGTGGGACTGCCTGCACTTCGACCTCGGCCGGTCCTTCAAGTACAGCGACCAGGTGTCCGACCTGGTCGCGGCCCGCTTCCCGACGACGCTCCAACTGGTCCTGTACGCCACGGTCCTGTTCGTCGTCCTCGGTGTGGGCGCCGGGGTCCTCGCCGCCGTGAAGCGGTCCACCTGGGTGGACTCGGCGGTCGTGGGGATCACGACGCTCGCCGCGTCGGTGCCGTCGTTCGTCGCGGCGATCGCCCTGGTGTCGTTCTTCGGGGTGCGGCTCGGCTGGTTCCCGGTGACCGGCAGCGGCTCCGGCTTCCTCGGCACCGTCCACCACCTCACGCTGCCCGCCCTCTCGCTGGCGCTCGGCGCGCTCGCCCTGGTCAGCCGCGTGACCCGGCAGGCGATGGCGGACGCGGCGGCCTCCGACCACGTGGCGGCGGCCCGCGCGTCCGGCGTGCCCGAGCGGGAGATAGTCCGCCGCCACGTCCTGCGCAACGCGCTGGGGCCCATCGTCACCATGTGCGGCCTGGTCATGGCGGGCATGCTCGCCGGCACCGTCGTCGTCGAGACCGCCTTCGGCCTGAGCGGCATCGGATCCCTGCTCGTCGGTGCCGTCAACACCCACGACTTCCCCGTGGCGCAGGCCGTCCTGCTCCTGATGGTCACCGGCTACATCGTCGTCACCACGGCCGTGGACGCCGTCCACCCGCTGCTCGACCCGCACGTGAAGGAGGTGCGCCCATGACCCTGACCCTGACTGGGACGAGTGCCGTGAAGGCGGCCCGGGGACGGCGCCCCTTCGGCGTCCTGGCCGCGGGCGCGCTCCTCGGCCTCGTCGTCCTCGCGGCCGTCTTCGCGCCCCTCCTCGCGCCCTACGCCCCGGACGCGATCGACCTGTCCTCCTCCCTGGTGGGCACCGGCCGCGAGCACCTCCTGGGCACCGACTCCTCCGGCCAGGACCTGCTCTCCCGCGCCCTGTACGGCGCGCGGACCAGCCTCGTCGCGCCGCTCCTGCTGCTCGCCGTGGCCGGGGTGCTCGGCGTCACGCTCGGGGTCCTCGCGGCCTGGCGCGGGGGCTGGGTGGACACGCTCGTCTCCCGCGTCACGGACGTGATGTACGCCTTCCCGGGCCTGCTGTTCACCGTCCTGATCATCGCCGTGTCCGGCACCGGCACGACGACGTCCGTCCTCGCCCTCGGCCTGGCCTTCACGCCCACCGTCGCCAAGTACACCCGCTCCCTGGCCTTGTCCGAGGCCCGCAAGCCGTACGTCGACGCGTACCGCGTGCAGGGCATGGGCGGCGCCCGCATCTGCGTCCGCCATCTGATACCGAACCTGGGCCGGTCCGTCCTCGGCTATCTCGTGGTCCTCTTCGGCGAGGCCCTGATGTCCCTGGCGACGCTCTCGTACCTGGGCTTCGGCGCCCAGCCGCCGTCCTCCGACTGGGGCCTGATGGTGCAGGAGGGGCAGGCGGCGATCGTCCAGGGCGCGATGCTCCCCGCCCTGGTGCCCGGCACCGCGATCGCCCTGGTCGTCGTCTGTTTCAACGTCGTCGGCGTCTGGGCCGCCGACCGCCTGGGGAGGCAGTGATGCTGCTCGACATCGACGACGTGACCGTGACCGTGCCGGGCGCCGCCCGCCCGCTCCTCGACTCCGTGTCCCTGCGGGTCGCCGAGGGCGAGGTGGTGGCCCTGGTCGGCGAGTCGGGCTCGGGCAAGTCGACGACCGCGCGCACGGCGCTCGGCCTGCTGCCGGACGGCGCGGGAATCTCCGGTTCCGTACGGTTCGACGGCACCGAGGTCCTCGCCCTGACCGGCGAGCGGCTTCGCGCCCACCGCGCCGGGTCGGTCGCCCTGGTCCACCAGGACCCGCGCGCGGCCCTCAACCCGGTGCGGCGTGTCGGTGACTTCCTCACCGAGCGGGGCGCCACCCGCGCCGAGGCCGTCGCGCTCCTCGCCTCCGTCGGCCTGCCGGAGCCCGAGCGCCGCGTGCGCCAGCGCCCGCACGAGCTGTCCGGCGGCATGCTCCAGCGCGTCGTCATCGCGGGCGCCCTCGCCGCGCGCCCCCGTCTGCTCCTGGCCGACGAGGCCACCAGCGCCCTGGACGTCACCACCCAGGCCGACATCCTCGCCCTGCTGCGCCGCCTGCGCGCCGAGCACGGCCTCGGCCTGCTGTTCATCACCCACGACCTGCATCTGGCGGCTGCGTACAGCGACCGCGTGTACGTGATGTACGCGGGCCGGGTGGTGGAGGAGCGCACGGCGAAGTCCCTGTTCACCACCCCTGCCCATCCGTACACCCGCGGCCTGCTGGCCTGTTCCCCGACCCTGGACGCCCTCGACGCCCCGCTCCGGCCGATCCCGGGCAGGCCGCCGTCCCTTTCGGACGTGTTCGAGGGGTGCGCGTTCGTGGAGCGCTGCGGTGAGGCGCTGCCGGAGTGCGGGACGTGGTCCCCGGCGCCGGTGCCCCTGCCGGACGGGGGCGCGTCCGCCTGCCTCGCCGCCGGCCGCACTCTTGAGATCGAGGTGAAGCCGTGACGACGACCGCACTGCTCCGGGCCACCGGCCTGAGCAAGACGTACGCCCTGCCCGGGGGCGGCGGCCACCGGGCCGCGGACGACGTGAGCTTCACGGTCCCCGAGGGCGGCGCCCTCGGCATCGTCGGCGAATCGGGCTCCGGCAAGACGACCGTGGCCCGCATGCTGGTGGGACTCGTCCCACCGGACCGGGGGGAGATCACGGTGGCGGGCCGCCGCCGCGAGCCGCGCACCCCGCGCACCTCCCGGGCCCGTCTCGCCAGGGCGAGGGAGATCCAGATGGTCTTCCAGGACCCGTACGTCTCCTTGGACCCGAGGCTCACCGCCACGCAGTGCCTCCGTACGGCGCTGCGCCTGCACGGCAAGGACGAGCAGGGCGGCGCGGCGGCCCGTGACCTCCTGGACCGCGTCGGGCTCGGCGCGCGCGAGGCGGCCGCGCGCCCCCGCGATCTCTCCGGTGGTCAGCGCCAGCGCCTGGCGATAGCCCGGGCCCTGGCGGTGGATCCCCGGGTCCTGGTCCTCGACGAGGCCGTCGCCGCGCTCGACGTGTCGATCCAGGCGCAGATACTCCAGCTTCTGGAGGAGATCCGGGAGAGCACGGGGGTGGCCCTGGTCTTCGTCAGCCATGACCTGGCGGTGGTGCGGCACGTGACGGACGAGGTCCTCGTGATGCGCCGGGGCGTGGTGGTGGAGCAGGGGCCGACGGGCCGGGTCCTCGCGGCCCCGGAGCACGCCTACACCCGGCTCCTCCTGGCCAGCGTGCCCGGCGAGAACTGGGACCCGGCGGCGGTGTCCCGCACCCGCGAGGCCTTGGCCGCGGGCTGACCCTCGCGGGGCGCCCCTGGCCCACCCCTTCCCGCTCCGGGGGCTGCCGCCCCCGTACCCCCGCCTTCATCGGCGCTCCGCGCCTCGTCCTCAAACGCCGGACGGGCTGAGAGTCCCCGGCGCAGTCGACATCTCATCTGCGGACCGCCAAGCCCACACCCAAGACCCGACACGCACCGGCACCTTCCAGCCCGTCCGGTGTTCGAGGGCGAGTGCGTCAGCTGGGGACGGGCGAGGCCCGCAGCCGAGATCCGGCGCGCTCCGGCATTCTCCAGCCTGTCCGGTGTTCGAGGGCGAGTGCGTCAGCTGGGGACGGGCGAGGCCCGCAGCCGAGATCCGGCGCGCACCGGCACTCTCCAGCCTGTCCGGCGTTTGAGGGCGAGTGCGTCAGCTGGGGACGGGCGAGGCCCGCAGCCGAGATCCGGCGCGCACCGGCACTCTCCAGCCTGTCCGGCGTTTGAGGACGAGCGCGGAGCGCGATGGGTGACGACGGCGCCGCAGGGAAGATTCAGCCTGTCCGGCGTTTGAGGACGAGGCCGCAGGCCGATCGACCCGCGCCAAGAGAGGCCCACCCCGCCCGAGGGAGCATCCGGTTCAAGGCGCCCACGCCAGAAGAAGGCAGGGGCCCCGATGCCTCGCCGAAGCGAGGGCGCGGGGCCCCTTGGGTACTGCTTCCGTTGGATCAAGCCACCCTTACGGGAGGATCAAGCCGTCCCTGACTAGGCAGGGGTGACGTTCTCCGCCTGCGGGCCCTTCGGGCCCTGCGTGACGTCGAAGGTCACGGCCTGGTTCTCCTCGAGGGAACGGAAACCGCTGGCGTTGATCGCGGAGTAGTGAACGAAGACGTCGGGGCCGCCGCCTTCCTGGGCGATGAATCCAAAGCCCTTTTCGGCGTTGAACCACTTCACGGTTCCGGTAGCCATAAGCCCTCCTTGGGCCAAAGGGTTGCCCTGCTCCAGAACCTGCGATTGTTGAAACAACTGCAAAAGTCTGAAAACGACGAGAGCCTGCGGGTCACATGCTCCGCAGGCTCTGTACTGCAAGGGAAACCAAACTGCAACTTGCGGCGAGCTTAGCACGCAGGCACCCGGAAGCAATAGGGATCAAGATCACGTCACTCATAGGTTTGACGGGCCCGCGCGCCGGGTTGACTGGGGCCCCATGAGGCCTCGCGGCGGACGCGAGGCGCGGCCCGAGGGGGAGCCGTGGCGCGGCTCGCGGCGGGAGCCCTGGCGGAGGTGGGACCCGGCCCGTGCGGAGGCCCCGCCGGGGGCGTGGCGGGACCCGGCGGTCGTGCCGCGCCGGGTGGGGGCTAGCCTCACGGATGTGGACAATTCTCCCGCTGACCCCTCGGGCGGGGCGGTCGAAGCCGACCCTTCCCCAAGCTCCCGGCTGCGCTCGGGCGGGGAACACCCCGTCCCCAGTTCCCGCCGCACCGCACGGCCGCGCGTCGGCCACATCCAGTTCCTGAACTGCATGCCCCTGTACTGGGGCCTCGCGCGGACCGGCACCCTCCTCGACTTCGAGCTGACCAAGGACACCCCGGAGAAGCTCAGTGAGCAGCTCGTGCGCGGTGACCTCGACGTGGCGCCGGTCACCCTGGTCGAGTTCCTGCGCAACGCCGGCGACCTGGTGGCCTTCCCCGACCTGGCCGTGGGCTGCGACGGCCCGGTCATGTCGTGCGTGATCGTCTCCCAGGTGCCGCTCGACCGTCTGGACGGGGCGCGCGTGGCGCTCGGCTCCACCTCGCGCACCTCCGTGCGCCTGGCGCAGCTGCTGCTCGCCGAGCGCCACGGGGTGCGGCCCGAGTACTACACCTGCCCCCCCGACCTGGGCCTGATGATGCGGGAGGCCGAGGCGGCCGTCCTGATCGGGGACGCGGCGCTGCGCGCGAACCTGATCGACGCGCCCAAGCTCGGCCTGGAGGTGCACGACCTCGGGCAGATGTGGAAGGACTGGACGGGCCTGCCGTTCGTCTTCGCGGTGTGGGCGGCCCGTCGCGACTACCTCGCGCGCGAGCCCGAGGTGGTCCGCGAGGTGCACAAGGCGTTCCTGGCCTCCCGGGACCTGTCCCTGGAGGAGGTCACGAAGGTCGCCGAGCAGGCCTCGCGCTGGGAGTCCTTCGACGCGGGTGTCCTGGAGCGGTACTTCACGACGCTGGACTTCCGCTTCGGCGGCCCGCAGCTGGAGGGCGTCGAGGAGTTCGCGCGCCGGGTGGGGCCGACGACGGGCTTCCCCGGGGACGTGAAGGTCGAGCTGCTGCGGCCGTAGCCGTGCCGGGCCCGGACCTCAGCCGCTGGGGACCGGGCCCTTCATCTTCTTGCTGATCCACTGGATCGGCCCGTTCTCCATGGCGGGGACGTACGAGCGGGCGCTGTGAGTGCCGCCGGGGATGACGTTGAGCCGGGTCTTGACCGGCCCCTTGCCGTACTTCTTCATGAAGGCCCGCAGGTTCGGCTGGCCGGATTCGGCCGTGCCGACCTGGAAGGCGATGTCGACCTCGGGGCCCCCGCGCCGGATGAGCTTCTCGGCGAGGCGCCCCGGGTCGTTGGCGAGCCGCTGCGCCTCGTGCCCGCGCCACAGCGGCGAGTCGGGCACGGTGTCAGGGCCCGAGGCGATGACGGCCCTGAACTTGTCCGGGTGCTTCAGGACGGACTTCAGGCCCACGAAGCCGCCCGACGAGGACCCCATGAAGCCCCACCCGTCCCGGGACGTGAAGGTGCGGAAATTCGCCTTGACGAAATCCGGTACGTCCTCGGTCATCCAGGTGCCCATTTTCGGCTGCCCCGGTATGTCACTGCCGTCGTAATAGAACTTGTCGTCGGGATTGAGCACGGGCATCACCACGATGAACGGCAGGCTCTTTCCCTCCTTCGACCACTTGGCGATCGAACTCTCCAGCTTCAGGTCCGTACCCATCCAATAGTTATTGGGGTAGCCGGGGCCGCCGGGCAGCGCGATGAGTACGGGAAAGCCACTACGGGAGTACTTCGGGTCGAAGTACTGTTTCGGCGCCCAGACCCAGACCTTTCCGGTGAACCCCGACTTCTTGCCGCGCAAGGTGGTGACGCCGATCTTGGTGCCGTCGTCGAGGGTGCTCTCGGTGGTGAAGGAGGCGCGCGGGCCGGTGGGGAGCCGGGTCCCCGTGTCCTTGGCCCCGGGACCCCCGGGGGCCTTGGCGTGGGCCGGGGCGGACGCGCTCGGGCCGTCGAAGCTCATGGGCTCGCTCCGGTCGGACGAGCAGCCGGTGAGCAGCGCCGCGACGGTGACGAGCGCGGCGGCGGCCAGGGGGACGGTGGTGCGACGGACGTTCATGTGACCTCGACGGACCGGGGGACAAGGGTGGCAATACGGTCAATTCCTTCTGGGTAGAGGGGGAAACCGGGGCCCGGGTTCCCGGGGCCGTAGGCTGATCCGAGGCAGTGGTATGCGTACGGCGCACCAGGGGGAGGCCTTCGCGATGCACCCGCTCGAACCGGACGAGCCCACGGCCGTCGGGCCCTACCGACTCCTCGGCCGGCTCGGCTCCGGCGGCATGGGCCGCGTCTACGTGGGCCGCAGTACGGGCGGTCGTACGGTCGCGGTGAAGGTCGTGCACCCGCACTTCGCCCTCGACGAGGAGTTCCGCGCCCGCTTCCGCCGCGAGGTCGACGCGGCCCGGCGGGTCGGCGGCGAGTGGACGGCCCCCGTCCTGGACGCCGATCCCGAGGCCGCCCAGCCCTGGGTGGCGACCGGGTACGCGGCGGGCCCCTCCCTCACGGAGGCCGTACGGGACGCGGGCCCGCTGCCCGAGCACTCGGTGCGCGTCCTCGGCGCGGGCCTCGCGGAGGCGCTCGCGCACGTCCACGGCCTCGGCCTGGTGCACCGCGACGTGAAGCCGTCGAACGTCCTGCTGACGTTGGACGGCCCGCGTCTGATCGACTTCGGCATCGCCCGCGCGACGGACGGCACGGCCTCGCTCACGTCCACCGGCGTGTCCATCGGCTCGCCCGGCTACATGGCGCCCGAGCAGATCCTCGGCAAGGCCGTCACGGGTGCGGCGGACGTCTTCTCCCTCGGCGCGTCACTCGTGTACGCGGCGACGGGGGCGCCTCCCTTCACCGGCGACACGTCCGCCGCGCTGCTCTACAAGGTCGTCCACGAGGAGCCCGAACTGGGCACGCTGGACGGTGACCTGCGCGACCTCGCCGCCGACTGCCTGGCGAAGGACGCGGCGGCGCGGCCCGCCCCCGCCCTGGTCGCCCGCCGCCTCGCCCCCGCCGGAGCGGCCCCGCTGGTGGCGGCGGGCTGGCTGCCCGGGCCGCTCGTGGAGCGCGTGAGCCGCAGAGCGGTGCGGCTGCTCGACCTGGAGGCGCGTGAGGACGGCGGTGGCGCGGCGGCCTCGGGGCCGGTGGCGTTCGCGGGTCCGGCCGTAGGGGTGTTCGGACCGCCGGACACGTCGTACGGGGCGGCGGGCGCGGCGGCGCCCTCGCAGGGCGGCCCCGCCGACGCCTCACCGACCCCGCCGGCCCCCTCTGCCACGTCGGCCCCCTCTGCCACGTCGGCCCCCGGCAAGGTCTCCCTCTCCGTCGCGGCGACGAGCGCGCCCGGGACGCCGGACGGCCGGGGGCGGAAGGTGAGCTGCACGGTCGCGCTCGCCGTGGCGGGGGCGCTCGCGGCGGTGATGGTGGCCTCGGCGTTCCTGTTCGACGTGCTGCCCGGGTCCGGCACGGATGGCTCAAGTGACACCGGGCGCCCGCCCGCCGCGTCCGGCGACACCTCGGAGAGCGGCGGCCCCCGGCCCGATGGCCTCGTCCCCAAGCGGTACCTGGGCAAGTGGCGCGGCAAGGCCTCCGCGCAGAACGGCCTCGTCGCGCTCGGCACCTTCGACGTGACGATCCGCCAGGCGGCGAAGCCGGGGCAGCGGGTCGGCACGGTGACGCAGACGGACCTCATCGGCGGCACGTGCGTCGACCTGCTCACCCTCAAGTCGGCCACGGAGAAGGAGCTGGTGGTGAAGGGGGTCGGGGCGAAGTCCAACGGCGGGGGCTGCTCACAGGCCGCCCACACGGTGTCGCTGCGGCCGGTGGGGACGGAGTTGCAGTACACCTCCGAGGATCCCAAGGCCGGTGACCCGGAGGCCCGGCTGCGGCGCGTCCGGGGCTGACCCTCACGGGGCGCCCCAGGCCCTCCCCTTCCCGATGCTCCAGAGTGACACTTCTGGAGTGGTCGGGTCATGGCGGCATCTACGCAGGTCAGGGACGTACAGCAACCTCCGCTCCTCCCGGGAGGCATGGGGGACTGGAACGAAAGTACGAGGCAGACCGGCACGGAGACCCTGTGGGGCGTCCGCTGCGTCCGGCTGTCCGTCCGTACGGATGAGACGACGAGCCCGGAGCGGCAGCGCGAGGCCGACGACGCGGCGGCGGCAGCCCTCGGCATCACCTTCGGCGAGGGCGCCGCCCTGCGGGAAGCGGTCGACCTGGACGTGTCCGCGTCTCAGGCCGGCCCCTTCGACCGTCCGCAGCTCGGTGGATGGCTGACGCGTCCGGAGGACTTTGACGCCCTGGTGTTCTGGCGCTTCGACCGCGCCATCCGGGACATGGGCGACATGCACGAGCTTGCCAAGTGGGCCCGCAAGCACCGCAAGCTCATCGCGTTCGCCGAGGGCATCGGCGGGGGTCGGCTCGTGTTCGACTTCCGCAACCCCATGGACCCCATGGGTCAGCTCATGATGCTCATGCTGGCCTTTGCCGCTCAGGTCGAGTCGCAGAGCATCAAGGACCGCGTCACCGGGGCGCAAGCGGCCATGCGGAAGATGCCGTTGCGGTGGCGGGGCGGCGGCAAGCCCGCGTACGGCTACCTGCCCGCTGCGATGCCCGCCGAGCACGACGGCATCGGCTGGACCCTGGTCCCGGACCCGGACGCGGACGCGGTGAAGATCACGGTTGCTTGGAACGGCATCCAGCTCCTGGACGCCGGGCAGAAGCTCGACGGCACCGACGTCCTGCCGCTGACCACCGGCACGGGCGGCAAGCAGACCGGCGACATCTACGCCGTGCGCTTCGGTTCCTCCGAAGCCGATGCCGCTGTCTCCGGACTGACCAACGGCGGCATCCAGGTCACCGACCTCGGCGAGTCCCACGACAAGCCCGTCTACCGCACCCGCATCGACTTCTACTGCGGACTCGCCCTGTTCGGGGGCAAGGCAGCCGCACGCCTCACAAACGTCCTGAACGGCTGAGGCTTCACAGAGCCCCCGTGCTCGTCACCCTTCGGGGCGGCGAGGGCGGGGGCCTTTCGTGTTTCCGAGGCCACCCGCCGGACGCAAGTTACCCCCTGCCTGCCGTAACACCTCCGGCGTACGCTGCGAACCATGAGCACTGTCGGGGATCGTTTGAGGGAACTCCGCAAGCGTGCAGACCTCACGCAGCGCGAGCTGGCCGAAGAGGCCCGGGTGTCATTCCGGACTGTCGAGAACCTAGAGCAAGGCAGGGGCGGCACGCCTCGCCTGGAGACGCTCCGAAAGCTAGCCGTCCCCTTGCGTACGACCACCAGTTACCTACGGGGCGACCAGACAGAGGCCGGTGACCCGGACGCTGACACGGTGGATCGCTGGGCGGGCGTACGGGCCACTCTCCTTGGCCCGCCGCCGGTACTGGGCCCGGATGACGCGCCGCCGACTGTGGCGGGCGTTCGGTCCCTCGTGCAGGACATGACGCCCCTGTTCTCAGGGGACCAGTTCGCGGAGCTGTCCACGGTGCTCCCGCCGTTGCTTCGTGAGGCTGAACTACTCGGCGCCGAGGGGCGAAGAGTACGCGTACGGCTCTTGCAGCTCGCCGGGTGGCTCATGGTCCAGACCCGCCAGTTCGAGGCCGCAGAGGTGGCCCTCGCGCGCGCGTTGGACGGCTCCGCCGACAGGTTGGAAGGAGCCGCCACGGTCACCACGCAGTGTTGGCTGCTCCTCCGTCAGGGACGGCTGTCAGCAGCTCGTGAGCTGGCTGTCCGATGGGCTGACGACCTTGAGCCCCGCATGTCCAGAGCGACGCCGGATGAGTTGAGTGCATGGGGCTGGGCACTACTGCGGCTCTCCGCTGCCAGCGTTCGGGACGCGCGGCCTGGCGACGCTGTCGATGCGCTCCGTTTGGCTCATGCCGCCGCTGTGGCCCTGGGGCAGGAGCACGCGCCGGGTGGAGACTTTCTGCGCGCCTTCGGGCCGACCACCGTAGCGATGAAGCGGGCGGAGAACGCTTCGGTCACGCAGCGCCCGGATGAGGTGTTGAGGCTTTCCGCCCTCGTACCCGTAGGTGGTCGCCGCCCCACGTCGAACAACTGGAACCGTCACCTGCTCGACGTGGCGAATGCCGAAGTGGAGCTACGGAACTACGGGCGTGCCGTAGAGAAGCTGGTCGAGATCAGGAACAACTCCCCTGAGTGGCTGCCGAACCAGCGGTTCGCGCGGGACATCCTCGGCAAAGTGGTACGTCGGCGTAGGCGGTTGACCCCTGAGATGCGGGACCTGGCCGACGTGGTACGCCTACCTGCGGATATGTGACTTCTGCTCAGGCGACTCCCAAACTCCCAATTGTTTGAAGCTCATTGCCGTCCGATGGTCGTGACACACACGACGCGAGGGGACGGCGAGAAGCCATGGCTGACGAATGGGCCCCCACCACGGGAACGTACGCGGTGGACACGGCAGAGGGCCGCATCGGAGAAGTTCGCAGACTGAGTGCGGGGCACGTGTACCTAGTCCCTCCGGGCGGCGGGATCGAATGGGCTGCACCGCCTGGCCGACTGCGCAAGCCGACCGATGACGAGACATGGAAGGCGCGTATCTGGACGCGCCCGGTTGGGTCGCTGCCGTGACGGCTCCTTGGGTTCCAGCGCCGGGCGACCTGGTCAAGGACGCACGCGGCAGGGTCGGGGAAGTGCTCGCGTGGGACGGTGCGACGGACACGGTCACGCTGGCTTCGCTGCGGGATGGGGAACTTTGGGAGACGGACACGTTCGGCCCCGCCAGCGACCTTGACGAACTGCGTGTCCTGGTCTTGAGGGCGGCGCAGCGATGACGGCGGCACGGCGTCCCCACTGGCACGCTGGGCGCCCCGTACCGGTTCCGGAGTTGACCGACCTCGCAGACGACGCCAGCAGCCCGTACGCAGACTCTCCGCCCGGCTGGTGGACCAAGTATGACGGCGCTCTAGACCAACGCTCCGGCGTCGTCCACGTCCCGCAGGACCGCGCCCGCGAACTCCCATCCTGCCGTTTCCCCTGTCGACACTGCCGCGCGGCAGGACGCCTGCGAACCTCCTGATCCAGCACCAGGCGCCCCCAAGGCTCCCTCTCTGGACGGCTGCCTAGACCCCGCTCTGTCCCGGGAGGGCAAGAGCCCGTCCGGCCGCACGCCCTCATTCCCGTGAAGCGGAGTCGGCCGGGCGGGTCGCGCAATCCTCACCCCAGCAGCAAGGAGTGTTCCGATGAGCGCTGCCCAAAACCATCTGAAATTCGCGTGGTTAGAGGTCACGGGACTCTGTAATGAGTTCTGCGATCACTGCTACGCCGACTCGTCCCCCAAGGGGACACACGGCACGATGACCGCTCGACACTGGACGCGCACCATCGACCAGTTGGCCGCCATGGGTGTGAAGGACGTCCAGTTCATCGGCGGCGAGCCGACCTTGTACCCGCACCTGGGAGAGCTGATCACGCGCGCCCACGGAGCAGGTCTTTCCGTCGAAGTGTTCTCCAACTTGACCCAGGTCCGGGGCCACCTGTGGGAGACGTTCAAGGCGTGCGGAGTCAAGCTCGCCACGTCGTACTACTCGGACACGGCCAGCGAGCACGATCAGGTGACCCGGCTCCGAGGCTCGCACAAGCGGACCCGCGCGAACGTGGCCAAGGCACTCAGCCTCGGTATCCCGCTGCGGGGCGGAGTCGTCGCCGTGAACCAAGGCCAACGCGTCCACGAGGCGGCGCGGGACCTGGCGGCGCTGGGGGTGGAAACGGTCGGCGGGGACCGTACGCGGGCGTTCGGACGGGCCGGCAAAGGAGCCATGCCGACGATCGCTGACCTATGCGGGCACTGCGCCCACGAGAAGTGCGCCATCGGTCCGACGGGGGACGTGTGGCCGTGCGTGCTGGGTCGGTTCCTGCTCCTGGGCAACGTGCTGCAAACGCCGCTGGCCGATGTCTGGGGAGGAGCGCAGACGGCCACGGTGAAGGCCGAGATCACGGCCGTGCACGGGGAGGGCGCCCAGTCGTGCACACCGCCTCAGTTCCTCCCCATGTGCGGGCCCTGCGGCCCGTGCGTCCCCTCTGTGGGGCACTGCGACCCAAGAGAGGCAGACGCCACGACGGCGACGGCTACGATCGGCGCACCCGTTTGACCCTCCGAGAACCGCAGGAGTGCACGGATGGACGACCACGGAGACGACTTCGGCAGGTGGGGAGTGGCGACCTCCCACGCTGCCGTGCAGCGGAGCGAGGAGGAGTGGGCCGCAATCGCCAGGTACGTCCGGCACGCCGCGAACAAGGTCGGCCCTGATCTCCCGCTGTGCCTCCCTGGCGAGCCGCAGGAGTGCGGGCGGACCGCTCAGCAACACGTGCTGGCGTGGGCAGCACACCTGAAAGCCGTGGCCCATCACCTCATTGAGCAGTCAGCGCCGAGCGAGGCACGAGCCGCGCATGTGGCCGGACCCCTGTATCAGCAGCGGCTCGCTCAGCTTCGCGCCTTGGACAGCTCCGAACACATTCAGCAGTGACCGGCACGACCCCTGCCCGTGCGCTCACCTGAGAGGCGCACGGGGAGGGCTTTGCATGCTCTGACCAGCCGATATCCTCAGAACTCCTACTAGCGAGCATCGGGCCTTCCCGAACAAGGGGGCTCCGCCCCCTTGGACCCCCGTCAATCGGTGCTCCGCGCCTCGTCCTCAAACGCCGGACGGGCTGAAATTGTCCCCTGCTACAGGGGAGTCGTCACCGTCGCCGATTCCCCCGAGCCCAGGTGGAGCAGACCCTTCCCCGGGGTCACCGGGCCGCCGACCATACTGCGGGAGATCCGGACGCCGATGAGGTCCCCGCTGGACGAGTCCTGCGGGGAGAGCAGGATGCCCCGCCGCCCCTTCTTCGCGTCGACCTGCCACCCGGAGAACCCGCTGCACACGTCCTCCTCGTCCCCGGCGAGCACGAGGGCGAGGCCCTCGTCGGCACCCCGCTGGATGATCCGCTTGAACTGGCTCGCGGCGTCGCAGTCCTCCAGGATCTCGCCGTCGTCGACGAGGACGGCGATCGGGGACTCGGGGGTCGCCGACTCGATGGCCTCTTCGAGGTCGTCCTCGTCGATGTCGTCGCCGGTGAAGACCTTCAGGACGCCCTCGGTGCCGTCGAGCCCGCGCAGCGGGGACTGCCGGGGCGCCGCGACGACGAGGCGTACGCCCTGCGCGAGGCAGGAGCGGGCCACGTTCATCAGGACGGTGGAGCGGCCGGACTTGGCGGGGCCCGCGATGACGAAGGCGGGCACGCCCTCGGCCAGGTCGGGTCCGTGGCCCATGAGTTCGTCGCCGCCGACGCCGACCAGGGCCCACAGCTTCGAGCGCGCGGCGTCCGGGTCGCGCAGCTCCCAGGCCTCGGCGAAGGAGATCCGGCCGGGCAGCGTGTCGACGCGGAACGGGCGCAGGCGGCGCGGCACACCGGCGTCGCGGACCGTGGCGGCCTCGCCGATGGCGGCGAGCGCCGCGGCCTGGCCCTGCCCGGTGGCGTCGGCGGAGAGCAGGGCGAACTGCGTCTCCGTACCGCTCTCGTTGCGGAAGGCGCGGCCCGGGGGGATCTCCTCGGGCACCTTGCGGGCGGGGATGCCGAGCATGGAGAAGTCGGAGCGGTCGGCGAGGCGCAGGCCGTACTTGTCCTCGGTGAGGGACGAGACGCGGCCGACGAGGAGCTGGCGGTCGCCGGTGAGGACCAGGTGGATGCCCACGCTCGCGCCCTCGCGCAGGAGCGTGGTGACCTCGTCGGTCAGGCTGCCGTGGTCGATCTCGCCGAGCGTGGGCAGCCAGCCTTCCCAGCGGTCGAGGAGGACCACGAGGTGGGGCAGGCGCTCGTCGGGCGCGGCCCCGGACCGCTGCTCGCCGATGTCGGCGTACCCCTTCTCGGCGAGGAGGTCCTGGCGGCGGGTGAGTTCGCCCTTGAGCCGGTTGACGAGGCGGACCACGCGCTCGGTCTGGTTGCGGCTGACGACGGCGCCGCAGTGCGGGAGCCGGGTGAGCGCGTTGAGCGCGCCGTTGCCGCAGTCGATGCCGTACAGGTGGACGTCGGCGCACGAGTGGGTGCGCGCCAGGGAGCCCGCGATCGTGCGCAGCACCTGGGAGCGGCCGCTGCGCGGGGCGCCGCCGATCATCAGGTGCCCGAAGGTCGCGAAGTCCACCGTGACGGGGCGGCGCGCCTGGTCGGCGGGCAGGTCCTCGACGCCGTACGGAGCGGCAGGCAGCGCCCCGGCGGGGGCGGGCGGCGCCGTGATGGCGTCGAGCAGCAGGGTCTCGTCGAGCGCGGGCAGCCAGGGGCTGTGCTGGGCGGGGATGGCGAGGGCGGTGGTGGCCTCGCGGACCGCGTCGACGAGGACCTTCAGGTCGGTGATCTCCTCCTCCTCGCGGGCCTGCGCCTTGGGCCGGGTGGCGGCGGCGCGCCCGAGGCCGGGCCAGCTCAGCTCGTCCGCCCAGGGCGCGAGCGCCCGCGGGTCGGCGGCGCCGGGGCGGCGGCCGCCGACGCGGCCGGACTGGAAGGGCACCAGGGACGCGTGGCCGAGGCGGACGTAGGCGCGGCCGGGCGTGTTCTTGGAGATGTGCCCGGCGTCGGGCGCGTCGATGACGTCCGATGACTCGCCGCCGTCGGTGACGCGCAGCGCGATGCGCAGGTTGGTGTTGGCGCGGATCTCGGGCGACACGACACCGCTCGGCCGCTGCGTGGCGAGGAGCAGGTGGATGCCGAGGGAGCGGCCCCGCTGGGCGATGTTGACCAGGCCGGTGACGAAGTCGGGCAGGTCACGGACCATGGAGGCGAACTCGTCGATGACGATGAGGAGCCGGGGCACCGGCGCGCGCGTGGGGTCGCGGCGCACCAGGTCCTGGTAGTCCTCGATGTCCTTGGCGTCGGCGTCGGCGAGGATGTGCTCGCGCCGCTTCAGCTCGGCGCCCAGGGACTCCAGGGCGCGCTCGACGAGGTGCGCGTCGAGGTCGGTGACCATGCCGACGGTGTGCGGCAGCTTCACGCAGTCCTTGAACGCGGAGCCGCCCTTGTAGTCGACGAGGACGAACGTCATGTTCTCCGGCGTGTTGGCGACGGCGAGCGCGGCCACGATGGTCTGGAGGAGTTCCGACTTGCCGGACCCCGTGGTGCCCGCGATCAGGCCGTGCGGCCCGTCCTTGCGCAGGTCGATGCCGAACGGACCGTCGTACGACTCGCCGATGACGGCCGTCGTGGACTGTCCGCCCGACTGCCAGCGCGCGGTGATCGCCTCGCGGGTCGGCGGCTCCAGCTGGAGCACGTCGAGCAGGCGGCTCGCGCCGGGCAGCGCCGAGTCCTCGGTCTCACCGCTGATGTCCCGCAGCGGCGCCATGGCACGCGCGAGCCGCAGGCACCACGCGGGCGACACGAAGTCGGGGCGTACGTCGAGCAGGCGCCGGGCGCCGGTCTGCTCGACGCGCAGGCGCAGTTCCTCGGGGGCGCCCGCCCGGTCGGCTCCGGCGTCCGTGGTGTGCCAGGCATGGAAGGAGGGGAAGGAGGGGAAGGAGGGGAAGCCGCCGCCCGCGGGCGCGGTGGCGGGCCGCGGGGGGATGCCGCCCGCCGCGGGCGCGGCCCCGGCGCCCGGTTCGGCCGGCTCCCGTGCCTTGGGCTCGGCCACCACGAAGGCCTGGCACTCGCCGGGCAGGAACCGCTGCTCGGTGTCGAGGCACAGCGCGTAGATGCCCACGGCCGGGCCGTCGCGCAGGAGCCGGACCACGCCGGGCAGCGAGCGGAGGCGCCGCGAGCCGTCCCAGACGACCACGACGTCCGGGTCGCTGAACCCGCCGGTCTGACCCCGGGTCTCCTGCTTGACCTTCTCGCGCGCGTCCAGGACCTGCGTCAGCTCGCCGATACGGGCCGCGACGGTCTCGGCGTCCGTGCCGATCAGCACGTTGACGTCCTGGCCGCTGGTGGGGCGTGCGTGCGGCAGCCAGCGCAGCCAGTCCCAGGTCTCCCAGGCGGAGTTCTCCGTCAGGACGTAGAACTGGACGTCCATCGGGCTGTGCAGCGCGGCGGTCTGCGCGACCGCCCAGCGGCCGAGCGCCGCCGCCGAGTCGCCGGGCCCGGCCAGGCCGATGACGCCGAGCTGCTTCAGGCCGAGGGCCACCGGCGCGTCCTCGATCGTCCAGGTGACCTGCCGCTTGTGCTCGTCCTGCTCCGGGTCGTCGAGGACGACGTCGGACGGCAGTCGCCCGGTGCCGAAGCGCAGCAGCAGGTGGTCGGCGTCGGTGCGGCGCCGCTCCCACAGGCGGGTGCGCGGGCCGGTGCCGAGGGTGAGGACGGTGGCCGGGTCGGGGACGGCGTGGCGCCGGTCGAGCCGCTCGGCGACCAGGGCGTCCTGCGCGTCCTTCTCGATCCGCTCCTTGGTCTCCTTGTACTCCTTGACCTGCTTGGCGTGAGACTTGCGGCCGTGCTTCTTGTCCAGGAAGTAGTTGCCGAAGAGCATGATCGGGCTGAGCCCGGCGATGATGAGGTAGTACCAGCGGTTGAAGATCATCGCTGCGATCACGGCGCCGACCAGCGGGAACAGCGCCATCAGCCACGGCAGCGGCCGGGCCTCGAAGTCCCGCGGCGGTGACGGCAGGCGGAAGGTGGTCTGCCGCTCGGGCGGGCGGAGGCGCGGCGGCCGGTTGTAGTCGAGGCCCGTGCCGTCGTCGGACCACTTGAGGGCCGCGTTCGGCGGCGCGTACCGCACCAGCTCGAAGAGGGTGTTCCCGGCGGATATCTGCGCGCCGAGGGGCCAGGCGTCGGACTCGGCATCGGTGAACTTCTCGCCTTCGAGGGTGACTTCGCCCTTCTCCTCGTCGCTGCCGTGCACGGTGACGCGGCAGGTGCCGTCGGCCGCGACCGACAACGTCAGGGCGCGCGCGGCCAGTTCGGGGTCATCGACCCGGACGTACGCGGCTGGGCCGCCGCCGATGTCGTACCGGCCGATGCCGAGCCGGTGAACGGCGCCCGCGCCGGGGCCGCCCACCACGCGCAGTTCGACGAGCCCGGTCGGCTCGCCGGGCACGCAGCCCGCGGGGTCGTGGAGGCTGACGACGGCGCCCTCGCGCAGGGGCGAGCCGACGGCCGTGGCGTCCGGGTCGACGGCGTACCCGTCGATGTAGACCGCGGGCGCGCCCTCGGGCCCGGGCTGGTGCTGGCCGAGCGGAATGACCCGCGCGCCGCCACGGCCCGCCGCACGGGCCAGTTCGGCGGCGATGTCCCTGACGGAGGACTCGGGATCGGCGTCGAGCACGACGTCGGTGGAACCGCCGCCGACCGGATCGACGACGGTCAGTGTCAGGCGCACGCTCGTCCTCCCATGGCCCCCCGTGGCCGCTTCCGGACCACGGCCCCCAGTGGGAGCGACGATAACCGCTCCCTCCCGGTCGGCGGCAACGGCCCGGCGGGGCACGCTTTCCACCGGCAACGCCCGGCAGTCGCCTCACCCGCGCCCCGGCACGTGCTCATAGCAGAGCTGTGACTCAACTGGGGTATTCCCTCCATGACCACACCCGTAAGCTGCTGGCGCACAAGCGGACGATCGCACCGGGCGTGTTCGGGCGGATCCGCGGTGCCGACAGCGTGATTCGCGCCGTTTCAGGTGCGATTCGCACCAATCAGTGGAGCCACGGGGGTTGGCCCTGCGGCGTGTGGGATAGGGAGTGGGCTTCATGGCCAAGGACCTTGATGTCACATATCAGGACATGCGGGATGCGGCCAAGCATGTCGTCAAGGAGAAGGACAAGCTCAAGGAGAAGCTCGACGGCCTCCGCAAGTACATCGCGAACCTCGTCGAGACGGGCTATGTCACCAAGAGCTCCTCGAAGGCGTTCGACGAGAACTTCGACGAGTTCGTGCGCGGCGCCAAGGACATGCTCGACGGCCTGGACGGCATGGGCGACTACCTGACGAACGCCGCGGACAAGTTCGAGCAGATCGACGACGAGCTGGGCAAGGCCGCACGCGGCTAGGGCCTGTCCGGTGGGTCGCCGCGCCGACCCATCGGACAGGCCCTAGGGCCCGGCGGCGCGCCGGCCACGCCGCACCAGGGGCGGGGGGGGGGGGGGGGGGGGGGGGGGGGGGGGGGGTGGGGGGGTGGGGGGGGGGGGGGGGGGGGGGGGGGGGGAGAGGAGGGGGGGGGGGGGGGGGGGCCCCCCCCCCCCCCGATCGGGAAGGGGCGGGCCCGGGGCGCACCGCGAGGGCTACCCTCGACGGATGTCC
>NZ_JBWKJZ010000033.1:0-100675 GCF_056431945.1 Streptomyces sp. NPDC045778
TCCATGGCCCGCCAGGCCGAGGCCGACCGCGAACGCCGCGCCCGCGTCATCAACGCCGACGCCGAACTCCAGGCCTCCAAGAAACTCTCCGAAGCCGCCAAGGAGATGTCCGAACAGCCCGCCGCCCTCCAACTACGCCTGCTCCAGACCGTCGTGGCCGTCGCAGCCGAGAAGAACTCCACCCTCGTCCTGCCCTTCCCCGTCGAGCTGCTCCGGTTCCTGGAGCGCGCGCAGGCGGGGCCCGCGCCCTCCGCCGTCCCGCCGGGAAGCGGAGTGGAATCTTCAACCATCGGTCCCGCCGGGCCCTCCGGCGCCACCGAGGCGCCGGAATCCGGACAGGACTAGTCCTCACCCGCTGCCCACCGCCTGCTCGCACCCGGTGTTTGCAACGGGGACCGGCGACGGGACGACTAGGCGTGACCACGCTGGGTCAACTGGCCCGGGGCGCGGGCGCGTTGCCGCGCGGGCGTCCTGAAGTCGACCTTGTGTGCGGCCTGTGAGGCTGGGAATAGTGGGCCGCGTCCTATTGGCATGGACGCGGCTTCACCAGGGCCGCGCCGCCATGCGCTCACGCTTTCCGGCCGCCGAGGTCCCCACACCGGAGCGGGCCGACCCCCCACAGGAGGACATGAGTTGAAGCACCGACGCATACCCAAGCGGCGTGCCGCCGTGGCAGGCGCGGGCGCCGTCGCCCTCATCGGCGCGGCAGTCACCTTCCAGACTGCGAACGCGAGCGACGACAAGCCCACCCCCACACCGGACACGCTGTCGGTGGCACAGGCCGGAAAGCTCGCCTCGTCGCTCGACAAGGAGCTGGGCGCCGACGCCGCGGGCACGTACTACGACGCCCGGGCCAAGCAGCTCGTCGTGAACGTCCTGGACGAGGACGCGGTGGACACCGCCGAGTCGGCGGGCGCCAAGGCCAGAGTCGTGGAGAACTCCCTGGCCGAGCTGAAGAGCGCCCGTTCCACGCTCAGCGACAAGGCGTCGATCCCCGGCACGTCCTGGGCCACCGACCCGGCCACCAACAAGGTCGTCGTGACCGCGGACCGCACGGTGAAGGGCGCCGCGCTCCAGAAGTTGGACGCGGTCGTGAAGCAGCTCGGCGGCAAGGCTGAACTCCAGCGCTCCAAGGGGGAGTTCAAGCCCCTCATCGCGGGCGGCGACGCCATCTTCGGCGACAGCAGCCGCTGCTCCCTCGGCTTCAACGTGGTCAAGGACGGCGCCCCGCACTTCCTGACGGCGGGCCACTGCACGGAGGCCGTCACCAGCTGGTCCGACAAGCAGGGCGGCCCGGCCATCGGTGCGAACGCGGGCTCCAGCTTCCCCGACAACGACTACGGCATCGTCAAGTACAGCGGCGACACCGCCCACCCGAGCGAGGTCAACCTCTACAACGGCAGCACGCAGAAGATCACGAAGGCGGGCGCGGCCACCGTCGGCCAGCAGGTGCAGCGCAGCGGCTCCACCACACAGCTGCACGACGGCAAGGTCACGGGCCTGGACGCCACCGTGAACTACGGCAACGGCGACGTCGTCAACGGCCTCATCCAGACCGACGTCTGTGCCGAGCCCGGCGACAGCGGCGGCGCCCTCTTCGCGGGCGACACCGCGCTCGGCCTGACCTCCGGCGGCAGCGGTGACTGCTCCGCGGGCGGCGAGACGTTCTTCCAGCCGGTGCCGGAGGCCCTCGAGGCCTTTGGCGCGGAAATCGGCTGACGTCTGGTTCGGCGGCCGTAAGGCCCCGGAAACCTTTCGGTTTCCGGGGCCCTTCCGCATTTTCGGTGGTGCGCCGGGCAGGTTTGAGCAAGGGGGTTGAATAATTCCCCTTCCCTGAATTCACAAGGGGTGACGCGCGTAGACTACTGGTCAAAGCGAAGGCTGTATGGATGGTGCGCCTTGTGAAGCAAGGTCATGAGGTGCTTCTGCCTTGCAGAGTGCGAGCGTGTGACGCGTATCTCAGTAAGGGCAAGATGCCCGTTTGGCCCCTGTTCGGGTGCCTGTAATGTTGCGCCCCTGTAAATCCCCGCAGCATTCCGGAAATGTCTTCCGTGGAGGATTTGCAAGGGCGCCGTATTGCTGGCTCTAATGATGCGCACCCCGACGCGGGAAACCTCCGCGTCCGCACGTCATCAGGAGTTGGGCAGCATGGCCGACGCGCCACGAACCGAGCCCCGCGGCCCGCTCGCGGCGGCCGTCGGCGCCTTCCGCAGGGACCGCGTCGGCCTCGCCGCGCTCGGCGTGGTGGTCTTCTTCGTGCTGCTCGCGCTCGCCGCGCCGCTCGTCGCCGCGCTCTACGGCAAGAACCCCACCGAGCACTACGGTCAGAACGAGGCGGGCCTGCTCAGCCCCGAGGGCCTTCCGGTACTGCCCAACGGCGGCATGTCCGGCGACTTCTGGTTCGGCATCGAACCGGGCCTCGGCCGGGACGTGTTCACCCAGCTCCTGTACGGCATCCGCACCTCGCTGCTCGTCGCGGGCGCCGCCATCGCCGTCATCGCGGTCCTCGGGGTCGTCCTCGGCGTGACCGTCGGCTATCTGAGCGGCCTCGCCGACCGGGTCTTCACCTTCGTCTGCAACGTACTGCTCGCGTTCCCCACGCTGCTGCTCTTCCTCGCGCTGAGCCCCGTCGTGCAGACCCGCTTCGTCGACCCCGGCGAGAACGAGCCCGCCTGGATGCAGGTCACCGTCCTGGTGCTGATCTTCTCCGCCTTCGGCTGGGTACCCCTCGCGATGGTCCTCAGGACGACCGTGCGCTCCCTGCGCGAACGCGAGTTCGTCGAGGCCGCACGGGCCGTGGGCGCCTCGCGCCGCCACATCGTGCTGCGCGAGCTGCTGCCGAACGTGTGGGCCCCCGTCCTCGTGCACATCACGGTCGCCCTGCCCGGCATCGTCACCGCCGAGGCCGCCCTGTCCTTCCTCGGCGTGGGCATCAGCGAGCCCATCCCCGACTGGGGCCGCATGATCGCCCGCGGCTCCGAGGTCTTCTACGACGACCCGACCTACATGGTCTTCCCCGGCGTGACGATCCTGCTCTTCGTCCTCGCCTTCAACCTGCTCGGCGACTCCGTACGGGACGCGCTCGACCCCCGTACCGGCCGCTGACCCCCGGCGCGCCCGCGCGCCACCCCCGACCCGCACCATCCGCAATGGAGTTCACCATGCCCAGGATCAGTTCGCGCACCGTGGCCGTCCCCGTCGCCGCCGCTTCCGCCATGCTCGTGCTGTGCTCCTGCTCGGCCGGGGCGGGGTCCAAGAGCGACACGGCCGCCCCTCGCCAGGAGGCCGACCTGGTCGCGGGGGTGGGCAGCGCCAAGGACAGCGCCGGCCCCGCGCCCGCCGTCGAGGGCGCCCGCAACGGCGGCACCATCCACGTCGCCAACCTGCGCGACTACGCCCACCTCGACCCGCAGAAGATCTACGCCGGCGAGGCGTACAACACCTCCCTGCTGTGGGGCCGCCAGCTCACCCAGTACCAGGTCGTCGACGGCAAGCCCAAGCTCGTCGGCGACCTCGCCACCGACATCGGCAAGGCCTCCGACGGCGGCCGCACCTGGACGTACAAGCTCAAGGACGGCATCGCCTGGGAGGACGGCAAACCGATCACCTCGCAGCACGTCAAGTACGGCATCGAGCGCACCTTCGCGCCCGGCTTCGAGGTCGGTCCGCCCTACTGGCCGCAGTGGCTCACCGGCAAGTCCGACCTCGCCCAGGCGCGCAAGGTCTACGGCGGCCCCAAGAAGGACGGCGACTTCGACCGCATCGAGACGCCCGACGCCAAGACGATCGTCTTCCGCTTCCACGAGCCGCAGTCCGACGTGCCCTTCATGGCCGCCCAGTCCTCCTCGTCGCCGGTGCGCCCCGACAAGGACACCGGCACCCGCTACGACCTCAAGCCGTTCGCGACCGGCCCCTACCGGATCGTCTCCCACCGGCAGAACCAGTCGCTGACCCTGGAGAAGAACCCGCACTGGAAGGCGGAGAACGACCCGATCCGCCACCAGTACGCCGACAAGTTCGAGTTCACCTTCGAGAAGAAGGAACTCAACACCGCTCAGGAGATCCTCAACGGGCGCGGCGACGGCGCCGCCACCCTCACCACCAAGAACGAGTTCCCGCCCGAGCTGATCGGCGAGGCCGAGCGCGACCCGAAGAAGAAGGACCTGATCGTCGACGGCCGGCGCGGCGCGTTCACCTACCACCTGGCCATCCGCAACGACCGCGTCCCCGACCCCGAGGTCCGCAAGGCCATCCACTACCTCTTCCCGCGCCAGCAGGCCCGCCAGGCGCTCGGCGGCCCGCGCGTCGGCGACATCGCCACCACCTACTCCTCGCCCGCCATCGTCGGCTGGGAGAGCTACGACACCTACCCGGTCAAGCCCACGGGCGACATCGCCAAGGCCGAGCAGCACCTCGCCAAGGCCAAGAAGAAGGTCGAGCGCCTGGCGTACGCCTACGAGTCCAACGCCGTCAACGACCGCATGGCGCAGGTCCTCGTCGACGCCTTCGCCAAGGCGGGCATCGAACTGGTCACCAAGCCGCTGCCGCTGCCCGCTTACACCAACGAAGTACTGCGCGGCACCGACCCGAAGTACGACCTGTGGATGTCCGGCTCCTCCGTGGACTGGCCGACGCCGGCCACCGGCGTGCCCTACCGCTTCGACAGCCGCCGTGACTCCCTCGACAACGACCCGCGGTACAAGAACCCGGTCGTCGACAAGGAACTCGACCGCATCGCGAAGATCACCGACGCGACGCGGAAGGCCAAGGCGCTCATCGCCCTGGAGAAGAACACGATCATGAAGGACATGCCGGTCGTGCCGTTCCTGCACCAGCGCGTCCAGCAGGTGCGCGGCGCCGACGTCGGCGGCGCCTTCATCCACCCGATCTACGGCACCATCAGCCCCGCGTGGCTGTACCTGAAGAAGTCCTGACCCATGCTCGCCTACGTCATCCGACGGGCGCTGACCGCGGTCGTGGTGCTCCTCGCGATCTCCGCGACCGCCTTCGCGCTGTTCTACGCCGCGCCGTCCGACCCCGCCGTCATCGCCTGCGGCCCCAAGTGCGACGCCTCCCAGATCGCGGCGGTGCGTGAGTCCATGGGCCTGGACCAGCCGGTCCTCACGCAGTACGCCGACTACGTGCGCGGCCTGTTCGCGGGCCGCACCATCGCGGACGTCGACGGCACCCCGATCGCCTGCGACGCGCCCTGCCTCGGCTACTCGTACGCCCTGCACGAGCCCGTCCGGGCGGCCATCACCAGCCGCTTCCCGGTCACGCTCTCGCTCGCGGCGGGCGCGCTCGCCGTCATCCTCGTCGTCGGCGTCGGCGCGGGCTTCGTGTCCGCGCTGCGCCGCGGCAAGCTCTCCGACCGGCTCCTGTCCGCCTTCACCCTGGTCGGCGCCAGCGTGCAGATCTTTATCCTCGGCTACGCGCTCCAGTACCTCCTCGTCTACCGGACCGGCTGGTTCGCGCTGCCCGGCTACACCTCGCCAGGACAGGGCCCCGGCGCCTGGCTCGCGGGCCTGCTGCTGCCCTGGCTCGTGCTCGGCTTCGTCAACGCGGCCGTCTTCGCCCGGCTCTCCCGCGCCCAGATGCTGGAGGTCATGCACGAGGGCTACGTCCGCACCGCGCGCGGCAAGGGCCTCAGCCCGCTGCGCGCCCATCTCAAGTACACCGCGCGCGGGGCCGCCGCGCCGCTCGTGCAGCTCCTCGGCCTCGAGGTGGGCGCGCTGCTCGGCGGCGCGTTCATCACCGAGACGGTCTTCGGGCTCAGCGGCGTCGGCAAGCTCGCCGTGGACGCGGTCGTCCAGAACGACCTGCCGACCGTCGTCGGCACCGTGCTGCTCGCCGCGTTCTTCGTCGTGGTGTTCGTCGCCGTCGCCGACCTCGTGGTCGCGTGGCTCGATCCGAGGGTGAGACTCGCATGACCGCTCCTGTCGCGACGACCGCTCCCGCGCTGCGCGTGCGGGACCTGAGCGTGACGTTCACCGGCCCGCGCGGCGCCGTCACCGCCGCCGAGGGCGTCACTTTCGATCTGGCGCGCGGCGAGGTCCTCGGCCTGGTGGGGGAGTCGGGCTCCGGCAAGTCCACCGTGGGCCTGGCCGCGATGGGCCTGCACGACCCGGCGCGGACCCGGGTGACCGGCAGCGTCGAGGCCGGCGGCACGGAGGTCGTCGGCGCGTCCGACGCCGAGCTGCGCGCGCTGCGCGGCTCGAAGGTGGCGATGGTGTTCCAGGACGCCCTCGCCGCCCTGTCGCCCTTCCACCCGGTGGGCGCCCAGCTCGCCGAGGCCTACCGGATCCACCACCGGGGCGCGGCGCGCGCGGAGGCCAGGGACCGGGCCGTCGACATGCTGGAGCGGGTGGGCATCGCCGCCGCCCGCTCCCGGGACTACCCGCACCAGTTCTCCGGCGGCATGCGCCAGCGCGTGATGATCGCGATGGCGCTGATCAACAGCCCCGACGTACTGATCGCGGACGAGCCCACCACCGCGCTCGACGCCCGCGTCCAGGGCCAGGTCCTCGACCTGCTCGACGAGCTGCGGCACGAGCACGGCACCGCCGTCGTCCTGGTCACCCACGACGTGAGCGTCGTCGCGCACGCCACCGACCGCGTCCTGGTCATGCGCCACAGCCGGCAGCTGGAACTGGGGCCGACCGAGCGGGTGCTCACCGACCCCGAACACCCCTACACCCGCGCCCTGATCGGCGCGGCCCCCACGCTCACCACCGTCCCCGGCACCCGGCTGCCCACGGTCGACGAGCCGGAGCCGGGGCCGCGCACGGCGGCACGGGCGCTGGTGGCGCCGCCCGAGCGCCCGCTCGCGGAAGTCGTGGACCTGCGCGTGGAGTTCGGCGGCGGCCGCACCCTGCTCGGGCGGCGCCGCGAGCCCGCCCGCGCGGTGCGCGGCGTCAGCCTCCAGGTGCGCGAGGGCGAGACCCTCGGCCTGGTCGGCGAGTCCGGCTCCGGCAAGTCCACCACGGCCCGGGTGCTCGCCGGGCTCCAGCGGCCCACCTCCGGCGCGGCCCGCTTCGACGGCCGTGACATCTCCGGCGCCGCCGGGTCCGCCGCGCTGCGCCGTGAGCTGAGCCGCGAGGTGCAGCTCGTCTTCCAGGACCCGTACGCCTCGCTGAACCCGCGGCGCACCGTGCAGGAGATCGTCACCACGCCGCTGCGGGTGCACACCCGGGCGGACGCGGCCGAGCGCCGCGAGCGCGCCGCGGAACTCCTGGAGCAGGTCGGCCTGTCCGCCGAGCACCTGGACCGCTACCCGCACGAATTCTCCGGCGGCCAGCGCCAGCGCATCGGCATCGCCCGCGCGCTCGCCCTGCGCCCCCGGCTGATCATCGCGGACGAGCCGGTCTCCGCGCTCGACGTGTCCGTGCAGGCGCAGGTCCTGAACCTGCTGATGGACCTGCGCGACGACCTCGGCCTCTCGCTCCTGTTCGTCTCGCACGACCTGGCCGTCGTGCGGCACTTCTGCGACCGGGTCGCGGTCATGCGGCACGGCGAGATCGTCGAGACCGGCACCCGCGACGAGGTCTTCGACACGCCGGGCGCCGCGTACACCCGCGAGCTGCTCGCCGCCGTGGTCTGACCCGCCTGCCCCAAGGCGGTGCCCCGCCCCCCTGGTGAGGGGAGCGGGGCACCGCCTTGGGGCGTACCGGGGTCAGCAGGTGCCCGCGGGGCGGGCCCGGGTCACCAGGTCCGTGTGGCCCGTGGTGCCGTCGATCCACACCACGCGCTTGCCGGTGTCGGCCGCGTGGCCGGTCTGCTCACCGCGGTTGCAGGAGACCCGCTTCAGGCCCTTGCCGTCCAGGTCGGTCTGGACGAGCTTGGTGAGGTTGCCGTTGCTCCAGCCGCGCTGCGGCCGCCACTGGGTCAGCGTCACCGCCGTGTCCGAGGCGTCCACGTTCCAGAAGTACGCGGTGGCCGAGTTCTCCGGGATGACGTCGGTCAGGCCGGTGCCGTCCAGGTTGGCGCGGCGCAGGCCCATGCGGTTGTCGTCGGCGATGTCGTCGACCAGCCAGTACAGGTACGTGCCGTTGATCGCGGGGGTCGCGACGCCGAGCTGGGCGCCCTTGGCCGGGACCAGGGTCTGCTTGCCGGTCCGCACGTCCGTGATCTCCGTGGAGACCTGCTGGTGGCCGTCCTTGTCGACGTACACCTTTGCGTAGCCGAGCTTGTCACCGCTGAGGGTGGGCAGCGCGGTGGCCACGTCGTAGTGGCCGCCGTCCACGAACACCGGCTCGCGCTCGCCCTTGCGCAGGTACGCGACCCGCTGCTGGCCGTGCGGGCTGGACTCCTGCCAGGTCACGACCTGGCCCGAGACGTGCACGTTGGCGACGGTGGTGCCCGCCGACCACAGCTTCTTCACCGGGCCGCCGGTCAGCGGCCGGGACAGGACCTCGACGCTGGTGGGGCCGTACGCCACCCACGCCACGGTCTTCCCGTCGGTGTCGGGGTAGACGTGGTAGCGGCCGTCGTTGGGGCTGATCAGCTTCTTCGTGCCCTTGCCGTCGGTGCGGCCCGCCCAGACGGAGAAGGCCTCCTGGCCCTCGTCGTCGGACTTCGACGCGGCCCACCAGCCGCCGCCCGCGCCCGCCCCGGTGTTCGGCAGCCTGCCGCCGACGCGGGTGGCGTTCACGTCCCCGAGGAGCTTGTCGGAGTCGGCGCCGATGGCCTTCTCCCAGCCCTTGGTGATGCCGTGCGCGTCGAAGGACCGGTTCACGGACCGCAGCTTCGCGCCCTTGACGCCGAGCGCCTTGGCCGCGGCGACCACCGCGTTGCGGGCGTCGGTGTAGCCGTCGAGCGGCGTCAGGTACTCGGCGAGCGCCTTGTAGACGATCCGGTCGGCCAGGGTGCCGCCGAGGTCCTCGCGGATGTCCCACAGGGCGCCCGAGAAGATCGTCGAGTTGAGGTGCACCCCGCCGCTGTCGGTGCCGATGGTGACGCCGAGGAAGTCCTTGGCGGTGGTCCGCCCGTCGTTCAGGTTGCGGAACGCGCAGTCCTGGGGCGCCTTGGTGCGGCACAGGTCCTCACCGATGAGGGCGGCCTTCGGGTCGCTCATCGGGGTCTTGGAGGCGTTGACGTCGATGGCGTTGCCGAAGTAGTCGGCGACCGCCTCGTTCAGGGCGCCGGACTGGCCGACGTAGACGAGGCCCGCGGTGTGCTCGACGACGCCGTGGGTCATCTCGTGGCCCACGACGTCCAGGTCGGCGGAGAGGGTCTTGGTCTCCTCGTCGCCGCCGCCGTACACCATCTTCTGGTCGTCCCAGAAGGCGTTGACGAACGGGAACCCGCCGTCGGTCACGCCCACCAGGGAGTTGATGGCCATGCCCTTGCCGTCGAGGCTGTCGCGGCCGTGCTTCTTCTTGTAGTAGTCGTAGACCTGCCCGGCCGCCCAGTGCGCGTCCACGGCCCCCGACTCGGTGGCGTCCTTGCCGAACTCCTTGGTCTTGGAGGCCACTTCGGAGATGCCGCTCGGCCATCTGCCGGAGGCGTCGTTGGCGTCGACGCCGCGCGCGTCCCAGGTGGTCAGCGCGTTCTTGCTGCCGTCCCACTGGCGGCGGTGGTCACGCAGCTGGTACGAGTCGGACGCCGCGTCGTGGGTGAGGTCGAGGTCGACCTTCTCGCCGTCCAGCTTGACGCCGCTGCCCGTGGTGCCGGGGAAGTCGGCGTCGTCGGCTATGGACTGGATGCCCGAGTACTGGAGCACCGGGAAGCCGGAGGCGGCGTCGACGTACACCTCCTGCTTGACCGGCACACCGCTCACGGGGTCGGTGCCGGTGACCGTGACGTGGTACGTCAGGACGCCCTTGCCCCGGGGGAGCACGACGAGGCCGTGCGAGGAGCCGGAGAGCGGGGTGCCGGTCTCGGCGGTGCGCTTCTCGGCCTTGGCGTCCGCCGTGGCGGCGGCCGGCTCGGGGGTCAGCTTGGTCAGGCTGCCCGTGCGGCCGTCACCGGCGGCGGTCGCCGCCACGGCCCGCTCGACGGCCGTCTTCTCGGCGACGTGGGCCTTCGTCCCCACGGTCAGCCCCGTGAAGTACTTGCCGGAGGTGCCGGTGACGACCCGGTCGCCGTCCTTCTTCTCCATCCGGACCAGGTACTGGCCGCCCAGGACCGGCAGGCCCCGGTGCTTCTGCTGGAAGCGGACCGTTTCCCCGGCGCCCTGCTTCAGCGTCTGCTCGGCCGTCAGGTCCCGTGCGGGGTCGGCGATCTCGTACCGGTCCTTCTTGGCCGCGAGGTGGCCGCGGGCCGCGGCGGCCGGGCTGCCCGAGTCCTCGGCGGCCTCCTCGATCCCGTCCACCAGGGCCGGGGTCCTGGTGCCGGTGCCCGGGACGACCTCGGTGGCCGGTCCCCCGGGCACCTCGTCGGCGGCCTGCGCCGCCGGGACGCCGGACGCGAGCAGCGCCGCCGCGCCCAGGAGCGCGGCGCCCCCGGATATCCGGGCCCGTCTGCGTGACTTGCTCATGTTCCCCTCCACACGCCGAAAGGCGCACGTCAGCCGAGCGCACGTCATGTACGTGCGCTAGCCATGCAAGTCGTTGCCCGAGTGTTGATCAAGGAATAACTACGGGTCACAACTGGGTCCGCACACTTGTGTGCACCCGGGGGCGGCGTGAGACTTCCGGTCATGACCATGGTGGGGAGCGGCAAGGGGAGCGCGCTGCGCGACCTGGGCCTGGGGGAGTCGGACGAGCGGGTGTACGGGGCGCTGCTGCGGCGCCGGGCCGCGGCGGCCCTGGACCCGGAGCAGCTGCGGCGCGAACTGGGGATCACCCGCGGCGAGTTGGAGCGGTCACTCGCGCGGCTGCGGGAGCACGGCTTCACCCTGCCGGAGCCGGAGGCCGCGCCCGGCGCGGGGCACCCGCGGGCCGCGCTGCCGCGGCCGGTGCCTCCCGCACCCGCCGTGCGCGCCCTGATCCGCCGAAGACAGGCGGAACTGCACTACCGGGCGGCGGAGTTGGAACGCCTGCGGCGGGAGGCCGACGAGATCGCCGAGCGCCTGGAGCCGGACCCGCCGGGCGCGCCAGGCCCCGGCGCGGCGGTCGAGACGCTCAGGGGAGCGGCCGCGGTCCGGCGCCGCGCCGACCACCTGCTCGCCCGCGCCGAGCGGCAGGTGCTGATCCTGGACCGGCCGCCGGGCCTCGACTCCTGGGCGGCGGGGGCCGCCGGCTCCCGGGCGGCGGACGGCGTGCCCCCCGGCGCGGGCGTCGCGGCGCTCCTGGAGCGCGGGGTCGCGGTGCGCGCCGTGCTGGCCCGCGAGGGTGTCGCGCCGCCCGGCCTGCTCGGACCGCTGCCCCCGCTCCTGGAGCGGGGCCTCCAGGTGCGGACGGCGGCGCACCTGCCCACCGGGCTCATCGCCGTGGACGGCCGCGCCGCGCTGCTCCTGCCCGCCGGGGACGCCGGGGGCGCCGGGGATCCCGAGGGGGACGGCACGGCCGTGCTGGTGCGCGGCACGCTGGCGCGGCAGGTCTTCGGGCCGTTCTTCGAGGCGCACTGGGAGCGGGCGATGCCGCTCGGCGGCGGTGCGCGGCGCTCGCCCGAGGAGCACCGCGACCTGCTGCGGCTGCTCGCGGGAGGGCTCAAGGACGAGGCGATCGCCCGCCGCCTCGGCGTCCATGTGCACACCGCGCGCCGCCGCATCAGCCGCCTCCTCGACGACCTGGACGCCGACACCCGGTTCCAGGCGGGCGCCCAGGCGGCGCTGCGGGGCTGGCTCGCGGGCCCGTGACGCGTGTGAGCCCCGCCGCGCGGGGAACTCGTCCCGGCGTGACGGGGCTCGGGAAGGCGCACGGGCCGCGGGCGGCGGGGCCCCGCGGGCCTCAGAAGGCGAAGACGCGCCCCTGGCCGATGTTCAGCGCGCAGGGGTTGGCGAAGGTGTGTTCGTACGAGACCCGGCGGCCCTCCCACACGCCCTGGGCGGTGACGACGATCGGGTTCCACTCCTTGGTGCAGGGGCGCGTCGACGACCTCTTGGTGATGGCGTCGAACTTGCCGCCCACCGAGCGCAGTTGGTCGCACGCGGCGGCCGCGTCGGGGTGGCTTCCGACGCCGCCGGAGGAACAGCCGAGCGTCACGGCGCGCTGGATGCTCGCGGTCTCGGCCTTCTCGCCGTACCCGATGGTGAGCACCAGCTCGGAGGGCGCGTAACCCCGGGCGGCGGGGGGCTCGGGCGCGGGACCGGCCATGGCCGACGTGGTCAGGCCGCCGAGCGCGAGGGCGGCGCCCAGCGCGATCCCTCCAGTGATGTACCGCATTTCGAACACTCCCTTGCTTGATTTCTCGGATAACGAACGGAACCGGAAGCGAGTCTTGCTCAGGGCGCCCCTGAAAGCACATCGGGCACGTACTTTCAGTCGTTAGTTGAGGACTGAGGGTAGTGGCGTGAAGTGGTGTGCCCCGACGGACGCGCCGGGGCGCCGGGCACCCCCTGTGACCGGCGGGGAGCAGGCATTGGGGTGGAATCTCCCGATCGCCGGAAAGCGGGGCGCATGGCTGCGAATGGGGGGTCTGCGCCGCGCCGCGCGCCCCGCGGAGGGGGCGGGATTGGCCGGAGGGTGCTCCTCGAACGCCTCTGCTGTCGGGGAGTTTCGGGGTCAGCGCTTGGGCCAGTACCAGAGCGGCTCGTCCAGGAGGCTGTCCCGGCCCGCCACCTGGGTCCGGCCCGACTCCTTCACCAGCTCCAGGGAGTTGACGTCCCTGCGGTGCAGACGGGCTCCGTCGGCGATGGCGTCGGCGAGGTCCTGCGCATGGGTGACCAGGACGACCTGGGTGTCCTCGGCGGCCGTCAGGATCAGGTCCGCGAGGGGGCGCAGGAGGTCGGGGTGGAGGCTGGTCTCCGGCTCGTTGAGCACGAGGAGCGCGGGCGGGCGCGGGGTCAGGAGCGCGGCGGTCCACAGCAGATAGCGCAGCGTGCCGTCGGACAGCTCGGCCGGGCCCAGCGGGCGCCGGAGGCCGCGCTGGTGCAGCTGGATCTCGAACCGCCCGCCGTTGTCGGCGATCCGCACCCGGCTGCCCGGGAACGCGGCGTCCACGGCGGCGTCCAGGGCCTCGTCGTCACCGGTCTCGCGGATGGTCTGGAGCGCGGCCGCGAGATCGGCGCCGTCGTGGGCGAGCACCGGGGTGCGGGTGCCGACGCGGGCCGCGCGGGCGGGCGCCTCGGCGTCCGTGCGGACGTGGTCGTAGAACCGCCAGGAGCGGATCAGCTCGCGCAGCCTGAGCAGGTCCGGCGCGAGCTGGGGGTCCGCGAACTCGCTCAGCATGCTGTCGTACGGACGGATGCCCTGGGAGCGGTGCCAGCCGCCGTCGGCCGTGCGGGTGCGCACGGCCGGGCCCGCGCGGTCGCAGAGCAGCGCGGCGGGGCGCAGCACCGGGCCCGCCCAGGTGCACTCCCGCTTGATCTCCGGGTCGAGGGCGAACAGGGACGGGGCGCCGCCCGGCTGCGCCCCGTTGGACTGGGGGACGCCGAAGTCCATCGCGTAACCGAACTCGTCGCCCGCGAATCCCAGCCGCAGGGCGGCGGTCACTTCCTTCCGCTCGCCCGCCCACAGGGCGGAGGGGAGGCCGCCCTCGCGGGCGAGCGCGGCCACCGCGCCGCCCTGGGCGGAGTCCGCGAGGAGCCGCAGGGCCCGGTAGAGGCTGGACTTTCCCGTGCCGTTCGCTCCCGTGATGACGTTCAGCCTGTCGAGGGGGACGACCAGCTGGTGGAGCGAGCGGTAGTTCTCTACGGCGAGTGTGCGGATCATGCTCTTCAGGGTCGCAGGAGGGTCTGACAGCTGGAGGCTTCGCCTCTTTCGCGCCCTTTACGGGAGGCCCCTTTCCCGCCCTTTGCGGGAGTTTCCTGCCCTTTACGGGAGCTTCAGGCCTCGCTCCCAGGTGCCGGGCGGGCCCGCGGCCGGGCGCCGCAGCCTGGCCGTGACGAGGGTGATCACCGTCCCCGCCACCGCCCATGCCGAGAGGACGAGCAGCGGGCCCGTGGTCGCGTTGCCCTTGAAGTACGCGATCGAGCGGGCGACCCAGGTGCCCGCGCCCGGGGGCAGCGCGGGGCCGATCGCCTCCCAGAACGGGGGCAGCATCGGCAGCGGGAAGGCGCCGCCCGCGCTCGGGTTGCCCGCGATCACGATGAGCAGGACCGCGAGGCCGATGCCGACGATGCCGGTCAGCTCCGCCAGGGCGAGGGTGATCGCGCCGACCGCGAAGGTGAGCAGCGAGCCGAGCCCCCACAGGCCGAGGACCGAGCCGGGCAGGGCGCCCAGGATCGGGCCGACGATGACCGCGCCGCCGATGCCGCCCGCGATCGAGAGCAGGGCCATGGCCCCGAGCCTGATCGCCGAGCGCTGCGGGGTCGCGGGCCGGGTGCCCGTGCTGATCGACATGATCGACGCGCACAGATAGCCGCCGACGCACCAGCCGACGACCAGGTAGAAGGACGACAGGCCGTTGAAGTCCTGGGCCGAGGCCGGCGCCACGTCCACGGTCTTCACGGTGCGCTTCTGCGCGCCCGCGACCTCGGTACTGATCGTCTCCAGGGCGTTGGCGAGCGCCTTGCCGCCGCCGGAGGCGACCAGGAGGGTGTCGTTCGTGCCCTGGGGATCGACGACCAGGGCCCCGTCGATCTTCCGGTCCATGATCTGCTTCCGGGCCTCGGCCGCGTCCTTGAGCACGCGCGGGTCGAGCGGCTCGCCGGGCAGCCGCGCCAGCTGGTCCTTGGTCTTGTCGGCCGCGGGGCCGGGGGCGACGACTCCGAAGGGCACGTCCGTCGGCTTCGGGTGGTGCAGCGCCCCCACGTAGGAGGTGATGAACAGCAGCTGCAAGGCCAGGACACCGAGGACGAGCAGGGCTGCTCGCGGGGTGACGGCGCTCTTCAACTCGTCGGCGAAGGTCATGCCCCCACGCTCCGAGGCGCTCGCGGGGCACGCAGGCGGGGCGGGGCCGAATGGAGGACAGGAGCGCTCCCCGGCGACCTCCCCGGCACCTACGGGGTCCACGGAGGCGCCCCCCACGCGTGGTCGAACGAATATTCGAACTTGGTCTATGGTGGAGGTGGGGGACAGGAAGCGGAAGGTTCAGGAGGTGCGTGTGCCAGGGTTCACGCATCTGCACACCGCCTCCGGGTTCTCCCTGCGGTACGGGGCCTCGCACCCGGAGCGGCTCGCCGAGCGCGCCGCCGAGCGGGACATGGACGCGCTCGCGCTCACCGACCGGGACACCCTCGCGGGCGCGATCCGCTTCGCCAAGGCGTGCGAGAAGGCGGGCGTACGACCGCTGTTCGGGACGGATCTCGCGGTGGAACCGGCCGCGCCCCGGGAGGGCGGCGAGCGCGGCGCGCGCCGCCGCGCCCCGGTGCGCGGCGGTGCCTTCATCGACGAGTCGACCCCGAGGGCGACCTTCCTCGCCCGGGACGGGGCCACGGGCTGGGCCGCGCTGTGCGGCCTGGTCAGCGCGGCCCACCGGGACGCGGACGGCGGCGCCCCCGCCCCCGCGGGACCGCCCGCCGCCCCGGGCGCCGACCGGCCCGCCCCCGGCCCCTGGTCCGCCCCGGCGGCCGACGCCGCCCGCGCGGCCCTTCGCGGGGGACAGCCCGTGCTGCCCTGGGACGACAACCACGGCGAAGGGCTGACCGTGCTGCTCGGCCCCGCGTCCGACGTCGGCCGCGCACTCGCCGCCGGGCGCCCCGACCGCGCGGCCCGGCTTCTCGTCCCCTGGCGCGAGCGGTACGGCGACGCGCTGCGCCTCGAAGCGGTGTGGCACGGCCGCTCGGGCACCGGGGCCGGCTCGCTGCGTCTCGCCGCCCGCACCGTCGGCTTCGCCGCCGAGCAGCGCCTGCGCCCGGTCCTGACCAACGCCGTCCGCTACGCCGACCCGGGCCAGGGCCCCGTCGCCGACGTCCTGGACGCCGCGCGCCGCCTGGTGCCCATCGACCCGCGCGGCGAACACGACGGCGGCGAGCGCTGGCTGAAGGACGAGGCCGCCATGCTGGACGTCGCCGAGCGGGTCGTCGAGGCCGCCGGGTTCCGCCGCGACGCCGCGTACCGGCTGCTCGAACAGACGCGGGCGACCGCCGCCGCGTGCCTGGTCGACCCCCAGGACGACCTCGGCATCGGCTCCGTGCGCTTCCCCGAGCCCGCCCTCGTCGGCGCGGGGCGCCGCACCGCGCAGCGCGTCCTCGCGTCCCGGGCCGCGGCGGGCATGGTGCTGCGCGGCTACGACCGGCGTGCCGACCGGCGGGCGTACTGGGAGCGGATGCACCACGAGCTGGACATCATCGCCCACCACGGCTACGCCTCGTACTTCCTGACCGTCGCCCAAGTCGTCGACGACGTACGGACCATGGGCGTCCGCGTGGCCGCGCGCGGCTCCGGCGCCGGGTCCCTGGTCAACCACCTCCTCGGCATCGCGCACGCCGACCCGGTCGCCCACGGGCTGCTCATGGAGCGGTTCCTGTCCACGCGGCGGCGGGTCCTGCCGGACATCGACATCGACGTGGAGTCCGCGCGCCGCCTGGAGGTCTACCGGGCGATCCTCGGCCGGTTCGGCCAGGAGCGGGTGGCGACGGTCGCGATGCCGGAGACCTACCGGGTCCGGCACGCGATCCGCGACGTGGGCGCCGCCCTGTCCATGGACCCCGCCGAGACCGACCGGATCGCCAAGGCCTTCCCGCACATCCGCGCCCGCGACGCCCGCGCCGCGATGGCGGAGCTGCCCGAGCTGAAGGGCATCGCGGCCGAAGCGGACCGGCACGGCCGCCTGTGGGAGCTTGTCGAGGGCCTCGACAAGCTGCCGCGCGGCGTCGCCATGCACCCGTGCGGCGTGCTGCTCTCCGACGCCTCCCTCCTGAAGCGCACCCCCGTCATGCCCACCAGCGGCGAGGGCTTCCCCATGTCCCAGTTCGACAAGGAGGACGTCGAGGACCTCGGCCTGCTCAAGCTCGACGTGCTCGGCGTGCGGATGCAGTCGGCGATGGCGCACGCGGTCGCCGAGGTCGAGCGGGCCACGGGCGAGCGGGTCGACCTGGACGACCCGCGCCAGGTGCCGGAGGGCGACGCGGCGACGTACCGGCTCATCCGCTCCGCCGAGACGCTCGGCTGCTTCCAGATCGAGTCCCCCGGCCAGCGCGACCTGGTGGGCCGCCTCCAGCCCGCGACCTTCCACGACCTGGTGGTGGACATCTCGCTGTTCCGGCCAGGGCCGGTCGCCGCCGACATGGTGCGGCCGTTCATCGAGGCCAGGCACGGCCGCGCGCCCGTCCGCTACCCCCACCCCGACCTGGAGGAACCACTCAAGGAGACGTACGGGGTCGTCGTCTTCCACGAGCAGATCATCCACATCGTCGCCATCATGACCGGCTGCGGCCGCGACGAGGCGGACCAGGTGCGGCGCGGCCTGTCCGACCCCGATTCGCAGGACCGCATCCGCCTCTGGTTCGCCCGGGCGGCGGCCGCGAAGGGCTACGACGCCGAGACCGTCCGGCGGACCTGGGAGATCGTCGAGGCCTTCGGCAGCTACGGCTTCTGCAAGGCGCACGCCGTGGCCTTCGCCGTGCCGACGTACCAGTCGGCGTGGCTGAAGGCCCACCACCCCGCCGCCTTCTACGCGGGCCTGCTCACGCACGACCCGGGGATGTACCCCAAGCGGCTGCTGCTCGCGGACGCGCGGCGGCGCGGGGTGCCGATCCTGCCCCTCGACGTGAACCGGTCCGCGGCCGCCCATCGCATCGAACTGGAGTCCGAATCCGGGGTGTGGGGCGTGCGGCTCGCACTCCTCGACGTGCACGGCATCAGCGAGGCGGAGGCGGACCGGATCGCGGCCGGGCAGCCGTACTCCTCGCTGCTCGACTTCTGGGAGCGGGCCCGGCCGAGCCGCCCGCTCGCCGGCCGGCTCGCCCAGGTGGGCGCGCTCGACTCCTTCGGCGCCAACCGCCGTGACCTGCAACTGCACCTGACGGAGCTGCACCGCGGCGCCCGGGGCGCGCGCGGCCCCCAGCTGCCCCTTGCCGGCGGCCGGGACACCGCGCCCGCGGGCCTGCCCGACCTCGACGACGCGGAGCGGCTGAGCGCCGAGCTGGGCGTGCTCTCCATGGACGCCTCGCGGAACCTGATGGACGACCACCGCGTCTTCCTCGGCGAGCTGGGCGTCACCTCCGCGCGCCGCCTGCGCACCGCGCGGCACGGCGACACCGTCCTGGTCGCGGGCGCCAAGGCCGCGACGCAGACCCCGCCGATCCGCTCCGGCAAGCGCGTCATCTTCACCACCCTCGACGACGGCACCGGCCTGGTCGACCTGGCCTTCTTCGACGACGCCCACGCCGCCTGCGCGCACACCGTCTTCCACTCCTGGCTGCTCCTGGTCCGCGGCGTGGTGCAGCGGCGCGGCCCGCGCAGCCTCAGCGTCGTCGGCTCGGCGGCGTGGAACCTCGCGGACCTGGTCGAGCTGCGCCGCGAGGGCGGCCTGGACGCGGTGGCGCCACGCCTGGCCGAAGGCGGCGCGGCGCCCGGACAGGACGGCGACCCCACCAGCGGCCGCCGCATCCGGATGGAGACCGGATACGAGATGCACCCGTGGGCCGACCTCCGACCGCCCGGCGAACGGGCCCCCACGGGACGGAAGTTGTGGCACCAGAGCCCGGGGAGTGCGGGATGACCATCCTCTGCGTACGTTTCCAGCTGCCGCCGATGTACGAGGCGGCCCTGCCGGGCCTGCTCGGGCTCCTGGAGGAGTTCACGCCGGTCGTGGAGGCGCTGCCGCCGGACGGGGCCCTCGCCGATCTGCGGGGCGCCGAGCGGTACTTCGGGCGGGACGCCCTCGGCCTCGCGTCGGTGATCCGCGTGCGGGCCCTCGCGCTGCACGGCGTCGACTGCGTGATCGGCGCGGGGCCCGGCCCGGGGCTCGCCCGCGTCGCGCTGCGCGACGCCCGGCCCGGCGCGCCGTGCGCGGTGCCCGCGGGGGGCGCCGCAGAGTTCCTCGCGGACAGGCCCGTCGCCGCGCTGCCCGGCGTCGGCACGGCGACCGCCCGCATCCTGTGCGAGTACGGCCTCGACACCCTCGGCCGGGTCGCCGCCGCGCCCCTGTCCACGCTCCAGCGCCTGATCGGCGCCAAGGCGGGCCGCGAGCTGCGCGAGCGGGCGGGCGGCGTGGACCGCGGCCGGGTGGTACCGAACGCGGTCTCCCGCTCCCTTGCCGCCGAACGTGCCTTCTCCCACGACGAGATCGACCCCGGCCGGCACCGCCGCGCCCTGCTCTCGGCCGCCGAGGAGCTGGGCACCCGGCTGCGCGCCCTGGACAAGGTCTGCCGCACCCTGACCCTCACCGTCCGCTACGCCGACCGCTCCGCGACCATGCGCAGCCGCACCCTGAAGGAGCCGACCGCGCACTCGGCGGAGCTGACGCGGACGGCGTACGGCCTGTACGAGGCGCTCGGCCTGCAACGGGCCAGGGTCCGCGCGATCGCCCTGCGCGCCGAGGGCCTCGGCCCCGCAGACCAGGCCGCCCACCAGCTCACCTTCGACCCGGCGGACGAGAAGGCCCGCCGCATCGAAGAGGTGGCCGACCGGGCCCGGCGGAAGTTCGGGGCGACCGCGATCGTGCCGGGGGCGCTGGCGGCCTAGGGCGAGCCGGTGCGCGTCCGGCAGGCCCGCGAGGACGCGGGACCGTGCCGGCGGTCGCTGGGAAGTTCTGCTCCCGCGCAACTTCACACTTCTACTACTCACACGTAGTTTAGCGTGAACGCGTCAATGCCGTGATCCGGGTCACAGTCGGTCGTTAGCCGGTCGTCGCACCTGCCTTGAGCCGCGAGGAGATCGCCTGATGCTGTCCTGGAGACGAGCGCTGCGCGCGCTCACCACCGCCCTGCTGATCGCGGGCGCCGCCACGGTCACCCTCACCGCCACGGCCGCCGACACCACCACGGCCGTCGAGACCACCGCCTCCGCCACGCCCTCTTCGACGCGCGGCTGGAACGACTACGACTGCGAGCCGTCCGCCGCCCACCCCCGCCCGGTCGTCCTCGTGCACGGCACCTTCGCGAACTCCGTGGACAACTGGCTCGTCCTCGCGCCCTACCTGGTGAGCCGGGGGTACTGCGTCTTCTCGCTCGACTACGGCCAACTGCCGCTCGTGCCCCTCGTCCACGGACTCGGCCCCGTCGAGAAGTCCGCGGAGCAACTCGACGTCTACGTCGACAAGGTGCTCGCGGCGACCGGAGCCGAGGAGGTCGACCTCGTCGGGCACTCGCAGGGCGGCATGATGCCCCGCTACTACCTGAAGTTCCTCGGCGGCGCCCCGAAGGTGAACGCGCTCGTCGGCATCGCGCCCGACAACCACGGCACGACCCTGCTCGGCCTGACCAAGCTCCTGCCGTACTTCCCGGGCGTCAAGGACCTGCTCACCGCGGCGACCCCGAGCCTGGCCGACCAGATCGCGGGCTCGCCCTTCCTGGCCAAGCTGAACGCGGGCGGCGACACCGTGCCCGGCGTGCGCTACACCGTCATCGCCACCCGGTACGACGAGGTGGTCACCCCCTACCGCTCGCAGTTCCTCGACGGGCCGAACGTACGCAACGTCCTGGTCCAGGACCTGTGCCCCGTGGACCTCGCCGAGCACGTGGCCGTCGGGGTCCTGGACCGGGTCGCCCACCACGAGGTGGCCAACGCGCTCGACCCGGCCCACGCGACCCCGACGACCTGCCTGTCCTAGGCCCTAGCGGTGCGTGGCGGCACGGCGCCGTGCCGCCACGAACAGCGTGCCCGCGCCGAGCGCGAGCGCCGCGGCCCCGCCGACGGCGTAGTACGTCGTGGAGCCGTCGCTGCCGGTCTCGGCGAGGTTCTCGCCGGTGGCCGCCATCGGCCTCGCGGCGCCGCCCTTGGCCTCGGGGGCGTTGCCTTCGCCCCCGGGTGCCTTCTTCCCGCCGAGGTCGCCGTGGCCGTTGTGCTCCACGGTGGACTTCTCCGCACCGGCGGCGATGTCCTTCTCCGACGGCGCGGCGGCGACCGGCGCGGCGGCGGGGGCGGCCGGCGCGGCGGCCGGGGCGACGCCCTCGCGCTTGCTCCCGCCGAAGACCACGTCCGAGCAGGTGTAGAACGCCTCGGGGGAATCGGACCGCTGCCAGATCGAGTAGACGAGGTGCCGCCCCGCCCTGGCCGGGACGGTCCCGCTGAACACGTAGGAGCCGTCCACCAGCTTGGGGTCGGTGATCTTCACGAAGGGCCGGGCCTCCAGGTCCGACCACTTCAGGGGCTTGGCCGGGTCATAGGAGGCCTTGGTGAGGTACAGCTCGAAGGAGCCGCGGTGCGGAGCGGTGGCCCGGTAGCGGAAGGTGTGCTTCCCCGCCTTGAGCTTCGAGGCGGGCCAGTCGGCCCGGGGCAGGTCGAGCCCCTTGTACTTGGCGTTGCCCGCGCTGCACAGCTTGCCGTTCGGGATGATCTCCTTCGACTTGCCCGCGGCGTTGGCGATGTTGACCTCGTTCCAGTCGTACAGGGGCTGGGTGCCGCCCGCCCGGACGAGCGCCTTGCAGGCCGCCGACTTCGGCGCCTCGGGACCCTCCTGGAAGCAGGCGGCCACCCGGCTCACCGGATCCGTCATCGACCCGTGCGCGGCGGCGGGCTGCGCCTGCGCCAGGCACAGCACGAGTGACGCGGCGCCCGAGGCGGCGAGAGCGGCGGCCTTACGGCGAGCATGCATGGGGGAACTCTCCTCAGGGGGTGGGGGGACACGGGGCCTGCGGCATCCCGCGACGCTGAGCAAGCTAGCCCGCCGGAACCCCGAAAACCCCTGCTGGGAGCGGCCGATGACGATCCTTATGGTCGCGTTAAGGACCCCCTAATGAAGGCCTCAGGGACAGGCCCGCCCGCCCCTGCCCGGAGCAGCGCTACACGCTGTCGAGGAAGTTCCCGATGGCCTCCACCACGCGGTTCTTGCGGCGGTGCGCCTTGGAGCAGTACCGGCGCGTGCGCCACCGGCGTGGCTGAGGCACCGGTGTGCCGCACCACTCGCACGGCGCCGTTCGTCGTGATCCCCCGTTCATGCGGCTCACAGTAGCGGCTGCCCCACCGGGCCCGGCCGCCCGCCCCTCGCCCGGGCGCACCGCCGCGGCGGCACCCCCCGCGTGCCCTCTCCGGTCACCCCACCCACCGGTACCTGCGCTCCGGCCGCCCCGCGCCGCCGTACCTCAGGGTCACCTCCGCGCGGCCCGTCCCCGCGAAGAACTCCAGGTAGCGGCGGGCGCTGACGCGCGAGAGGCGGCCCGCCTCCGCGCACTCGGCGGCGGACAGGCCCCCGGGGTGGGCGCGCAGGATATGGGCCACCAGGTCCGCGGTGTGCGGGGCCAGGCCCTTGGGGAGCGCGCGGGAGCCGGGCGGGCGGCTGCCGAAGAGCTGGTCGACGTCCTCCTGGCGGGCCTCGCCCAGGCCGTCGAGGCGGGCGCGCAGGGCCGCCACGTGCCGCAGCTGCTCCCGCAGCGCGGCCTGGCTGAACGGCTTGATCAGATAGTGCAGGGCCCCGGCGCGCAGGGCCGCGCGGATCACCCCGGCCTCGCGGGCGGCGGTGATGAAGAGGACGTCCGCCGGCTCCCTGCCGGGGTCGAGCCCCTCGGCCGACCGCAGCTCCCGCAGCACCGCGAGCCCGTCCATGTCGGGCAGGTACACGTCCAGGAGCAGCAGGTCGGGGCGGAGCCGGTCCGCCGCCCGCAGCGCGTCGGCGCCGCTGTGCGCCACGCCCGCCACCGCGAACCCGTCCACCGCGGCGACGTACCGGCAGTGCAGCTTGGCGACCATGAAGTCGTCGTCGACAACCAGCACCCTCGTCATCGCCCGGCCCCCCTCGGACCTCGTCGTCGCCGCAGGCTACGAGCGCGACCACAAGGACCACAACGTCCGTTGATTCCGGAAGGGAGACAGGTTCCCGACGCGTGGGCACCATGTGGGCCACCTCACACTCCCGCTCAGGCAGGCGGTGACACCCGTGCGATCACACATCCCCGCGCGACCACCCACCCCCGCGCGACTGCGCGTCCCCAGGCGGCTGCGCGCCCCCCTCGCCCTGTGCGGGGCCGCGCTCCTCGTGCTCGTGGGACCCCCGCTGCTCACCCCGGGCGACGGCGACGGCACCGGCACCCGGATCCCCGGCCTGCGCTTCATGGTCCCCAACACCCCCGGTGGCGGCTACGACATCACCGCCCGCACCGCGGCGAGGAACGCCGAGGACGCCGGGCTCACCCACCGCGTCGAGGTGTTCAACCTGCCCGGCGCCGGCGGCACCGTGGGCCTGAGCCGCCTCGTCGGCGAGCACGGCAACGGCAGGCTCGCCATGTCCATGGGCCTCGGCGTCGTCGGCGCCGTCCGCTCCAACGACGCGCCCAAGTCCCTCGCCGACACCACCCCCGTCGCCCGGCTCACCGAGGAGCAGGACGTCGTCGTGGTGTCGAAGGACTCCCCGTACAAGACCATCGACGACCTCGTCACGGCGTGGAAGGAGCGGCCGGGGAAGCTGCCCGTCGGCGGTGGCTCGGCCCCCGGCGGGCCCGACCACATCGCGCCCATGCTGATGGCCCGCGCCGCCGGGATCCCGCCGAAGGACGTCAACTACGTGCCCTTCGACGGCGGCGGCGAACTGCTCGCGTCCCTCCTCGGTGACAAGGTCGCCTTCGGCGTCTCCGGCGTCGGGGAGTATCTGGACCAGATCAGGTCAGGCGAGCTGCGCCTGCTCGCCGTCACCGGCCCGAAGCGGGTCAAGGGCCTCGACGGGCCCACGCTCAAGGAGTCCGGCTACGACGTGGACTTCACCAACTGGCGCGGCATCGTGGCGCCCCCCGGCCTCTCCGGCACCGAGCGCGACAAGCTCATCGGGCTCGTCCGCGAACTCCACGGCTCCGACGAGTGGCGCGCTTCCCTCGAGAAGAACGGCTGGGACGACGCCTTCCTCGCCGGCGACGCGTTCGGCGACTTCCTCGACGCCCAGGACCGGCGCGTCGCATCAGTCCTGAAGGAGCTGGGGCTTTGACCGCCGCCGAACCCGCGCCCGCAGCCCGAGGCCGCCGCGCCTGGCTGCGCGAACACTCCGAACTCGGCGTCTGCTTCCTGCTGTTCGCCCTCGGGGTCGTCGTCCTCGCCGACGCCCTCACCATGGACGTGGCCATCGCCCAGCGCGGGCCCGTCGGCCCGCGCACCGTGCCGATCGCCGTCGGCGCCGGGCTGCTCCTCATCTCCGTCCTGCTCGCCGTCGACGTCCTGCGCGGCGGCCGCGGCGAGACCGGGGGCGGCGAGGATGCCGACCTGTCCGAACCCGCCGACTGGCGCACCGTGCTGCTGCTCGCCGGGGTCTTCCTCGCCACCGCCGTCCTCATCGAGCCGGTGGGCTTCCCCGTCGCCGGGGCCCTGCTCTTCTGGGGCGCCGCCTACGCCCTCGGCAGCCGCGCGGTCCACCGCGACCCGCTCATCGCGGCCGGGCTCTCCCTGGTCACCTACGTCGTCTTCAACAACCTGCTCGGCGTGCCGCTGCCCGGCGGCCCCCTGATGGGAGTGCTGTGACGTGAACTCCTTCACCTCCCTCATGGACGGCTTCGGCACCGCCCTCACGCCGGTCAACCTGCTCTGGGCCGCGGTCGGCGTGCTCCTCGGCACGGCGATCGGCGTGCTCCCCGGCATCGGCCCCGCGATGGCCGTGGCCCTGCTGCTCCCGGTGACGTACGGGCTCGAACCCACGGGCGCGTTCATCATGTTCGCGGGCATCTACTACGGCGCGATGTTCGGCGGCTCCACCACGTCGATCCTCCTCAACACACCGGGGGAGAGCGCCGCCGTCGTCACCGCCATGGAGGGCAACCCGATGGCCAGGTCCGGCCGGGGCGCGCAGGCGCTCGCGGCCGCCGCCATCGGCCACTTCGCGGGCGGCGTGATCGGTACGGTCCTGCTCGTCGCCCTCGCGCCGAAGGTCGCCGACCTCGCCGTCGACATCGGCGCGCCCGACTACTTCGCCCTCATGGTCCTCGCCTTCATCGCCGTGACGTCGGTCCTCGGCTCATCGAGGATCCGCGGCCTGGCCTCCCTCCTCGTCGGCCTCACCCTCGGCCTCGTCGGCCTCGACCAGATGACCGGGCAGCAGCGCCTGACCTTCGGCTCCCTCCAACTCGCCGACGGCATCGACGTGGTGATCGTCGCCGTGGGCCTCTTCGCGATCGGCGAGGCCCTGTGGGTGGCCGCGCGTCCCCAAGTTCTCGGCTTCGTCCGAACAGGGGAGGCCCCATTTCGCCGCACCAGCGTCCGGGCCATCCCCGTCGGCCGCCCCTGGCTCGGCAAGCAGGACGTCAAGCGCACCTGGAAGTCCTGGCTGCGCGGCCCCCTCATCGGCTTCCCTCTCGGCGCGATCCCCGCGGGCGGCGCCGAGATCCCCACCTTCCTGTCGTACGTCACCGAGAAGCGCCTCTCCCGGCACAAGGACGAGTGGGGCAAGGGCGCCATCGAAGGCGTCGCGGGCCCGGAGTCGGCCGCGTCGGCGTCGGCCGCGGGCACCCTCGTGTCCATGCTGACCCTCGGCCTGCCCACGACCGCCGTCGCCGCGGTGCTGCTCGCCGCCTTCCAGAGTTACGGGATCCAGCCCGGCCCCCTGCTGTTCGAACGCGAGTCGGAGCTGGTGTGGGGCCTGATCGCGTCCCTGTTCGTCGGTATGGTGCTGCTGCTCGCCATGAACCTACCGCTGGCCCCCGTGTGGGCGAAGCTGCTGCGCGTCCCGCGCCCGTACCTGTACGCCGGGATCCTGTTCTTCGCCGCGGTCGGCGCGTACGCCGTCGGCGGTGAGGCGCTCGACCTGGTCATCCTGCTCGGCATCGGCCTGATCGGCTTCGGCATGCGCCGCTACGGCCTTCCGGTCCTGCCGGCCGTCATCGGCGTCATCCTCGGCCCCAACGCCGAGCTACAGCTGCGCCGGGCCCTCCAGATCAGCGACGGCGGCGTACGGGGCCTGGTCGACACGCCCTTCTCGGTCACCGTCTACGCGGTGATCGCACTGGTCCTGCTCCGGCCCCTGCTGCGGAAACCGGCGCGCCGCCTGCTGAACTCCCGCCGTACGGTGAGGGAATGACCGACAAGATCACCTCGGGCGGCGTGCAGGGCGCGATCCGTCCCGCCACCGCCGCCGACGTGCCCGCCGTGCGGGACATCACGCACGCGGCGTATCACCACTACATCGAGCGCATCGGCCGCGTGCCCGCGCCCATGGAGGCGGACCACGCCCAGGACGTGGCGGCGGGGCGCGTGCACGTCGCCGAGACGGCGGGCGCCGTCGTCGGCCTCGTGGTCGTCCACGCGTACGACGACCACCTGTACCTCGACAACATCGCCGTCCACCCCGACGCCAAGGGCACGGGCCTCGGCCGCCGCCTCCTGGAGTTCGTCGAGGAGCACGCGCGCGGCCTGGGCCTGCCCGAGATACGGCTCTACACCAACGCGATGATGTGGGAGAACCAGAAGATCTACCCGCGCTTCGGCTACGAGTTCGTGGAGCGGCGCGTCGAGGGGGTCTACGACCGTTTCCATTACCGCAAGGCCCTTGCGGACGGCGCCCTTTAAGGGGCGCGGGGAACTGCGCGACCAGCCACAACAAAGCCGCAGTCGCATCTGCTCGGTACTCAGCAGACGCGACTGCGGCTCTTCGCGCGCTGAGCGCGCAGTTCCCCGCGCCCCTTGGAGGGCGGTGTCCTCAGGCCCCGCCCCCCGCGAAGGGGCCGCCGGAGGCGAAGGCGAGCGCGGCGAAGCGTTCGCCTATGTGGCGGTGGGTCGCGGCGTCCGGGTGGAGGTTGTCCGGGAGGGGGAGGCGGGCCGCGTCGGTCTCGCCGTACAGGGCGCGGCCGTCCAGGTAGGACAGGTGCGGGTCCTCCGCGGAGCGCTGCCGCACGATCCGGGACAGCTCGTCGCGGATGACGGCGAGCGTCAGCTTCCCTGCGGCGCGCTCCGCGGGGTCGCCCGCGGCCAGGAACCGGAGCTTCCCCTCGCCAAGGCCTGCGAAGTCCGGGGCGCTGGGGCCGGGCGTGTCCTCGTGGACGGGGCAGAGGATGGGCGAGACGACGAGGAGCGGGACGTCGGGGTGGCCCTCGCGGATCGTGTCGAGGAACCCGTGCACGGCCGGCCCGAAGGCGCGAAGCCGCATCAGGTCGGCGTTCACCACGTTGATGCCCAGCTTGACGCTGATCAGGTCGGCGGGCGTGTCCCGCAGGGCGCGGGCGGTGAACGGGTCGAGCAGCGCGCTGCCGCCCAGGCCCAGGTTGATCAGCTCCACGCCGCCGAGCGCCGCGGCGAGCGCGGGCCAGGTGGTCGTGGGGCTCGCCGCGTCGGAGCCGTGGCTGATCGAACTGCCGTGGTGCAGCCACACCTTGCGGCCCCGGTCGGGCAGCGGCGCGACCGGGGCGTCGGCGCGCAGCGCGACAAGCTCGGTGGTCTCGTTGTGGGGCAGCCAGATCTCGATGTCCTTGGCGCGGTCCGGCAGTCCGGTGAAGCGCACGGTGCCGGTGGGCCCCGGCCGGGTCTCGGCGGATCCGGCGGCCATGTCGATTGTCACGGTGTTGCCGCGGGCCAGGCTCCCCTGGCCGACGAGTCGGCCGTCGACGAGCAGGTCGTACACGCCGTCGGGCCGGGGCGGCGCGCCCACGTAGACCCGCTTGGTGGGCAGCGCGTCCAGCTCGACGGCCGTGGCCCGGCTGCGGAAGGCGATGCGGACGCCGGAGGGCTGGGACTCCGCCATGGCCAGCTGGCCGTCGGCGCACTGGGCGCGGGCCCGCGCGGGCAGCCGGTGCGGCAGCAGCCCGCGCGCGGTGCGCTCCAGGTCGAGGGCGCCGCGCAGCAGCTCCGCGGTGAGGGGGACGGTGGTCAAGGGGTGCTCGGTGCGCATGTCTCAGCCTGTCGGGGTGGGGCGGGGGGTCTTTCCGGGCAGGGCGGGGCGCGGCCGTGGCGCGTGCGGACACGGCGCGGCCGCGGTGCTCCAGGGCGGGCCGCGGCGCTTCCAGCAGGGCGCGGCCGGGGCGAGTGCCTCAGGGAGCGGGCCAGTTCCGCAGCAGGGCGTCGAGGGAGTCCAGGATCCGGACCCAGCTCTCCCGCGGGTCCGGCGGGCTGTGGTCGAATCCGCCCGCCGTCTCCAGGCTGACGTAGCCGTGGAAGACGCTGCCGAGCAACCGGACCGCGTGGGTCTGGTCCGGCTCCGCCAGGTCGTAGCCGCGCAGGATGGCGCGCATCATCGCCGCGTGCCGGACGCCCGCGCTCGCCGCGGCCGTCTCGGGGTCGAGCCGCAGCCGGGCCGCGGCGTAGCGGCCGGGGTGCTCCTTGGCGTAGTCGCGGTAGACGTGCGCGAAGGCGGTGAGCGCGTCCTTGCCGGAGCGCCCGGCCAGGGCGTCGGCGGCCCGGTCGGCGAGTTCCCCCAGGGCCAGCAGGGCGATCCTCGTCCTGAGGTCCTGGGAATTCCTCACGTGCGAGTACAGGCTCGCGACCTTGACGTCGAAACGCCGGGCGAGGGCCGAGACGGTCACCTGGTCGAAGCCGACCTCGTCGGCCAGCTCCGCCCCCGCCCGGGCGAGGCGCTCCGGGGTCAGTCCCGCGCGTGCCATATCGGTCCTCTCCTTCGACAGAACCGATTATGCAGTTACCTAAAGCCTTTAGGCAAACTGGATTACCCCTTAGTTATGCCGAGAGGGCCGCGGGCGAGCGCGGCAGAAGCCCCTCCACGGCCAGGCGCTCCAGGTCCGAAAGGGCCCGCACGGCCGCTTCGGCCGCGGCAGGGTCGGCCTCGGTGATGCCGCTCGCCGCGAACTCGTCCTCGTCCAGGCGCAGCACGGCACTGCCGTCCGCCGCACACCACAGGTCGAGGTCCAGGTCCACGACGGTGAGGACGCCGCCACCGCGGACGGCGGGCCGGGTCACGTCGCAGTACCAGCCCTTCAGCGTGCCGTCCGCCGCGTACACCTCCTTGACGGCGTACCAGCGGTCGCGCCAGTAGTGCTCCACGAAGGTGTCGCCCGGCTCGAAACGGACGAAGCCGAAGTCCCTGACGCCCGCGCCCGCCCAGGGCGCGATGACCGTGACGAGGGTGCCGTCGTCCGAGAGCAGCCGGGCCGGATAGCGGATCTTCGTGCGCCCCGCCTTGCGCAGCTCCACCTCGACGTCAGTCGACGGTACGGACATGACGGACCTCCGTGTCGTACAGCTGGTAACCGAACCATTGGTTGATCGCGACCATCGGGCCGTTCTCGCTGTCGTTGCCCGTGAAGGCCTCCGCGAAGCCGGCCGCACGCGCCCGGTGCAGCGAGGCGTTCTTCGCGAGCTTGGCCAGGCCCCGGCCCCGGTGGGCGCGGGCCGTGCCGGTCATGCCCGACGCGTACCGGGACAAGCCGTCGGTGTGCGCCAGGGTGAACGCGGCGGGCTCCCCTTCGACCACGGCCACCATGGTCAACTCGTGGTCCAGGAGCGGGTGGTGCCAGGTCTCCCTGAGCCAGTACGCGTAGTCCGAGAACTCCGCGCGCACGTCGCTCGGCTCGTCCGCCGCCGTCTCGGCGTCCAGGGCGAACAGGGGGCGCGGGTCGTCCCGGAAGTCGGACGCCGGGCGCAGTTCGACACCAGGGGGCGGGTCCGGGAGCGGCGGCAGTCCGCCCCGCGCCAGGTCCAGGCGCAGGAAGTGCGCCGTACGGCTCGCGCGGTAGCCGCGCCGCGCCGCGAACGCGCGGTTGCGCGGGCTGTCCAGGACCCACGAGAACAGGGCCGTCGCGCCCGCGTCCGCGAGGTGCTCCTCCGCCGTGCGCGTCAGGAGCGAACCCGCGCCAAGGCCGCACCGCTGCGGATGCACGTAGATGTTCAAAAAGCCCTGCCCCGGCTCCGGGCTGTCGTGCGCGATCCCCACCTGGGCGGTGCCGATCACCTCGCCGTCCGCCTCCGCGACCAGCGCGCGGTAGCGGGCGTCGGGGTGGGCGTGCTCGCAGGAGTACGCCACGGACGCGGCGGTGGCGAGCAGGGCGGGCACCGCGGCCCGCCGCACCCCCGCGTAGGCGGCGGTGTCCTCGGGGTCTGACGTGCGCAGCTCACGCACCCGGATCTCGGTCATGGCCCGGACGGTACGCGCGGGGCGGGCCCGGGTGCCTCCGAATTTCCGCGCGTGCGGGACAATCGGCGCGTGGCTCTGAAGATCGTCATCAAGGAAGGCGCGGGTGCCGCGCCGCCGTTCGAGCAAGTACGCACGCAGATCGCCGAGCAGGCGCGGGACGGGGCGCTGCCCGTCGGCTACAAGCTCCCGACGGTACGCGCGCTCGCCGAGCGGCTCGGGCTCGCGGCGAACACCGTGGCCAAGGCGTACCGGACGCTCGAGACGGACGGGGTGATCGAGACGCGGGGACGGAACGGGACGTTCGTCGCGGCGGCGCGGGAGGCGGGGGCCCGGGCCGCGGCGGGGGCCGCCCAGGCCTATGCCGAACAGGTGCGCCGCCTCGGCCTCACGCAGGAAGAGGCGTCGGCGGCGGTGCGCGATGCGCTGCGCGCGGCCTACGACCCCTCGGCCTGAGCCCAGGTCAACAGTTCCTCGGCGCCCGGGGGCCCGGCGTGGCAGGGGCAGACGCTACAGATACAGCCCCGCGTCCGCGCCGTCCCGGGTGGCCGGGACGGACGGCGGTGTCGTGCCCCTGCGCAAGGCGTACAGCTCCGCCAGGGTCGCGCCCTCGCGGGAGACGCCCTCGGCCGTGCCGAGCCAGCTCACCGACTCGGCGCGGGTCAGCGCCCCCACCTCGATCCGGGCCAGACAGCGCCCGGGCCGCACCACCGCGGGGTGCAGCCGCTCCAGGTCCTCGTTGGTGGTGACCCCGACGAGCACGTTGCGGCCCTGGCCGAGCAGGCCGTCCGTGAGGTTGAGCAGCCGCGAGAGCGCCTGCCCGGCCGTGTGCTTGGCCTCGCCGCGGATCAGTTCGTCGCAGTCCTCCAGGAGCAGCAGCCGCCAGCGGCCCTTCGCCGTGCCCTCGTCCTCGCCGATGGCGATGTCCATCAGATAGCCGACGTCCGTGAACAGGCGCTCCGGATCCAGGACGCAGTCCACCTGGCACCAGTCGCGCCAGGAGCGCGCGAGCGTGCGCAGCGCGGACGTCTTGCCGGTGCCGGGCGGCCCGTGCAGCAGGAGAAGCCGCCCGGAGATGTCCTCCGGCGTGGTCTTCATCAGCTTGTCCATGGCGTCGGCCACCGGCGCGGTGTAGTTCTGCCGCACCTCCGACCAGGTCCCGGCGGAGATCTGCCGCGTCGTGCGGTACGGGCCGCGCCGCGGCGAGACGTACCAGAACCCCATGGTCACGTTCTCCGGCTGGGGCTCCGGGTCGTCCTGCGCGCCGTCCGTCGCCTGCTTCAGGACGCGCTCGGCCAGCTCCGCCGAGGTCGCCGTGACCGTGACGTCCGCGCCCCGGTTCCAGCGCGAGACGAGCAGCGTCCAGCCCTCGCCCTCGGCGAGGGTCGCGCTGCGGTCGTCGTCACGGGCGGCCCGCAGCACGCGGGCGCCCGGCGGCAGCAGCGTCGACGCGGCCTTGACGCGGTCGATGTTGGCACTGTGCGAGTACGGCTGCTCGCCCGTCGCGAAGCGGCCGAGGAACAGCGCGTCGACGACGTCCGACGGCGAGTCGCTGTCGTCGACGTTGAGCCGGATCGGCAGGGCGTCCTGAGGGTTCGCAGACATGCCGCCATGATCCGCCACGGACGCGCCCGTGTGCACCCTGGTTTCGGTACTCCGCCCGAACGCCACGTGTGAGTCCAGGACACTCGTACGGAACACGCCCCACCGGGAATCGCCGCCTATACGCTGGCCCTCGATGCGACGGCATGGGTGGAACTCGGATGCGCGGAAGTGGCGTCTCGCCGCTCTGCTCGGCGTTGGTGCGGCCGTTCTGGCCCTGGTCCTGACCGTGCTCACCCTGCCCGAGGAGCGCGGCGGCAGCACCGCGGGCACCACCAGGGACGGCGACAAGGTGCACGGCACGCCCGTGAACCCGCCGCCCCCGCGGCAGGCGCAGGTCGGCTGGGGCTTCACGCACACCCAGCACAGCGCGGACCAGGGCGAGGACGCCGCCGTCGCGCGCGCCGAGAAGCTGATCAAGGGCAAGCCACGCCCCCTGCCGCAGGTCCAGCACCTCATGGGCTGGGGCTCGGGCAACCCCGAACCGGTCAAGGGGCGTTACGACTTCGACGCCATGGACCGCCGCGTCGACTTCATCCGCGCCACGGGCGGCACGCCCGTCGTCACCCTGTGCTGCGCCCCCGACTGGATGAAGGGCGGCAAGCCCGGCTCCGACAACACGAACTGGAGCAAGGCCTCCCTGGAGACCGCCCCGAAGCCCGAGCACTTCGACGACTTCGCCCGGCTCGCCGCGACCGTCGCCAAGCGCTATCCGGACGTACGGCACTTCGTCGTCTGGAACGAACTCAAGGGCTTCTGGAACAGCACCGAGCACCGCTGGGACTACGAGGGCTACACCGACCTGTACAACCGGGTCTACAAGGCGCTGAAGGCCGTCAACAAGAAGATCCTGGTCGGCGGCCCGTACGTGGTGATGAACAGCGTCGACCCGCGCCAGACCGACGGCGTCTCCAAGGACCTGAAGGGCCCCTGGGGCAGCATGGACCAGCGCTCGCTCGACGTGCTCGACTACTGGAACAAGCACAAGGCGGGCGCCGACTTCGTGGTCGTCGACGGCGCCAGCTACACGGTCGACGACGAACTGCTGCCCGACGAGTTCCAGGCCACCGACAAGTTCACCGACGCCAGCCGCTGGGTGCGCGAGCGCACCGGCGGCCTGCCCCTGTGGTGGGCCGAGTACTACGTGGAACCCGGCGACAGCAAGGACAACCGCGACGACTGGTCCGAGGCGCACCGCGTGGCCGTGCACGCCTCGGGACTGATCGCCCTGGCCCGCGGCGGCGCCACGAGCGGCTTCTACTGGAACCCGCAGAAGCGCGGCGGCGACTGCGCGGGCTGCCTGTGGTCCTCGACGGACCTCCCCGACGGCGGCCGCGAGAAGCCGATACTGGACCTGCTCGCGAAGTTCTCCGAGGCCTTCCCGCCCGGCACCACGTACGAGAAGGTCACCGTCGCCGACGACGACGTGCCGAACGTCCGCGTCCTCGCCGACGACGACGCCGTCCTCGTGGTGAACACGCTCGACCGGCGCATCAGCGCGGAGGTGGACGGCAAGCGCTTCGACCTCGCCGGATACGGGGTGAAGTGGCTCGAGCGCTGAGCCGGCCCCCACCCCGCCCGCCGGCCTAAGCCATCGTCAGGAACCGCTGGACCAGCGACGCCAGGAACACCGCGAGCAGCGGCAGCGAGAACCAGAAGCTGCTCTGGAGCCAGCGCTGCTGCGCCACGCTCGGCGGAGCCGCGACCCGCACCACCTCGCGCGCCGCGAGCAGCAGCACGAGCGCCACCACCGCGAGGCCGCCGACCACTGACCACGGCGTCCACGTCACCTTGGGGCCGACCGCCCCCGGATCCGCCTTCGCGGCCGCGCCCTCCGGCCGCTCGCGCAGCGTGTACAGCGTCGCGTCGGCGTTGCTGAGGACCTTCTTCAGGTCCGCGCGCTCGTCCAGGTTCCGCATGAGCCGGGTGTCCCAGTTCTCCGGATAGCCCGAGTCCATCTGGAGGTACACCGTCTGGCCGCGGTTGACCATCAGATACGAGTTGGGCCCCGCGTCCTTGAGCGCCTTCACCAGGCCCGACACCAGGCGCGGGTCGGGCGGCGCGAGCGTGGGCAGGTACTCGACCTTCTCCGCGTCCTGCTTGCCCCAGGGGATCGACGGCGTCACGTTGGTGACGGTGTCGTTGCTCATCCACAGCAGCCGTACCGTCGGGTCGTCGTGCGCGTACACGTACTCCATGGCGGCGACCTCGCCCGGCCTGACGCGCTCGAAGGGCTCGTTGCCCCAGCGGGCCACCAGGAAGCCGCCCACCAGGACGAGCCCCGCGAGCAGCGCGGCGTACGGCGCGAGGCTCACCCGGTCGCGGTCCCGCTCCTTGGCGGTGGCCCCGGTGCGCGGGAACAGCGCGAGCCCGCCGAGCAGGGCCGCGCCCGGCAGCGCGAACATGAAGACGCGCAGCGCCATCTCGCCGCCGTAGCTCTGCATGCCGAAGCCGAGGAACGGCACGAAGGCCAGGACGACGAGCGACACCTCGCGGTACTTGAGCCGGCGCCTGCGCAGCCAGCCCCAGCAGGCGAGCGCGAGCACGCTCCCGGCGAGCGCCACGCGCGTGTACAGGACCAGCTTGTGCGTGGGGTCGCCGCCCTCGATCCGGCCGGACACGGACGACGACACATTGCCGCCGACGCCGCCGACGCCGCCGAACAGCTCGTCGAAGTGCCCCGACCAGTACGGCTCCGCGAGGAAGCCGAGCCAGAGCACCACGAGGACGCCGAAGAGCAGCGGCAGGCCCCGCAGTTCGCAGCGGCCCACGAGCACGAGGACCGTGACGACGCCGAGCATCACGAACGGCGTCAGCTGGTGCGCGGGCACCGTCGCCGCGAACAGGCCCATGAGGACCAGGAGCAGCACCGCCTGCTGGCGCCGGTTCGCCGGCTCGACCTCGGCCTCGCCGGGCCGCCGCTTCGACCAGAGCACGCGGGGCGCCCGGAACCACACGAGGAGGATCGCCACGAAGACGATGTACAGCAGATATGTGAAGCCCTGCGGGGAGAAGTAGTCCTGGCCCACCCAGCCGCTCAGGACGAACAGCCACAGGCCCGTCCACTTGGCCCGCCAGCTCGCCCGCATGTGCCGGGTGAGCAGGTACATCGGCGGCAGGTACAGGAGCTGGACCGCAAGCGGCCACCAGCGGATGAGCACGGTCAGGTCCGAGACGCCGCACGCCTCGGCGAGGAACGTGGCGCCCGCGAAGAACCCGGGCCAGCTCCAGCGCGCGTCCAGGTCGGGCGCCGCCGTGCCGGTCCGGTCGATGAACTCCATGAAGCCCAGGTGCTGCCAGGCCGTCGCGAACCGCGGCTCGGTCTCGATGACGGCGGGCAGCGCGTGCAGCGACACCACGGTGACGACGAGGGTCACCGCGAGCAGCCGGGTGCGGGGCCGGTCAAGGCGGAGCAGCGAGGCGAACACCACCACGAGGAGCACCGCGCCGACCAGCGTGGGCGCGGGAAGCACGGAGACGAGGCCGAGCCCGCCCATCGCGTCGAGGTCGCTCTCGCCGAGCCCGAGCGCGGGCACCCAGTACAGGCCGAGGGCGAGGACCAGGAGCAGCGCGAGGACCAGCGGGGTGCGGTCCGGGGCCGGGGCGCGGCGCGGCGGCGCCGGGGGAGCGGGGGCGGCGGACGCCGGTGAACCGGCGGGCGGCACGGGCGGTTTCGCCGCGGTGCTCCCGGCCGCTCCCCGGGCGGCCGGGGCGCCCGTGACGGGTGTCGGTGTCTTCATGCCCGGTGAACCGGGCGCGACCGGCCCCGGTGACGGCACGGCCGCGGGTCCCGTGGCGGATCCAGGGGCGTGCGCCGCGTCCGGGCGCCCCACTGGCGTCCCGCGCGACGGCGTCCCGTGCCACGGCGTTCCGCGCGACGGCGTGCCGCCGAAGGGCCGTCCCACGGCCCACGCGGGTTGGTGCCCGTCCACGCCGCCGCCCGCGCCCGTGTGCAGCCGCGTCCCGAACGGCGGTGTCGCCGGGCCGGGGCGCACGTCCGGCCTGCGCTCCTGGTGGTCCAGGTCGGCCCGGTGGATCGCCAGTTGCAGGGTGTCCGCGTCGAGGGAGTCGCGCAGGGCCCACGCCGGGCCGTGGCGGTGCCCTGAGGCCGTGGCGAGGGCGACCGCCTCCGTGCGGGCCTGCGGCGACGGCGGGACGTCCGAGGTGCCGAGGTCCGCGAGGTCGCCGTCCGGCGCCGCCTCCGGTGCCGCGCGGTGCGTGATCGCGTACAGCCTCGGCGCGGCGATCGCCACGATCACCGCGAGGCTGGAGATCTCCGCGACGCCCGCGCCCGTCAGGCCCATCCTCGGCAGCAGGATCAGCGTCAGGCCGAGTACAAGGGCGCACAGCAGGCCCTGGAGCCAGGCGAGGCCCGACGTGCGGCTCTGCGCCCTGAGGACGGCGAAGTACGTCTCCATGACGACCCGCAGCGCCGTCCCCACCGCGAACCAGCGCAGCAGCGGCGTCGCGGCCTCCGAGTAGCCCTGCCCGAACACGTGCAGGATGTAGGGCGCGCCCAGGAAGATGACCACGCACACCGGGAGCATGATCCGCAGCATGCGGCGGAGCGCCGCCCGGGTGTTCGCGGCGAGCCGCGCCGGGTCGTGCGCCCCCTCGACGGTCAGCGAGGCACCCATGTTGATCGCCAGCAGGTTCATGGTGCCCGCGATCGTCGTGGTGATGTAGAAGTACGCGTTGTCCTCGGAGCTGACCTGCGCGGCGACGATCACCGGGACCAGGTACACCACGGCGAGGGAGAACAGCGAGCCCGTGTAGTCACCGGCCAGGAAGCGGCCGATCTCGCGCATCGAGGGCGGCTTCGCCTTGCCCTCGGTGGCCCGCACGTGGCGCGGCACGAGGCGCCGGAACACCAGCCAGCCGAGCGGCACCACGGACAGGGCGATGGCGGCCACCCACGACACGAACACCCCGGCCGTGGGGATGGCCGCGGCCAGGACGATCAGCAGGGCGAGCTTGACCACGGAGAACACGGTGTTGCCCACCGGTACCCACAGCGCGCTGCGCAGGCCCGTGAGCACGCCGTCCTGGAGGGTGAGCAGACACCAGGCCACGACCGCCGCGACGAAGCCGATCCCGGCGAGCGGGCCGTGCAGGAAGCGGTAGGAGGGCCCCCACAGGTCGAGCGTGCCCAGGAAGACCAGCGCCGCGAAGCCGACGACGATCGAACTTCCCGCGTACGTACGGAAGATGAGCTTGCCGGTGGCGCGGCCCGCCACCGGGATGAAGCGGGCGAGAGCGCCCGTGAGCGTCACGGCGGTGACGCCCGCGAGGAGCTTCATCGCCGCGATGGCCGCCGAGCCCTGGCCGACCGCCGACTCCGAGTAGTACCGGGCGGCGGCCAGCCAGAAGCCCAGGCCGAGCAGGCCGGAAATGCCGGTGTTCAGCATCAGCGCGTACGCGTTGCGGAACAGGGGGCTGCCCCCGCCCGCCCCAGGCAGACGCAGCCTCCGGGACCTTCTCTCCTTTCCGCCGGACGGCGGTGCGCCGCCGGTACTGCTGGTGGTCCCAGTGACCTCTGCCTGTGCGGTGGTCGTGTCAGACACGGGAGCGAGCTGCCTTCCGGCGGGCTTGTTGGCAACGGCGGACTATGGCGTAACCCTTGGTCAGGACCCGGTCCCTGGCGAAGGTCCGGGTGACCGAACGGCCCTCGGTGAGCCGCTCGAACTCATCGAGGCCCGTACTGCGCCGCACCGTCACCCGGCGCAGTGCGTACGGGCCCTGACATCTGCGGGCGAGGGTGTTCCCCACGGCGAGCGACTGGCAGAACCCGGCGCCGCGCACCGCGCGCCGCACCCGGCGGCTGGAGTAGCCGTACGGGTAGGCGAACGACACGGGCGTGGCGCCGAGTTCAGCGGCCAGGATCTCCTTGCAGCGGACCACCTCGAACCACAGGGCGTCGTCCGAGAGCTGGTCGAGCTGCGGGTGGGTGTGGCTGTGGCCGCCGATCTCGACGCCGGACTCGGCGAGGTCGCGCACCTGGTCCCAGGTGAGCATGGTGTCGAGTCCGCCGCCGGTGGCGTACGTGCCGTGCAGCCAGCCCGTCGCGATGAACAGCGTCGAGGCGAAGTCGTGCTTGGTCAGGATCGGCAGGGCGTGCTGGTGCACGCCCTCGTAACCGTCGTCGAAGGTGATCAGGACGGGGCGCGTGGGCAGTGGCCGGCCCGGGTTGCGCCAGTGCCAGGCCAGCTGCGCGGTGGTGAGCGGGGTGCAGCCGAGCGCGCGGAGCACTTCCATCTGCTCCGTGAACGCCTCCGGCGACACGGACAGCTCGTGCGTCGCGTCGTTCGGCAGCCGGGCGACCGAGTGGTACATGAATATGGGGATACCTCTTCGGTTCATCCAGCCACCCCCTCACCACGTCTCTCCTCGGGGCCCTCCGCCACGTCCACGACCGCGAAGCGCGTCCCCGCCCTGCGGGCGCGGACGCTCCCGATGACGTACCCACCGGCCGCCGCCACCACGCCCGTGACGATGGCGCCCGCGCGGCCCGCCCCGCCGGGGCGGCCGAGCAGCGCGTCCCGCAGTCCGCGCCCGACCCCGGCGGGCAGCACCCGCGTGGTGTAGCGCCGCTCGGACTCCAGGCCCTTGTCCGCGCCCACACTGCGGGCCACCAGGGCTTTGGAGAGTCCCTCGGCGTAGGCCCGGGAGCGGAAGTAGCGGAACCGCTCGCGGGCCGCGGGCACCCGGTGGTGGATGACCGCGCGGTCGTCGATGAGCAGCACGGCGTCGGGCCTGGCCCGGTTGAGCCGGATGCACAGCTCGGTCTCCTCGCCCCCGAGCGGGCGCTTGTCGCCGTCGCGCCCGATGCCGGTGGCGAACCCGCCGGCCAGCTCGAAGGCGGTGCGCCGGAACGAGGCGTTGCCGCCGAGCACGTTGCGCACCCGCACCCGGCCGGGCGGGTGGCCCCGGTACATGCAGCCGACCACCCAGTCGAACTCCTCGGGGAACCAGGCGGGGCGGCGCCGCGAGGCCCACACCGGCCGCGTGGCGCCGCCGACGGCGTACACCTGCGGATCGTCGTAGGCCTCGGCGAAGCGCCGCAGCCAGTCGCGCTCGGCGACCGCGTCGTCGTCGAGGAAGGCGATGACCTCGCCGCCGGACGCGGCGATGCCGGTGTTGCGGCCCGCGGACAGGCCGCGGGGGCCCGCGTTGGCGAGCACCCGCACGTCGGGAGCCTCCTTGTACTCCTTGGAGAGGCGTTCTTCCAGCGTTGGGTTGTGGTCGACCACGAGCAGGGTCTCGTGGGCCGCGAGGGACTGGCCCCGCACCGAGGCGACCGCCGAGAGGATGTCCTCCCAGCGGTCCTCGGTGTACACGCAGATGACCACCGAGATAGTGATCAAGAAGCCTCTCCCTGGCGCGCCGAGAGGGCGGCGGTGCGTGTCTCCCGCCGTTGGGTCCGCCGGTTGGAGCGCTCGGTGAGGATCACCTTGAGCACCCGCAGGCCGTCGCGCACCGCGCTGAGATTGCTCACGCCGTGGATGCGCAGATACTCGTGGCTCGGGATCTCCTGGACCTTGAGCCCTGCCTTGACGACGCGGATGTTCATCAGCGTCTCGACCTCGAAGCCGGTGCAGTCCAGCTCGATCTTGTCGAGGCAGTGCCGCCAGAAGGCGTTGTACCCGTAGCACAGGTCCGTGTACCGGGCGCCGAACTTGGCGTTCACGACCGCGCACAGGGCGAAGTTGCCGAGTTTGCGGATGAGCGTCATGTCGTCCGTGCCGCCGCCGTTGGCGAACCGGGAGCCCTTGGCGAAGTCCGCGCCGGAGACCAGCGCGGAGACGTAGGAGACGATCTCGTGCCCGTCGGCGGAGCCGTCCGCGTCGACCATCACGATGATGTCGCCCGTGCACGCCTCGAATCCGGTGATGAGCGCGTCGCCCTTGCCCTTGCCGAGCTGCCTGACGACCTTCACGTCCGGCCACAGCTCGCGTGCGACCTGCACCGTGTCGTCGGTGGAATTGCCGTCCACGAGGACGACTTCATGGACCCACTCGGGCAGGGTCTTGAACACATAGGGAAGATTCTCCGCTTCGTTCATCGCGGGAATCACGACGCTCACCGGGGGCGCAATCGCCAGGTGCGACGATACCGGCCGGTATTGGTGCTGACTGGGAATGGCGGGCAATCCGCCTTTGGTCATCGACGGCCGTGCCGACTTCGCGGCGGTGCCGTTCTCGGACGGGTCGATTAAAGGATCTTGGCCCGAATTGAACGGGCGCACAGCGGAACTCATGAGTCTCTTGTCCCTCTCGTCCGGTGGACCGCCCGCCCCCGGGCGGTCCGGTTGTGGGTCCGGTTCGAAAGGGGGGGTTCTCACGTCCGGCCACGCCGGAGCCCACACCGTGCGGTGAGCTCCGGGACAGGCCCGGGTGAGCTGGCATGACTGCGCGGCACGTGACCCGGACGACTTGTGGTCACCGGGCACGGGCACCCCCCTACCGCGCCCCGCAGCGGATCCATCGCGGTCTTGAGCCCTCCCCTAGACCGACTGCCGATGAATCGTTGCGGGTGGATGTACGACGTTATTGATGCTTGCGACCGTATGGCAAGACCTGGAACGAGGTCTCACGTTTTCTATAAATTGACCGTTGTCTTAGGACACTTTGGCTGCGTCCTGTTCACCGGTTCTTTCTTGACCTTCCTTGGCGGTTCCTGCGCACTTCTCACTCTTTCCGGCGCCGGGAACGGATCTTTCCCAGGCCCTTGAGCAGGCGATCCGCCGGTTCGAACAATTCCGGTCGGGATACGACGGTGTTGCGCAGCGCCCGGACCGGTGCGCGATGCGCACGATGGCCGAGAGCCATGGGGTGGCGCAGCGCCACCCACCCCTCGGACACGGTCAGTTCCCGCGTCCTGAGGGAGTCCTTGTACTGCTTCTGGCCACGTCCGAGATCGAGGTGGGCGATGCCGTCGGCGGCGGCCGCCTCGGCCATGTGCAGATGGAGCAGCAGGCCGGGCGAGTACTTCGCGAACTCCGGGTCGTAGGCCGGGAACCAGCAGGAGAGCACGCGCTCGGTGCGCGGCCCGAAGTGCGCGGCGACGGGCGCGCCGCCCGCGTAGAGCACGGAGAGCAGCCCCTGGAAGGTCTCCGAGCGGGTGTGGAAGAGCTGGTGCACGAGCTGGGTGATCCAGGCGTGCGCGAAGCGGTCGCTGCGGCCGGTCCTGCGGTACTGCGCGGACTTCCAGGCCATCAGCGTGTGCAGGGCCTTCGGGTCGCGCTCGTCGTGCACGTACCGCACCTCGCCGTGGTCGCGGGCGAGCTTGCGGCCCTTGGCGCGGGTGCTGCGGAGGAACTTCGGCGACTGCTCGCGCAGATGGGCGAGGTAGGCCTCGTACCCCTGGTCGAGTTCCATGATGGGTGAGGCGTAACGGCCGGTGGCCCCCGCCTGGAAGGCGGGCTGGCCCTCCACGAGGTGGTCGTACTCGTACATCACCAGGCCGCAGGCGCGCAGCAGGCGGCGGGCGTCCCAGGTGAAGCCGGGCCGGTGCACGACGCCCTGGCTGTCCGAGACGCCGAGGCCGACGGCGCGGCCCACTCCTGTTCTCGACCGCTGGTACGGGAAGAACGCGGCGGGCCCGCCCTCCTCCCGGGCGATCGCGATCCGCACGTCGCGCCGCACCCGGGCCACGGCGAGCGTGAACTCGGGGGAGAGGAAGGGGTTCGCGAGGCCGGGCGAGCCGTTCAGATGTGCCTTGGACTGCAGGGCGGTCCATGCCACCCGGTCCGCCGCGGTGAGTTCGCCGGGGCGGTGGACGGTGATCTCCACGTCATCGAGTCCGTCTCCTCGGGGCGCGGTGGCGCTAGCGCCGCGCCAGTGCCGACAGGAAGATGACCGCGCTGATCCCCGCCACCGCCGCGACGCCGCCGCGTACCGACCACACGTGCAGGGCCAGCATGGCCTGGGCGACCAGCAGGTCGACCACGACCGCCGCCGAGACGCAGGCGAGGGCACGGCCCCAGGGGTCGAGCCCCCGCAGCCAGTGCGCGAGCGCGGCGGCGGGGGCGGCGACGAGGAAGAAGAGGGTCAGGGGGCCGCGCACCGGAGAGGAGAGGTCGAGCAGCGCGAACAGCGCCCCGACGCACCCGGCCGTGACGGCCACGCCCGCGAGCAGCGGGCTCAGATCCCCGCGTGACGACTTGAGCCTGATGGTCTGCATGGGCGACTTTGCCCCCCGAAGCGCCGGATGCCGGGCTTCAATGTGGCGCAGCGGGCGGCGGCTCGTCAAGACGCCGATGCGGTGGGCAGTTGTTCGCCGTCACCCCTTGGAGGGTCGGTGAACTCCCGGGGTGGGTAAGGGAATTACTGAAGAATTGATTGTCATGGACACTATCGACGGTGGGTGGTGCGGTGCTACCACTGTCGAGCCGGAAATCCTGCTCGGGAGGTTCCATGAGATTGTCCCGTTTCGCGTCCTATGCTTCCGCGTTCGTCCTCGCCGCGGCCGCCACCCTCACCGGGGTGGGCGCCGCGTACGCCGACAGCGAGCGCCAGAGCGCGGCCCCCGCCTATGTGGCGCTCGGGGACTCCTATTCGTCGGGCGTCGGCGCCGGCAACTACGACAGCGGCAGCGGAAGTTGTAAACGCAGCACCCGGGCCTTCCCGGCGCTGTGGGCCGCGGCCAACGCCCCCTCCAGCTTCAGCTTCACGGCCTGCTCCGGCGCGCGCACCGACGACGTGCTCGCGGGCCAGACGGGGCCGCTCAACTCCGGCACCGGACTCGTCTCGATCACCGTCGGCGGCAACGACGCGGGCTTCAGCGACGTCATGACGACCTGCGTCCTGCAGTCCGAGGACAACTGCGTGGCGCGCGTCAACCAGGCCAAGGCGTACGTCGACTCCACGCTGCCGGCCAAGCTCGACCGCGTGTACACGACGATCAAGAGCAAGGCGCCGTCCGCCCGGGTCGTCGTCCTCGGCTACCCCCGCTTCTACAAGCTCGGCGGCGGCTGCCTCGCCGGTCTCTCCGAGCGCGAGCGCACCGCCATCAACGGCGGCGCCGACCACCTCAACGCGGCCCTCGCCAAGCGCGCCGCCGACCACGGCTTCGCCTTCGGTGACGTCACCACCACGTTCTCCGGGCACGAGATCTGCTCTAGCTCCCCGTGGCTGCACAGCGTCGTCTGGACCAACATCGGCGAGTCGTACCACCCGACCGCCGCGGGCCAGTCCGGCGGCTACCTGCCCGTGTTCAGCAGGAACGCGTCCTGAGGCCAAGGCCGCCGGCTCAAGAGGCCGAATAGGAAGAGGGGGAGCCCCCGCCGGTCGTGGGCTCCTCCTCGCACGTCACCGAGTACGCCACCGAGTTGGACGTGGCCGGCACGGGGGAGCGGACCTCCACGCGCAGTTCGTTGTGGTACGTCCCGCTCGTCGTGGTCGGCAGCTCCGTGTGGTTGACCTGCTTGGTCCTGCCGCTCGCGGCCGGGAACGAGAGTGACTTCCAGCCCGGGTCGCCGGACTCGCCCTCGGCGGTGACCCACCGGTACTCGACGGTCACCGGGACGCGTCCGACCGTGAACGTCGCCGTGAACGACGCCGGCCGCGTCGGCGGGCAGGCCCCTGCGTATTCCGTGCCGTGGCCGGTGAGGGAGACGCGCACGGACTGGGGCGGGGGCTTGGTGGTGCCGCCGCTGCCGCCGCCGTCGGTCGAACCGCCCTTGCCGCCACCGCCGTTGGTGCCCCCGCCGCTGCCCGAACCGCCGCTGCCCGATCCACCGCCGCTCGACCCGCCGCCGTCGGTGCCTCCGCCGCTGCCGCCTCCGCTCCCGCTCCCGCCGCCGTCGCCCTTGCCTCCGGTGCCGCCGCCTCCGGTGCCGCCCGCGTCGGCGCCGGACGTGCTGCCGCCGGCGCTGTTCCCGCTGGTCCCGCCGTTCCCGCCGTCCCCGTCGCTGTTGCCGACGAGGGCGTACGTGAGGCCGCCGATGCCGAGCACCAGCGCGGCGGCGCCCGCGACGAGGACCACGGCCGCGCGGCGCGAGCGGGGTCTGTCGGGCGTGGTCGTGAGGGTCGTACCACCCGACGGCGCGCCCGCGGCGCCCGCGGCCGCGTGACCGCCGGGCGCCGGAGGAGGGGGCGGGGTGGGGCCGGGCTGGTGGTGGGCGACCACCGTGGGCGCGTACGGAACGTCCGGCTGCCCGCTCGGCGGGTGCCCCTCGGCGATGAGCCGCAGGTCGCGCTCGACGTCGGCGGCCGTGGCGCGCTCGGCGGGGTCCTTGCGGAGCAGGCCCTCGATGACCGGCGTCAGCGGCCCCGCGCCGCGCGGCGGCGGCAGTTCCTCGTCGACGACCGCGCGCAGCGTGCTCAGCGGGGTGTGCTGGCGGAACGGCGAGACGCCCTCCACCGCCGCGTACAGCAGGACGCCCAGCGACCACAGGTCGGACTCGGGGCCGGGGTGCTCCCCCAGCGCCCGCTCCGGGGCGAGGAACTCGGGCGACCCCACGACCTCGCCCGTCATCGTGAGGGCGGAGCTGCCCTCCACCGTCGCGATCCCGAAGTCCGTCAGGACGACGCGGCCGTCGTTGGCCAGCAGTACGTTGCCGGGCTTCACGTCGCGGTGCAGGACGCCCGCGCCGTGGGCGGCCCGGAGCGCGCCGAGGACCTCCGCGCCGACGTGCGCGGCCCGCTGCGGCGTCATCGCGCCCTCGGCCTCCAGGACGTCCGAGAGGGCCAGGCCGCGCACCAGCTCCATGACGATCCAGGGGCGGCCCTCCTCGCGTGCCACGTCGTACACCGTGACCACGTTCCGGTGGGGGATGCGGGCGGCCGCCCACGCCTCCCGCTCCAGGCGTGCGTACAGCCGCTCCACGTCGCTCGCGGGCAGGCCCGCGGGCGCGCGGACCTCCTTGACCGCGACCTCGCGGCCGAGCACGTCGTCCCGGGCCCGCCACACCGTGCCCATGCCGCCCTCGCCGAGCGGGGAGAGGAGGCGGTACCGCCCCGCGATCACGCGCGCCTGACCGGTCACGGTCCCCCCATTCGCAGCCGTGCGATTCTCCACAAAAGTAGCTCAACCGAGCGCGGTTGCAGCCCCCTTGAGCACCAATCCGCACCCGAGCGCGAGCACCACGCAGGCGGAGCCGAGCGGCGCGGCGCGGCGCGCGAGGCCGGACGCGCGGCCCCGGGCCAGGCGCCGCCCCGCCACCGCGCCGAGCCGCACCACGAGGAACCCCGCGGCCGTCAGCGTGACGGCGAGCCCGGCCCCGTAGGCGAGCACGAGCAGAAGGCCGAACCACGCCTCGCCGAGGGCGGCGGCGCCCACCAGCACGACGACGGCGGAGGGGCTGGGCACGAGGCCTCCGGCGAAGCCGAGCAGGAGGGTGCCGCGCACGGTGGGCGGCGCGTGGTGGTGCGCGTGGTGGTGAGCGTGGTGGTGCGCGTGGTGCTGTGCGGCCCCGCGTGCGCGGCGCCATGCGCGCCGTACGAGGAGCGCGCCCGCGCCGGTCACCAGGACTCCGCTGGCCACGCCGAGCCAGGCGACGACCGAGGGCGCCGCCGCCGAGCCGCCCGCCACGAGCAGCCCGAGCGCCACCACGCCGAGGGTGTGCGTGACCGTCACGGACGCGGCCAGCGGCAGCACGTCCCGCGGTGACGCACGGCCGCGCGCGGCGGCGGCCGCGGCCATCAGGGTCTTGCCGTGGCCGGGCGCGAGCGCGTGCAGGGCGCCGAGCAGCAGGGCGGTGCCGAGCGCGAGCCCCGCGAAGGCCGGGGTGAGGTCGTGCCGGGCCACCAGGCCGGTCAGCGCGTCGGTCGCGGCGCTCGGCAGGGCGGAGCCTGGGGCCGCGGGCGCCGGCTCTTCGGTGCGGGCGGGGCCGCCGGGGCGCGCCCGCAGCGAGGCGCCTGTCGCGTCGGGCGATGAGGCGCCGGGCGGGTAGCGGGTGAGGCGCGCGGAGCGGGACTCCCGCGGCACGCTCGCCCCGCTGAGGGTCATGCGGTCCCCGCGCGCGGTGATCTCCCGCCAGCCCGGCGCTGCCTGGGGCGCGGCGCGGAAGCGGACCGTCAGGGCGCCGGGCGGCAGCGGGGCGGCCAGCCGGCACTCGACCCGGACGGTGGGCAGGCCCGCCTGGCCCGGGCGCACGCGGGCCGTGGCGCTCGCCGTGCGCAGGGCGGCGCTCCGCCCGCCCACCTCCACCCGGGCGCGCGCGGCCGCCGCGCGGCACCGCTCCTGCGCCCAGCGGTCCCTTCCCTCGCGGTCGATGGCGGGCTCCGCCTGCGCGGCGGGGATCTCCGCGAGGTCCTCCACGTGCTCCACGCGGAGGCGGCCCGGGGACAGGAGGAGGCCGTCGTACTGGTTGACGGTGAAGTTGCCGAGGGGGTGGGCGTGGGCGGGGGCGCTCACCCCTAGGGCGAAAGCGAGGGCCAGGAGCCCTGGCAGGGCCCAGCGCCGCGCCCCGGCGAGGGGCCGCCATGGTGCGGTCACCGTGGCACCCCCAGAAGGCGTCGCGCCTCCGCGGCGCCCCGGGGGGAGAAGCCCGGGTTCAGATTCAGCGCGGCGCGCAGCCAGGTGTGGCCCGCCGTGGGGGACAGGGCGGTCTCGATGACGCCCCGGTGGTACAGGAAGGCGGCCTCCCGCATCCCCGTGCCCGTGGCGCGCCGCGCGTACCGCAGGGCCTCCCGGTCACGCCCGTTGACGTGCAGCGCCCAGGCCAGCGCGTCCGCCGTGTGTACGGTGTGCCGCCGCTGCCACTCGTCCCGCGCCGCGCGCAGCGCCTCGGCACGGTCGCCGTGGTCGGCCGCGGCGAGCGCGGTGTCGAGGTCCGGGTTGACCCCGTGCGCGCGGGCGAGCCGCACCCAGGAGCCGATGAGCCGGTACTGCTCGCGGGCCCGCGCCCCGTCGCCCCGGGCGTCGTACAGCTCCCCGAGGGCCACGAGCGCCCCGGGCAGCGGTCTGCGGGTGACGACGGCCCGCAGGTCGGCGACGGCGCCGTCCGTGTCGCCCCGCGCGGCCCTGGCCCGCCCCCGCGCCTCCAGGGCGGGCAGGTTCCCCGGGTCGGCCCGGAGCGCGGCCGCGCAGTGGCGCAGGGACGCGGTGTGGTCGCCCTGCCGCCACGCCAGTTGGGCGAGCGCCGTGGCGACGTACGCGACGTCACCGGGGGACCGCGCCGCCGTCGCGGCCCGGCGCAGCACGCTGCGGGCGCCGGACACGTCGCCGTGCAGCTCCCGTACGTACGCGTACCGCGTGAAGACGGGGACGCCGGGGCGGCGCGCGTCGGCCTCCCGTACGGCCCGCTCCGCCCGGTCGTAGCGGCCGAGTTCGACGAGCGCGTCGACGCGGGACGCCAGCGCGCCCTCGCTGTAGGGGTTCACGGCGAGCGCCCGCTCCGCGTACCGCAGGGCGCCGCCGAAGTCGTGCCGGGCGGCGGCGAGCGCGGCCCGTCCGGCGAGCGCGGAGTCGTCGGCGGGCCGCAGCGCGAGCGCGCGGTCCAGGGCCCGCTCGGCCTCCGCGTAGCGGGACGGGTCGCCGCGGAGCCGGGCCTGCTCGACGTACGCGGTGCCGAGGGCCGCCCAGGACCTGGCGTCCTGGGGCCGGGAGCGCAGCCGTGCCCGCAGCGCGGCCACCCCGCGGTCCAGGTCGGAGGCGGACAACCGGCCCCAGGTGGCGTCCGGCGCGATGCCCCGGGCGCCGGGCGGGGCGGCCGCCGCGGACGGCCGCCCCTCGTGCGAGCCCGACGGCACCCCGCCGAGCGTCAGCGCCCCGCCGGTCAGCGCGAGCGCGAGGACGGCGGCGGCCAGGAGGCCGCGCCCGGAGACCCGGCTCACCTCAGGCACCCCCGGCCGTCGCCCTGGCGCGCCGCCACCACACGAGCCCGCAGGCCACGAGCAGCACCCCGGCGCCGCCCGCCGCCGCGGACGCGATCAGCACGGTGTCGGTGGAGCGGGCGGCCTCCACGGGCGGCGCCCCGCCGCCGAGGGCGTCCCGCGCGCCGGTGGCGTCCTTGTCGGCCACCTGCCCCCGCGATCCGGCCGTGGGCAGGGCCAGGTACGGGAAGGAGTTCCCGAAGGGCTTGTCGTTGGCGTCGACCGCGTCGCCCAAGTCGTTCTTCTGGCCCACCAGTTCGCCCTCGACGACCTGGAGCGAGATGTCCAGGACGTCGTCGCTCAGGCGCCGCCCGTTGGGGTAGCCCGCGTTGTCGCCGTCGAGGACACCGAGCCGCTTCGGCGAAGCGGCGGGCCTGACGGACGTGTTCAGGCGCAGCGCCTCGGCGGGCCGCACGCCCGGCGGCTGGTTGAGGTCCTTCACACCGGTGAGGAACACCGAGACCAGGTCCTTGCGGGGCTCCTTCGGCGCCTTGATCTTGTAGAGCTTCTCGATGATCCGCGGCAGCTCCGGCTTCTGGACGTACGGCAGGAACCGTGCGTCGTTCCACGGCGCGGACGCGTTGAACCTGTCCTTGTCCTTCATCGGGACGACGACCTCGTTCACCAGGGGCGAGCCGAGCCGGGACACCTGGGTCCACTTGCCCGCCGCGTTCCTGCGCTGCGTCGTCGACCAGATGCCGACGGTCGGCTGGTCCTTGGACTGCCGGATCTCCGCGCTCGGCACCTGGAGCGCCACCGAGTTCACGTTGTACCCGGCGACCGTGTCCCGCCCGACCTCCGACAGGTCCTTGCCGTACACCAGGTCGAAGACCCTGAGGTCGAGGAAGAAGGGGTCGTCCGCCTGCCCGACGAACGAGGTGCCGCCGCCGGGGAGCTTGCGCACGGCCTGGTCGCGCAGCTTGCCGTAGTCGGGCATGGACGCCTTGCCCACGTGCGAGGGCGCGATCGGCAGGTCGTCGGCGACCTTCTTGGTGGAGACGACCTTCTGGTCCTTCAGCCGCAGCAGGTCGATGTCGTACGTCTGCGTCACGTTCAGGTCCGGGTCGTCCAGGCTCGTGACCTCACCGGTGTTGTAGAGGAAGGTGTCCCCGTCCCTGGTGCGCGTGTCGAACGTCCAGCGGTAGAGCAGGTCGCCCTGCGCGTCGCCGTCGCTGTCGATGTGCACGTCGTACTGGGCGTCCTCGGGGAACGGGTAGAAGTTCGGGCCGCCCGCCGGCTCCTCGAACGGCGTCCAGTTCGCGACGATGGTCGTCGTGTCGGGCCGGTCGGGGCTCACAAAGGCGTACACGTCGGTGTTGTCGTACTGCGGCTGCCCCGAGATCAGCGGGGCCTCCCGGTGGCTGGAGGCGCTCGCCGTCTCCGGCCGGAGCGTGCCGACCCCGGTGGCCGCGAGCCCCCCGGCGGCCAGCGCGCCGCCGACGAGGGCGGCGAGGCCACGGATTCCCCCTCGCCTCGCCCGGTTCGTGCCGACTGCTGTCATCGTGTCCGTCCTCACCTCGGTGGCCGGGGCCGCGCGCTGACCGCGCGGCCCGCCTGACGCATGCCATTCGGCACGGGGGCGGCGGCGGATTGGCCCGCGCCCGCTGATTTCCGCGGCGGCGCGCCAATCCGGTCCAGGGGCTCGCCCCGAATCCCCGCCGAGGCCAGAATTGAGCGCCCGGGAAGCCGGGAGAGCGGGGGGACGGCGGTGGAAGCGGACGAACTGCTGCCACGGGTGGCCGACGGCGACCACAAGGCCTTCGAGGACCTGTACGCCCTCGTGTCCGGGCCGGTCTACGGCCTGGTGCGGCGCGTGCTCCGCGACCCCGCGCAGTCCGAGGAGGTGGCTCAGGAGGTGCTGCTCGAACTGTGGCGCACCGCGGCCCGCTTCGACCCGGCCCGGGGCACGGCCCTGTCCTGGATCCTCACCCTCGCCCACCGCAGGGCCGTCGACCGGGTGCGCAGCGTCCGCGCCGCCGGTGACCGCGAGCGGCGCGCGGCCCACCGCGGCGAAGGACCGGCCTTCGACCAGGTCGCCGAGGAGGTGGAGGGCAGCCTGGAGCGCGAGTGGGTGCGCCGCTGCCTGGAGCGCCTGACCGACCTCCAGCACCAGGCGCTCACGCTCGCCTACTACGACGGCTACACCTACCGCGAGGTGGCCCGGCGCCTGTCCGTGCCGCTCGGCACCGTCAAGACCCGTATGCGGGACGGCCTGCTGCGCCTGCGCGACTGCCTGGGCGCCGCCGCATGAGCCCTGGGGAACCCGGACCGCTGCGCCGCCTGCGCCGGTACGCGAGCGGCCTCCGGCTCGGCCCGCCCCTCCACTCCATGCACTCCCTCGCCGTGCCGTACGCGCTCGACGCCCTCGACCCGGACGAGACGCGCCGCTTCGAGAAGCACCTGGCCACCTGCGACCGGTGCACCGACGAGGTGCGCGCGCTCGCCGCCGACACCGTGCGCCTGGCGCGCGCGGCCTCCGTCCCCGCCCCCGACGACCTGCGGGAGCGCATACTCGCCGCCGTGCGCACCACGGCACAGGAGCCCGCCGTGCGGCCGGCTCCGCCCCCGCCCCTGCCCGTGGCGCCGCGCCGCGCCCCCGGCCGGGCGCCGCTCGCGCTCGCCGCGTCCGCCGCCGTCCTCGCCCTCGTCGCCGCCGGCTTCCTCGCCCTCGCCCTGGTCCGCACCGACGACGAGCTGACCGCCGAGCGGGCCGCCGCACGTGAGATCGCCCACGTCCTGGCCGCCCCCGACGCCCGCGCGGACGCCGACCGGGACGCGCGGGGGCGGGGCATCGGCGTGGTCGTGTCCCGCGCGGAGCGGCGGGCCGTGGTCAGCGTCACGGGCCTGGGCCGACCCCCGCAGGGGCGCGCGCATCAACTCTGGGTGATGCGCGCCGGGGCCGCGCCCCGCTCGCTCGGGCTGCTCGATGGCGAAACGCCGGTGGTCGCGAAGGATCTCAGCACCCGAGCGACATCACTCGCTGTCACCGTGGAACCCGATGGTGGCTCCACGCAGCCCACCAGCAGGCCTCTGGTCCAACTCGCCCTGGAATCAGTTGGATTCGGAGAGTAACCGTCAACCTCCTTGTGGAGAAGGTGAATCCCGCCACCGGGATACACGAGTGTCATGGTGGGGCGATAGGGTTAACCTGCCCTGGGCCGGGTGCCCTCGTACGGGTGGGGAGTGACATGGAACAGATAACAGTGCGCAGCAGGGCGAGGGTCCCTGCGATCACTTGTGGGAGCGGCGCGAGCAGTAGGCGCCTCGACCGTCATCTCTCGGTGCTGGGCGGCCCCGCCGTCCCGCAGCGCGAGTCGGCCGAGGCCACCCTGCTGATGCGCGAGCTGACCTCGCGTGACGCCGCGCACGAGCGGGGCGGCAAGCGCGCGCAGGTGCGCCGTGTCTCGCTGTTCGCACCGCTGCGCAGACTGCGCCGCTCGCTGTTCGGCGGCCACTGACCTCTGGCGCGGGCGCCTCCGGCCTCGCCCTGGGGCGCCCGCGCTTCCCGCCCGACCCGTTCTCCCCGCCGTCACTCCCGGCACGCGGCGGACACCGGTGACTCCCCCCCCCCGTGGCCCGCGGCTCCGCACGCGCCCGGCCCGGGTCCAGCCCTCACAGCAGGGCGTACTGGCCCTCCGGCCCCTCCTCGTGGTGGTCGAGCACCGAGGCCGGCCGCCGGGCCGCCGCCGGGACGGGCAGAAGGCCCGCCGTGTGCAGCTCGGCGGCCGTGAGCACCTCGTCAGGGGAGAGTTCAGGGAGCGCCGGAAGCTCCGCGAGGAGGGCGAGGACCGTGATCAGCTCCAGGAGCTGCGAGGTCCAGGCCTGGGGCCACGCCGAGGGCCGGACGGCCTCCAGGGTGCCGGGCTCCGCCGGGGCCGCCCGCCGCTCGAACCACAGCTCGATGACCCGCACCCCGCTGACCTTGAAGTCCCACGCCCCCGCGGGCACGGGCGAGATGAGCCCGCCCTCACCGACCCGCAGGACCTCGTCCTCGGCGTCGTAGACGAGCCCGGAAGGCCGTGCGGGCAGCGGCGCCCGCACGTACGGCCGCCGCCCGCCCGGCAGCTTCGGGCGCTCTCCCGCGGCCCCGCGCAGCTGGAGCCAGAGCGCCCGCCGCCCCAGCTCCACACCCCGGGCCCACGCGTCGGCCGCGGAGGTGAGCGGCACGACGGGGCCCGCGGGCGTGGCCCGCGCGGCGACCAGGGTCCAGGCCAGGAAGTCCTCCGGGGTGACGCCCGACCCGTACCGCTGGGAGAGATGTTCCAACAGGCCGGATAGAACGTTCGTTTCAGTGCTGTCAGGACGTCGGTAGAGCGGGCGGATGCGGCCGGGCCGCCCGGCGGGGGAGCGCCCGTCCGGCAGCACCGCGGAGGCGAGCACCGCGGGCCCGGCGTCCGCGTCGGGGACGTACCCCTGCTCGGTGAGGAAGAGCTGTCCGGCACCGGCCACCCGCCACAGCTCGGGGCGGGCCGCGTCGAGGAGGCGGTGGTCGGGTATCAGCCACTGCTCGTCGAAGGGCCCGTGCATCACCCGGACGGGGTCGGCGCAGGGCCCGTCCTCGCGGGCGAGGCGTCCCGTGCCGCCGCCGCAGCCGGGCAGCTGCGCGACCGAGGTGTGCAGGGTGCGCGCCCGGGTGGGGCCGAAGAGCGCCTCGCGCCCGGCCGCGTCGGCGCGGACGAAGGCGTCCCAACGGGCCCTGAGGGACGCGGCGTCGGGTGCCATCGGCCACCCGCGCCCCGGCCGGAGCGGCGCGACGGACCACGGCATGAGATCGGCGAGCGGCGGCGCGTCGTCGTACGTCACGCCCGGCATCGTACGACGTGCCGGGAGGCACCCATCAGGTCGCGTCGAGCGTGACGGTGAACGAGAAGCGGTCGCCCCGGTACTGGATCCGGGCCACGTCGAGCGCCCGGCCCTCGGTGTCGTAGGTGATGCCCGTGTAGTGCAGGATCGGGCTGAGCAGCGGCACTTGGAGCAGCCGGGCCGTCTCCGGGTCGGCGAGCCGGGCCTCCACGGTGTCGGTGATGCGTGAGATCGCCACGCCCACCACGTCCCGCAGGACCTTGGTCATCGGCCAGCGCTCCAGGTCGGCCGGGTCGATGCGCTCGGCGAGGTCGGGGCGCACGTGGTTGCGCGCGTGGTTGGTCGGCTCGCCGGTCCTGGCGTCGCTGCGCAGCCGGTGGTACGTGGCGACCTCGGTGAGCCCGGGGAAGTGCTCGGCGACGTCGGTGGGCACCCGCTCCCGGCCCTGGGACAGGAGCTTGGTGTCCATGCCGGACTGCTGCGCCACGATCGCGTCGACCGAGCCGAGCAGCCGCACCGGCGAACCGCGCCGCACGTCCGGCTCGATGAACGTGCCGCGCCGCCGGTGCCTGCTGATCAGGCCCTCGTCCTCCAGCTCCTTGAGGGCTTGGCGCATGGTGAGCACGCTGACGCCGTAGTGCCCCGCCAGCTGCTCCTCGGTGGGCAGGCGCAGCGGGGCGTCCGGCGTGCGGCCGAGTATCGAGGCGCGCAGCGACTGCGACACCTGATACCACAGCGGAAGCTTTCGGTTCAGGACGATCGAGTCCGGGGCGAAAGCGGTCACAGGGAACTCCGTACTTCCGAAACGACGCGGACAGCGGCCGGAAGTGGTGGTACTACGGCCGGAAATGACGCTCCAGACCCTGCCACACGTCGTCGTACCCCCGCTGGAGATGGCCGGCCGAAGCCGCCTGCTCGGTGGCGGTCACCGGCCAGCGGGTCTCGAACATGAACGCGAGGCCGTCGTCGATCTTCTGCGGCCTCAGCTCCGCGGCGCTGGCCTTCTCGAAGGTCTCCCGGTCGGGGCCGTGCGCCGACATCATGTTGTGCAGCGAGCCGCCGCCCGGCACGAAACCGTCCGCCTTGGCGTCGTAGGCGCCTTCGATCAGGCCCATGTACTCGCTCATCACGTTCCGGTGGAAGTACGGCGGGCGGAACGTGTCCTCGCCGACCAGCCAGCGCGGGGCGAACACCACGAAGTCGACGCCCGCGAGGCCGGGGGTGTCCGAGGGCGAGGTGAGCACCGTGAAGATTGACGGGTCGGGGTGGTCGTACGAGATGGTGCCGATGACGTTGAAGCGGCGCAGGTCGTAGACGTACGGCACGTGGTTGCCGTGCCAGGCGACCACGTCTAGCGGGGAGTGGTCGTAGGTGGCCGCCCAGAGGTTGCCGCAGAACTTGTTGACGACCTGGACCGGGCCCGCCGTGTCCGCGTCGTCCTCGTACGCGGCGACGGGGGCCAGGAAGTCCCGCGCGTTCGCCAGGCCGTTGGCGCCGATCGGGCCGAGGTCGGGGAGCTGGAAGGCCGCGCCGTAGTTCTCGCAGACGTACCCGCGGGCGCTGGCGTCGAGCAGCTCGACGCGGAAGCGGACGCCGCGCGGGATCAGGGCGATGTGGCCGGGCTCGGCGTGCAGCAGGCCCAGCTCGGTGCGCAGCAGCAGGCCGCCGTGCTCGGGCACGACGAGCAGCTCGCCGTCGGCGTCGCTGAACACCCGGTCCATGGAGGCGTTGGCGTGGTAGAGGTGGACGGCCATGCCCGTGCGCTGGGTCGCGTCGCCGTTGCCCCCGAGGGTCCAGAGGCCCGCGAGCCAGTCGGTGCCGGGGGCGGGCTCCGGCAGCGGGTTCCAGCGCAGGCGGTTGGGGTCGGGCACGGACTCGGTGAACGGGGCCGTGCGGATCGCGCCGTTGTCGATCCGGGTGAACGACGGGTGCGCGGCCGAGGGGCGGATGCGATACAGCCACGAGCGGCGGTTGTGGGCGCGCGGCTCGGTGAACGCGGTGCCGCTCAGCTGCTCCGCGTACAGGCCGAGGGGGGCGCGCTGCGGCGAGTTGCGGCCGTGCGGCAGGGCGCCGGGGACGGCCTCCGAGCTGTGCTCGTTGCCGAATCCGGAGAGGTAGGTGAGCCCCTCGGCGAGCTTGCGCGCGTCGTCCCTGTCGTCCTTCGGCTGATCCCCGCTCATGACAGCTCCCTCGGCTCCCCGGCCCACGACGGACCGCCGCCGGCGTCCTCGCCAACGATTCCTATGGGACACCGTAGGATTCGTCATTACCCCGCGCAAGAGGGATCCGTGAAATGTGAACGGTGTTCTACCCTCCCGGGGTGCGTGACTCTTCCGGTACACGGGACCCGAACCACCGGGCGGCCCTGCGCCGCACCCCCGTGCAGCGCCGCAGCGCGGAGCGGCTGACCCGGATCCTGGACGCCTGCGCCGCCCTCCTCGACGAGGTCGGCTACGAGGACCTGACCACCCGGGCGGTCGCGGAGCGCGCGGGCGTGCCCATCGGCTCGGTCTACCGCTTCTTCGACAACAAGCGCGCCCTGGCCGACGCCCTCGCCCACCGCAACCTCGACGCCTACGCCCGCAGGGTCACGGCCCGCATGACGGTCGTGCCCCGGGGTGACCTGCGCGGCGCCGTCCAGGCCGCCTTCGACGAGTATCTGCTGATGAAGCGGACCGTCCCCGGCTTCGGGCGGGTCGACTTCGGCATTCCGTCGGCGCCCGACGCGATGCCCGACGCCAACGAGACGGTCGCGGAGCGCGTCGCCGGGCTCCTCGCCGGACACCTGGGCCGCCCGCTGGACGCCCGCCTCCGCCGCACCATGCTCGTCAGCGTCGAAGCCGTGGACGCGCTGCTCCAACTCGCCTTCCGCGCCGACCCCTTGGGGGACCCGCAGATCGTGGCCGAGACGCGGACCCTGTTGTACGCCTACGTCGAGCGGGCCCTCGGCTGACCACTGGCGCCGTACATACCGGTCGGTATGCTGAGGGTGGACCGCGCCGCCGCGCCACGCCCCGGGAGGGCCCATGACCCGCACCGCCCCGCGCATCTGCCCGCTCTGCGAAGCCACCTGCGGACTCACGCTCACCGTCGAGGGCACACGCGTCACCGGCGCGCGGGGCGACCGGGACGACGTCTTCAGCCGCGGCTTCATCTGCCCCAAGGGCGCCTCCTTCGGCGCGTCCGACGCCGACCCCGACCGGCTGCGGCGTCCCCTCGTCCGCACCGGCGGACGCCTCGCGGAGGTGGACTGGGACGAGGCCTTCGACGCCGTCGCCGCAGGCCTGCGCCCCGTCGCCGAGCGGTACGGGCCGCACGCGGTGGGCGTCGTACTCGGCAACCCGAACGTGCACACCATGGCGGGCGCCCTGTACCCGCCCGTGCTGCTCGGCGCCCTCGGCACCCGCAGTCTGTTCACCGCGAGCACCGTCGACCAGATGCCCAAGCACGTCTCCTGCGGCCTGCTCTTCGGTGACCCGTTCGCGATCCCCGTGCCCGACCTGGACCGCACCGACCACCTGCTGGTCCTCGGCGCCAACCCGCTGGAGTCCAACGGCAGCCTGTGCACCGCCCCCGACTTCCCCGGCAGGCTCAAGGCGCTGCGCGCCCGGGGCGGCCGGCTCACCGTCGTCGACCCGCGGCGCACCCGCACCGCCCGGCTCGCCGACCGGCACCTGGCGATCAGGCCCGGCACGGACGCGCTGCTGCTCGCGGCGATGGCGCGGGTCCTGTTCGCCGACGGCCTCACCGACCTCGGCGCGCTCGCGGACCACGTCACGGGCCTGGACGAACTCGCCGCAGCGGTCCGGGACTTCACCCCGCAGGCCGTCGCCCCCGCCTGTGACGTGCCCGCCGACACCATCCGTACGCTGGCCCACGAGCTGGCATCGGCGCCCACCGCCGCCGTGTACGGCAGGGTCGGCGCGAGCACCGTCGCCCACGGCACCCTCACCTGCTGGCTCGTCGACGTACTCAACGTCCTGACCGGCAACGTCGACCGGCCCGGCGGCGTGCTCTTCCCGCTCTCCGCCACCGGCAGGGCGCCGCGCCCCGCGGGGCCGGGCCGGGGCTTCGCGCTCGGCCGCTGGCGCAGCCGCGTCAGCGGGCACCCCGAGACCAAGGGCGAACTGCCCGTCGCCGCGCTCGCCGAGGAGATCGACACCCCGCCCCGCGTCCCGGACAGCGGCCTGGGCGAGAGCCCCGTCCGCGCCGTCATCACCATCGCCGCCAACCCCGTCCTGTCCGCGCCCGACGGCGACCGCCTCGACAAGGCCCTGGAGTCCCTCGACTTCATGGTGAGCGTCGACCCGTACCTGAACGAGACCACGCGCCACGCCCACGTCGTGCTCCCGCCGCCCCCGCCCGCCCAGAGCGCCCACTTCCCCTTCGCCTTCAACGGTCTGTCCGTACGCAACCAGGTCCGCTACACCCGCGCCGCCGTGCCCCTGGAGGAGGGCCGGATGCCCGAGACCGAGATCCTCGCGCGGCTCGTCCTCGCCGCGACCGGCGGACACGGCACCGACCCGGCGGCCGTCGACGCCATGGTCGTCGAGCGCACCCTCGCCGAGGCGGTCGCCGCCCCGCACACGCGCGTGCACGGCCGCGACCCCGCCGACCTCGCGGCCCGCCTCACGGGCGAGAGCGGCCCCGAGCGGCGCCTGGACATGATGCTGCGCCTCGGCCCGTACGGCGACGGCTTCGGCGCGGATCCGGCCGGGCTGAGCCTGGCCCGGCTCCTGGACCACCCGCACGGCATCGACCTGGGCCCGCTCGCCCCGCGCGTCCCGGAGGTCCTCAGGACCCGCAGCGGGCGGATCGAGCTGCTGCCCGGCCCGATCGCCGCCGACCTGCCGCGCCTGGCCCGCGCGCTGCGTGAGACGCCCGCCGCCCTCGTCCTCGTCGGCCGCCGCCATCTGCGCTCCAACAACAGCTGGATGCACAACGTCCCCGCCCTCACCGGCGGCTCCAACCGCTGCACCCTGCACGTCCACCCCGGGGACGCGGCCCGGCTCGGCATCGAGGACGGCCGCCCCGCGCGGGTGAGGGCCGCCGGCGGCGAGATCGAGGTCCTGGTGGAGGTGACGGACACGGTGCGCCCGGGAGTGGTGAGCCTGCCGCACGGCTGGGGCCACGACCGCCCCGGCACCCGCCTGGCCGTCGCCGCCGCCGACCCCGGGGCCAACGTCAACCAACTGCTCGACGGCAGCCTCCTCGACCCGCTGTCCGGCACGGCGGTGCTCAACGGCTTCCCCGTGAGCGTCACTCCGTCCGTGCGGCGGCCCCCGCCGCCGCACACAGCAGGAGTCCCAGCGTGACGAAGGGCGCCGCCGCTCCCGCCACCCCCGCGACGAGGCCCGCCCCGGCCGGCGTGGCGACCTGGCCGAGCCGGTTGCCGGTGAGCCGCAGGGCCAGGGCCGTGGAGCGGGCTCCGGCGGGCGCCGCCTGGACCACGGTCGTCATCGACAGGGGCTGGCCGACGCCCAGGCAGAACCCGAGCAGCGCGAGGACCACGCCGAGCGCCCAGACGGGCAGCGGCAACGCGACCGCGGCACACAGGAGTCCGGCGGCGCCGCAGGTCCCGGCGATGAGCGTGCGGCGCCCGAGCAGCCGGACGAGGGGCGTCATCACGAGGCGGCAGGCGATGGTCGCGCCCGCGCGCAGGCCGAGCAGGGCCCCGACGGTCGCGGGCGCGATGCCCCGGTCCTCGCCGATGACGGGCAGGTACGCGGTGAGGATGTCGGTGGCGGACAGCACGGCGAGGCTGATGAACATCCCGGCGGGCACGCCACGGGCACCCAGGATGCGCAGCACGGGAACCTTGTCCCCGGCCCCCGGCCCGGCCTGGGCCCCCGCGCGCGCCTCGGCCGCGCCCCCGGCCCGGGCGGACCGTGGCCGCTCCACGCGCCACAGTGACGTACAGGCGAGCGCCGCGACCCCGGCCGCCACCACCAGGGCGAGGGCGCTGGTGGCATCCGTGTCGTGGCCGATCAGCGCGCCGGCCGCCAGCGGTCCGACCAGCTGGCCGAGGGAGGCGCCGATGGTGAAGTGGCCGAAGTTCCGGTCCTGTTCGGCGGGCGCCGACTGACGGGCGACGAGGGACTGCGCGCCGATGACGAAGCAGAGGTGGCCGAGGCCCATCACCCCGCTCCACGCGGCGAGCGCGGCGAGCGAGCCCGCGGTGCCGCCGAGCGCGCAGCCGCCCGCGATCAGCGCGACGCCGAGGGGCAGCAGCGGCGCACAGCGGCCGTGGTCGGTACGGCGGCCGAGCGGCACCGCGGCGAACAGCGGAAGCAGCGCGTACACACCCGCGATCACCCCGACGGCCCGCTCGTCGGCGCCAAGGGCGAGGGCCCGGTAGGAGACTGCGGGCCGTGCCATCGACACCGCGCTCTGCGCACAGCCGAAGGCGATGACGAGCCGCAGCAGCCAGCCCCTGTCCCCGCGCCGCCGAGCGCCCTTCTCCCCGGCCGCGCGGGAACGGCGTATCCGCAGCATCGGCACTCAGATGATGCCGAACAGGATCCCGGACCCGAGGACCACCAGCGAGGTGAGGACCGCCCACTTCACCGTGAACCGCGTGTGGTCGCCGAACTCGACCTTGGCCATGCCGACGAGGACGTACACGGCGGGCACCAGCGGGCTCGACATGTGCAGGGCCTGGCCCGCGATGGAGGCGCGGGCGATCTCGATGGTGGAGACGCCGTGCGCGTTGCCCGCCTCGGCGAGGACCGGCAGGACGCCGAAGTAGAAGCCGTCGTTGGACATGAAGTACGTGAGGGGGATCGAGAGCAGGCCGGTGACCAGGCCCATCTGGCCGCCCATGCCGTCGGGGATGGCGTTCACGAGCCAGTCGGCCATGTGGTCGACCATGCCGGTGCCGGTGAGCACGCCGGTGAAGACGGCGGCGGCGAAGACCATGCCGGTGACGTTCAGGACGTTCTCGGCGTGCGCGGCGATACGGGCCTTCTGGTCGGGCATGTGCGGGAAGTTGACGGTGAGGGCCAGGGCCGCGCCGAGCAGGAACAGGACCGGGATCGGCAGCCACTCCATGATCATGGCGGTGAGCAGCAGGACGGTCAGGCCCGCGTTGAACCAGTAGAGCTTGGGCCGCAGGGTGGGGCGGTTCGGGTCCAGGCCCTGGAAGCCGTCGTCGTCCGGGTCGTCCGTGGCGGGGCCGTCAGTCGAGGGGCCCTCCGAGGCGAGGCCGTCCGTGGAGGAGCCGCCCGAAGCGAGGCCCTCCGCGGCGGAGCCGCCCCCCGAGGAGCCCCCCGCGGAGCCGCCGGTGGAGGAGCCGCCCTTCACGAAGCTGACCCGCTCCGCGCCGCCCCCGCCCACCAGCACCGGCTCGCCCGCGACCGTCCCGCTCTCCAGGACCTCGTCGAGCGAGAGCACCCCGAGGCGCTTGCGCTCGCGCAGGCCCAGGGCGTACGCGAGGACGAAGACGGCGACGAGACCGACCGCGAGCGCGGGGATCATCGGCACGAAGATATCGCTGGCGTCGACCTTGAGGGCGGTGGCCGCGCGGGCCGTGGGCCCGCCCCAAGGCAGCGTGTTCATCACGCCGTTGGCGGTGGCCGCGACGCCCGTCATGACGACGAGGCTCATCTTCAGGCGCTTGTACAGCGGGTACATCGCCGAGACGGTGATCATGAACGTGGTGGAGCCGTCGCCGTCCAGCGAGACGATCGCGGCGAGCACGGCGGTGCCGACGACGATCCGCATCGGGTCCGCCTTGCAGAACCGCAGGATGCCCCGGACGATCGGGTCGAAGAGGCCGACATCGATCATGACGCCGAAGTACACGATGGCGAACATGAGCATCGCGGCCGTGGGCGCGAGATTGCCCACGCCTTCGAGGACGTAGTCCCCGAAGTGGGCGGCCTTGCCTACGAAGACGCAGAACAGCGCGGGGATGAGCACCAGTGCCGCGATGGGCGACATCTTCTTCATCATGATCAGCACCAGGAAGGTGGCGATCATGACGAATCCGAGGATTGTCAGCATGGGAGCTACCTATCGTTCACCATCGAACTGCCACCAGGTCTGGCGGTTCGGATGACCGTAGGACCCGCTTTCCAGCGTTAACAAGATGTTGACGTGCGAGCAATAAGCGCAAAACTCCAGGTCAAGGCGGTGCTGCGGGGGAGCGGGCTGTTCCGCTCCGGCTGCCAGGGCCCGGGATGAAGCAGTCGGAAGCGGCCTCTGGCGGCAAAAAACTATCGGCGCTAGTTTGACCCCATGAAGCCCCACACCGGCATGTACATCGCGGGGCAGTGGCGCCCCGCCACCACCCAGGACACCACCCCGGTGGTGAACCCGGCCGACGAGCAGGTCATCGCGCACGTCCCCACGGGCACCGCCGAGGACGTCGCGGCCGCGGTCCTGGCCGCCCGCGAGGCGCTCCCCGGGTGGCGGGCGACCCCGCCCGCGGAGCGCGCCGCGCGCCTCGCCGCCATCCGCGACGGCCTGGTCGCCCGCAAGGCCGAGATCGCCGGGACGGTCGCCGCGGAACTGGGCGCCCCGCTGCCGTTCGCGGAGGCCGTCCACGCCGGGGTGCCGATCGCCGTGGCGGGCTCGTACGCGGAACTCGCGGCGGCCCACCCCTTCGAGGAGAAGGTGGGCAACTCCACCGTCCACTTCGAACCGGTGGGCGTCGTCGGCGCGATCACCCCCTGGAACTACCCCCTCCACCAGATCGTCGCCAAGGTCGCCCCGGCTCTCGCCGCCGGCTGCACCGTCGTGCTCAAGCCCGCCGAGGACACCCCGCTGACGGCACGCCTCTTCGCGGAGATCGTGCACGAGGCGGGCCTGCCCGCGGGGGTGTTCAACCTGGTCACGGGGCTCGGCCCGGTCGCGGGCCAGGCGCTCGCCGAGCACGAGGGCGTGGACCTCGTCTCGTTCACCGGCTCCACGGCGGTCGGCAGGAAGATCGGCGCCATCGCGGGCGCGGCCGTCAAGCGCGTCGCCCTGGAACTCGGCGGCAAGTCCGCCAACGTCATCCTGCCGAGCGCCGACCTCGCCAAGGCGGTGAACGTCGGCGTCGCCAACGTCATGGCCAACTCGGGCCAGACGTGCAGCGCTTGGACCCGCATGCTCGTCCACGCCCCGCGGTACGACGAGGCGGTCGCGCTCGCCGCCCGGGCCGCGGAGAAGTACGGCGAGCGCATCGGCCCGGTCGTCAGCGAGCGGCAGCGCGACCGCGTGCGCGGCTACATCGAGAGGGGCGTGGCCGAGGGCGCCCGCCTGGTCACGGGCGGCCCCGAGGCGCCGCGCGAGCCCGGCTACTACGTGAGCCCCACGGTCTTCGCCGACGTCACCCCTGAGATGACCATCGCCCAGGAGGAGATCTTCGGCCCGGTCGTCTCCCTCATCCGCTACGAGGACGAGGACGAGGCCGAGGCGATCGCCAACGGCACCGTGTACGGCCTCGCGGGCGCGGTGTGGGCGGCCGACGACGCGGAGGCGGCGGCCTTCGCGCGCCGCCTCGACACCGGCCAGGTCGACATCAACGGCGGCGGCTTCAACCCGCTCGCCCCCTTCGGCGGCTACAAGCAGTCGGGCGTCGGCCGCGAACTGGGCAGGCACGGCCTCGCGGAGTACCTCCAGACCAAGTCGCTCCAGTTCTAGCCGCCTCTCCGGGGTGCTCCCGTTCCAGGCGCCTCCCCGGGGTCGCTCCCGTTCCAGCTGCCTTTCCGGAAAGCCCTTCCCACCCCTTGGAGGATTCGCCATCGTGGTCCGCGCCGCCGTACTGCCCGCCATCGGTTCGCCGTTGGAGATCACCGACATCGAGCTGCCGGACCCCGGGCCCGGCCAGGTGCGGGTGCGCCTGGCCGCCGCCGGGGTCTGCCACTCCGACCTGTCCCTGACGAACGGCACCATGCGCGTACCGGTCCCGGCGGTGCTCGGCCACGAGGGCGCGGGCACCGTGGTGGCCGTGGGCGAGGGCGTCACCCACGTCGCGCCCGGTGCCGGCGTGGTGCTCAACTGGGCCCCGTCCTGCGGCGACTGCCACGCCTGCGGGCTCGGCGAGGTCTGGCTGTGCGGCAACGCGCTCACCGGCGCGGGCGCCGTGTACGCCCGCCGCGCCGACGGCACCGACCTGCATCCCGGCCTGAACGTGGCCGCGTTCGCGCAGGAGACGGTGGTGGCCGCCGGGTGCGTCCTGCCCGCGCCCGATGGCGTGCCCCTCACCGACGCGGCGCTCCTCGGCTGCGCCGTCCTCACCGGCTACGGCGCGGTGCGCCACGCGGCGCGGGTCCGCGAGGGCGAGACGGTCGCGGTCCTCGGCGTCGGCGGGGTGGGCCTGGCCGCGCTCCAGGCGGCGCGGATCGCCGGCGCGGCACGGGTGTTCGCGGTCGACGTGTCCGCGCGGAAGGAGGCCCTGGCCCGCGCGGCCGGGGCCACGGACTACGTCGTCGCCTCCGACAGGACGGCCCGCGACCTGCGCGACCTCACCGGCGGCCACGGCGTCGACGTGGCCGTGGAGTGCGTGGGCCGCGCGGTCACCATCCGCGCCGCGTGGGAGTCGACGCGCAGGGGCGGCCGCACCACGGTCGTCGGCATCGGCGGCAAGGACCAGCAGGTCACCTTCAACGCCCTGGAGATCTTCCACTGGGGCCGCACCCTCTCCGGCTGCGTCTACGGCAACACGGACCCGGCACGGGACGTCCCCGTACTCGCCGAGCACGTCCGCGCGGGCCGCCTCGACCTCGGCCTCCTGGTCACGGACCGGATCACCCTGGAGGGCATCCCGACGGCCTTCGCGAACATGGAGGCGGGCAAGGGCGGCCGGGCCCTCGTGGTGTTCTGAGACCACCGGCGCCCCGGCGGACCGCCCGCCTCCCGGTCACCCCGCCCGCAGCGCCACCCGCTCGTACTGCAGGGCCAGCCCGTCGAGCAGTGCCGTGAGCCCCGCGTCGAAGGCGCGCTCGTCCACCAGCTCCTGGTGCTCCGCGAGCAGATGGGCCTGGCCGAGGTGGGGGTAGTCGGCCGGGTCGTACGCCGTCTCGTCGTCGACGAAGCCGCCGGCGAAGGAGCCGAGGGCCGAGCCCATGATGAAGTACCGCATCAGCGCCCCGATCGACGTGGCCTGCGCCGGGGGCCACCCCGCGTCGACCATGGCGCCGAACATCGCGTCCGCGAGGCGCAGGCCCGCGGGGCGGCGGCCGGGGCCGCGGGCGAGCACGGGGACGATGTTCGGATGCCGGGTGAGCGCGGCGCGGTAGGAGACGGCCCAGTCGTGCAGCGCGGCGCGCCAGCCGCGTCCGTCCTCGAACATCGACAGGTCGACCTGCGCGCTGACCGAGTCCGCCACCGCCTCCAGGATCTGGTCCTTGGTGGCGAAGTGGTTGTAGAGGGAGGGCCCGCTGACGCCCAGTTCGGCGGCGAGCCGGCGGGTGGAGACCGCGGCGAGGCCCTCGGCGTCCACGAGGGAGCGCGCCGCGTCGACGATGCGGTCGCGGCTGAGGAGGGGCTTGCGCGGTCGGGCCATGCGGCACATAGTAGGGCTGCCAGCAGAAACTAGCAGTGCTAATTAAAACGCTGTCGGGCGGGGAGGCCTCGATGAATCTGGAGCTGAGCGAGGAGCAGGACGCCGTCAGGCGGCTCGCCAGGGACTTCGTCGAGCGCGAGATCGCCCCGCACGCGGCCGCCTGGGACCGGGCCGAGAGCATCGACCCGGCCCTCGCGCGCAAGCTCGGCGACATCGGCTTCCTCGGCCTCACCATCGACGAGGAGTACGGCGGCAGCGGCGGCGACCACCTCGCGTACTGCCTGGTGACCGAGGAGCTGGGCCGCGGCGACTCCTCCGTGCGCGGCATCGTCTCGGTCTCCCTCGGGCTCGTCGCCAAGTCGATCGCCGCCTGGGGTGACGAGGAGCAGAAGCGGCGCTGGCTGCCCGGGCTCACCTCCGGCACGTCCGTGGGCTGCTTCGGGCTCACCGAGCCGGGCACGGGCTCCGACGCGGGGAACCTCACCACCAGAGCCGTCCTCGACGCCGACGGCACGTACGTCGTCAACGGCACCAAGATGTTCATCACGAACGGCACCTGGGCCGACCTCGTGCTCCTGTTCGCGCGGACGAACGACGCCCCGGGGCACAAGGGCGTCTCCGCCTTCCTCGTGCCCGCCGACACCCCCGGCCTGACCCGCCGCGCCGTGCACGGCAAGCTCGGCCTGCGCGGCCAGGCCACCGCCGAACTGGTCCTCCAGGACGTCCGGGTCCCCGCGGACGCGCTGCTCGGCCCGGAGGGCAAGGGCTTCTCGGTGGCCATGTCGGCCCTGGCCAAGGGGCGGATGTCGGTGGCGGCCGGGTGCGTGGGCATCGCCCAGGCCGCCCTCGACGCGGCGGTGGCGTACGCGACCGAGCGCGAGCAGTTCGGCAGGAGCATCGCCCACCACCAGCTCGTCCAGGAGCTGCTCAGCGACATCGCCGTGGACGTGGACGCGGCCCGGCTGCTCACCTGGCGGGTCGCCGACCTCGTCGACCGGGGCCTGCCGTTCGCCACCGAGTCGTCCAAGGCCAAGCTGTTCGCGTCGGAGGCCGCCGTGCGCGCCGCGAACCAGGCGCTCCAGGTCTTCGGAGGCTACGGCTACATCGACGAGTACCCCGTCGGCAAACTCGTGCGCGACGCCCGCGTGATGACCCTTTACGAGGGCACGAGCCAGATCCAGAAGCTGCTGATCGGCCGCGCCCTGACCGGGGTCTCCGCCTTCTGACCGGCCACTCCGCCCTCCGGACGCACCCGGCGCACTTGCCTAAGCGCTTGCTCACCCTCAGGGTAGGGTGACGGTCCGGAACGGCGGAAGGAGTGCGCATGGGCGCGGCGAAGGAGACCCTCGGCGAGGAGCAGCCGTGGGCCGAGGTCAGTCCCGACGCGGCGAGGCGGCTGCTGATCGCCGCGGTCGAGGCCTTCGCCGAGCGCGGCTACCACGCCACGACCACCCGTGACATCGCGGGCCGCGCCGGGATGAGCCCGGCCGCGCTCTACATCCACTACAAGACCAAGGAAGAGCTGCTCCACCGCATCAGCAGGCTCGGCCACGACAAGGCCCTCGCCATCCTGCGCACCGCCGCCGACGGCGGGGGCAGCGCGTCGGAGCGGCTCTCCGCCGCCGTGCGCTCCTTCGTCCGCTGGCACGCCGGGCACCACACGACCGCACGGGTCGTGCAGTACGAACTCGACGCGCTCGGCCCCGAGCACCGCACCGAGATCGTGGCGCTGCGCCGCAAGTCCGACGCGGCCGTGCGCGAGATCATCAACGACGGGGTGCGCGCGGGCGAGTTCGACGTCCCCGACGTTCCCGGCACCACCCTCGCCGTGCTCTCTCTGTGCATCGACGTGGCCCGCTGGTTCAACGTCGCGGGGCGCAGGACGCCGGACGAGGTCGGCGCGCTGTACGCCGACCTCGTGCTGCGGATGGTGGGGGCGGCTCAGAAGTAGCGGCTCAGGGGCAGCGGCTCTGAGGCAGCGGCTCAGAAGTAGTAGCGCGACACCGACTCGGCCACGCACGCGGGCTTGTCGCCGTCCTCGCGCTCGACCGTGACCGCCGCCGTCACCTGCACCCCGCCGTCCTTCGTCGGCTCCACCCCGGTCAGCACGGCGGTCGCGCGCAGCCGGGAGCCGACGGGCACGGGGGAGGGGAAGCGCACCTTGTTCGTGCCGTAGTTGAGGCCCATCTTCACGCCCTCCACGCGCAGCACCTGCGGGACGAGGGCGGGGAGCAGGGCCAGCGTCAGATACCCGTGCGCGATCGTCGCCCCGAACGGGCCCGAGGCCGCCCGCTCCGGATCCACGTGGATCCACTGGTGGTCACCGGTCGCCTCCGCGAACAGATCGATCCGCTTCTGATCGACCTCCAGCCAGTCGCTGTGCCCCAGCTGCTCGCCGACCGCGGCGCGCAGCTCGTCGGCTGACGTGAAGACCCTCGGCTCTGCCATGTGCGACCTCCGTGGACGGGTGAGACTAAGCGCTTGCTCAGCATGCTGGGTGTGCCGACCGGTGTCAACGCACGGACCAGTAGGCTTCGAGGAGTGCCCCAGATCCCAGAGAAGATCCACGAACTCACCGTCGGCCAGGTGGCCGCGCGCAGCGGCGCCGCCGTGTCCGCCCTGCACTTCTACGAGACCAAAGGGCTCATCAGCAGCCGCCGCACCTCGGGCAACCAGCGCCGCTACAGCCGTGACACCCTGCGCCGCGTCGCCTTCATCCGGGCCGCGCAGCGGGTCGGCATCCCGCTGGCGACGATTCGCGACGCGCTCGCGGAGCTGCCGGAGGAGCGGACGCCGACGCGGGCGGACTGGGCGCGGCTCTCCCAGACCTGGCAGGCCGAACTCGACGAGCGCATCAAGCAGTTGGGACGCCTCCGCGACCACCTCACGGACTGCATCGGCTGCGGCTGCCTGTCCCTGGAGACCTGCGTCCTGTCCAACCCCGACGACGTCTTCGGCGACCGCCTCGTCGGCTCCCGCCTCCTCAACGAACGCCGCGCCACGAGCTGATCCCCAGGGGCCACGCCCCCGCCGCCGGGCCCCGGCGCGTCCGGATCCTTTCCGTGCGCCGCCCTGAGGTGTACATGTACGTCACGCGCTCCGGCGGCGACCGCATCGGCCGCCGCACGGGCACCACGCCATGACGACACACACGGGGAGAGCCGATGAGCGTGGCCATCTGCTCGTTGAAATGGGAAGCGGCCCGCTCGGGGCGGCAGCGGATCACGTACGACAGCGACGGGTACCACCTGGTGCGCTTCCCGTACGAGGCGCACGAGGAGGCGTACGACCCCTGGCGCATGCACGACCCGCTGCACGGCGCCACCAAGCCGTCGAAGTTCCCCGACCCGCGCTCGGGCCTGATATGGCCGAGCCACGACGGGTGGGGCACGCTGTCGGCGATGGTCTTCTGGGATCCCGACAGCAGGCCGACGGAGTACCGCGCGCGCTTCGTGCGCGACCCGCTGAACCTGTCGACGGGCTACGACTCCACCGCCACCACCGACTTCGTGCCCACCCGAGGCGGTCAGTACCGTACGTACCACTGGCAGATGTTCGTGCACCCGGGGACACCGGTGGGCCTGAAGATATCCGCGCGCGGCCCCGGCGACGTGAAGCTCGCCGCGCCGCTCATGCTGGCCGAGTTCAAGCTGGCCATCCAGACGGACGTCGTCAGGCCCTAGGTTCGGCTGTCCCTCAGACGGAGACCAGCGACCGCGAACGCGAGCGCCGCACCGCCTCGGGGGTCAGGACCGGCGCGGGCACCACGATGCCGCAGCCGGTGCAGACGGGGCCTGCCGACGGGACGTGCGCCAGGCCGTAGCGCCATTCGAGGGCCGTGTCGCCGCACACGGGGCAGGCGGCGCCCGGCTCTCGCTCCAGTGCGGTGATGAGCCTGCGCAGCACGTCGGCGAGCGGCGCGGTGGGGTGCACGTCGGGGTCGTCGCACCAGGCGATCCCGTGCCCGCCCCACGTGCAGCGGTGCCAGTCGTCGACGCTGCCGGGCCGCCGCAGGCCGTCGTGCTTCTCCCGGCGGCGGCGGCGCGCGAAGCTCTCCTCATAGGCGAGCCACACCGTGCGGGCCGCCTGTAGTTCGTCGAGCGCGGCCACGAGCCGCGCCGGATCGGGCGACCGGTCCTCGGGACCGAAGCCCGCACGGGCGCACAGGTGGTCCCAGGTCGCCCGGTGGCCGTAGGGGGCGAATCTCTCCAGACACTTGCGCAGTGAGTACCGCCGCAGCGCCAAGTCGCTGTGCGGGTCACGCACCTGTCTCGCGAGACTCCGGAATCCGGCCATCGCCCTGCACCTCCGTCACACTTCTCGGACGTCCCCAGTGACCCGGCGGACATCGAGTAGACGTATCGACACGCGATTTGGTGCCATCCGATTTCCGATGGCTACTCATCAGCGCGTTCCCCGCAGGTCAGCGTCAATGCGTGTGGGATGTGGAGGTGCCGTGGCGGCCGGAGCGCACAGGCCGCGCACAGGAAGCGCACAGATCAGGGACGAGCCCCCGCGCACACCGGGGACCGTACGGGCGACCCCGCGGGAGCGACGGCTTGTGGCGGTCGTGAAAAGGCGACGGTTGTTCATCTTTCAGGTTCGACAACCCGGCAGTAACCTCCGCCGCGACGGCCCTCCGGAGGAGCAACCATGCGACGACGCAGCGCACGGCACAGAACCCTCACCACCTCGGCGGCCCTGGCCCTCGGCGCCTCCCTGCTGCTGGCGCCGGGCCCCGGCGCGGCCGCCGCCGAGCCGCCGCCCGCGGCCCCCGACCTCTGCGGCCGCCAGTGCGCCGACATCCTGCCGCCCGGCGCCAACGGCAACGCCACGCTCGCCGAGATCCTCAGCCACCGCGTCCTCGGCACCCGGCCCGCGCACGCCGACGACCAGCTCGGCCCGTACGACGCGCTGGCCACCGGCTACCCCTCGCTGACCGACGACAAGCTCGGCGAGTTCTTCGGCGACGCCTCCTTCGGCGTCGAGCCCGACCAGGTCGCCTCCGTCACCAGGCCGCGCGACGACGTGACCATCACCCGCGACAAGAAGTACGGCGTCCCGCACATCCAGGGCACCACCCGCTACGGCACCGAGTTCGGCGCGGGCTACGCCGCGGGCCAGGACCGCCTGTGGCTCATCGACCTGTTCCGGCACATCGGCCGCGGCCGGCTGACCCCGTTCGCGGGCGGCGCGCCCGCCAACCAGGGCCTGGAGCAGCAGTTCTGGCCGCAGGCCCCGTACACCGAGCAGGACCTGGAGCGCCAGGTCGCGTACATCAGGGACACCCGGGGCGAGCGCGGCCGGCAGGCCATGGCGGACGCGCAGGCCTACGTCGACGGCCTCAACGCCTATCGCGAGCAGTCCAAGAACGGCCGCTACTTCCCCGGCGAGTACGTCCTGACCGGCAAGATCGACGCGATCACGAACGCCGGCGAGATCGAGCCCTTCAAGATCACTGACATGATCGCGCTCGCGTCCGTGGTCGGTGGCCTGTTCGGCAACGGCGGCGGCGGGGAGGTCGAGTCCGCCCTCTCGCTGCTCGCCGCGCAGAACAAGTACGGCGTCGAGAAGGGCACCCGGGTCTGGGAGGAGTTCCGCGCCCGCAACGACCCGGAGACCGTCCAGACCCTCCACGACGGCTCCCGCTTCCCCTACGCGGGCAAGCCCGACAAGCCGCGCGGCACCGCCCTGCCCGACCCGGGCTCGGTCCAGCGCGAACAGCTCGTCTTCGACCGCGAGGGCGGCGCGCGCACCCCGGCCAAGGATCCCGTCCGCGCCCCGAAGCGGCTCAAGCCCCTCCAGGGCATGTACGACGACGGCGTGCTGCCCGCCGACCTGTTCGGCAAGGCCGGGCGGCACAAGGGCATGTCGAACGCCCTGCTCGTCTCCGGCGAGCACACCGCGAGCGGCCACCCCGTCGCCGTCTTCGGCCCGCAGACCGGCTACTTCGCCCCGCAACTCCTCATGCAGCAGGAACTCCAGGGGCCCGGCATCAGCGCGCGCGGCGTGTCCTTCGCCGGCGTCGGCATGTACGTCCAGCTCGGCCGCGGCCAGGACTACGCGTGGTCGGCGACCTCCGCCACCCAGGACATCACCGACACCTACGCCGTCGAGCTGTGCGAACCGGGCGGCGGCAGCCCCACCAAGCAGTCCGCGCACTACCGCTACCGGGGCACCTGCACGCCCATGGAGAAGCTGGAGCGCAAGAACGCCTGGAAGCCCACCGTCGCCGACTCCACGGCCGCCGGCTCCTACCGGATGCAGGTGTTCCGCACGCACTACGGCGTCGTCACGCACCGCGCCACGATCGACGGCAAGCCCGTCGCCTACGTCTCCCTTCGCTCCACCTACCGCCACGAGGCCGACTCGATCATCGGCTTCCAGATGCTGAACGACCCCGGCCACGTCAAGGACGCCGCGTCCTTCAAGAAGGCCGCCGAGAACATCTCCTACGCCTTCAACTGGTTCTACGCCGACTCCCGCGACACCGCGTACTACAACAGCGGCGCCAACCCCGAGCGCGCCGACGGCGTCGATCCGAACTTCCCCGTCCACGCCCAGCAGGCCTACGAGTGGCGGGACTTCGACCCGCGGGACAACACCTCCGCGCAGACCCCGCCCGCCGCGCACCCGCAGTCCGTCAACCAGGACTACTACATCTCCTGGAACAACAAGCAGGCCACCGACTACACCTCCGGCGGCTTCGGCATGAGCGCCGTGCACCGCGGCGACCTGCTCGACGACCGGGTCAAGGCGCTCGTCCGGAGCGGCGGCGTCACCCGGGCCTCGCTCACCCGGGCCATGGCCGAAGCGGCCGTCACCGACCTGCGCGGCGAACAGGTCCTGCCGGAGCTGCTGGAGGTCATCGGCACCCAGGCCGTCGACGACCCCGACCTGGCCAGGGCCGTGCGGCAACTGGACGACTGGCGCAAGGCCGGCTCCCCGCGCAAGGAGACCGCGCGCGGCTCGCACACCTACGCCCATCCCGACGCCGTGCGCGTCATGGACGCCTGGTGGCCACGGCTCGTCGAGGCCGCCTTCGCCCCCGGGCTCGGCAAGGGCCTCTACGACGCGCTGACCGCGCAACTCGGCGTCGACGAGGCCCCGTCGGCCGGCCACGGACCGACCGGCGCGCACGCCGGGTCCGCGTTCCAGTACGGCTGGTGGGGCTATGTCGACAAGGACCTGCGGACCGTCCTCGGGCGGCCCGCCGAGGGCTGGAGCCGCACCGCCTACTGCGGCGGCGGCACGCGGGACGCCTGCCGCGAGACGCTCCTCACCACCCTCAAGCAGGCCATCGCCGTCCCCGCCTCACAGGTCTACCCCGGCGACGCCTCCTGCAAGGCGGGCGACCAGTGGTGCGCGGACGCGGTGATCCACCGGCCCCTCGGCGGCATCACGCACCGCCCGATCCAGTGGCAGAACCGCCCGACGTACCAGCAAGTGGTGGAGTTCCCCCGGCACCGCTGACGAACGCCGCGCCGGGGCGCGCCCCGAAAGGGGCGCGGGGCGGTGACTCTGTGCGGCTCCGCCGCGTGGGCGCGCTCAGCCACGACGGACGCGCGGTTCCCCACCCACGGAACTCCAACGGCGCTCAGCTCGATTCCAGCCGCCCGGCCGCACACACGACCCGAGCCAACTCCGCATGGCAGATGTCGCTATGGGCCCCGCCGGGAGGACCACCCCGCCTCACCACCGCGGCGGCGTCCACACTCACGCAACCCCGCCGGGGCAGGGGCGCGCCGAGCCGCACGCGCCCGGCGCCGTCCATGGCTTTGATTCCGTCGAACCCGACGGCGCCCCACCGCTCCCACAGGGCGAGGAAGCTCGCCGAGTCCCCGGCGAGCTTGGAGGCCAGCGGATACATCCTGCCGAGCGCGTCGTCGTGGCGCGAGTAGCAGGCGACGAGGGGGCCGTCGATCCGCTGGTGCACCCCGTGCAGGGCGCCGCCGCGCGACCGGTCGTGCGGCAGCCGCTCGCTGAACGCGTAGTGCGAGAAGGCCCCTTGCAGCAGCGTCGCCGACTTCACACAGCCCACCCCCGCGGGCATGCCGCGCAGCGCGTACGACACCAGGCGGGCGCCGAAGCTGTGGCCGACCAGGTGCACCCGAAGGCGGGGCACGTCGGCGGCGAGCAGCCCGAGCGCGGGCCCGAGCCCCAGCTGGCCGACGGCGCCCGCGCGACGCTTCATCGTGTAGTACGAGCCCTGGCGCAGCAGTTCGCGGGCGCCGTGCCACAGCCGTTTACGCAGCCCGCCGAGGAGTTCGGGGTGGCCCGCGCTCTCCAGGGCGGCGGCCAGGACCTCGCACACCTCGACCGCGTCATCGGTGAGCATCGCGGGCTCACCCGCGCCGATGTCGTCGCCGAACTCGTGCGCGGGGCTGGTCTCGCGCACCGCCACCAGGTCGCGCACCAGCCGCGCGAACTCGTCCAGGCGGGAACGGACCTCGGAGCGCTCGTCGAGCAGCCGCGCCAGGCGGTCGAGCCGCGCCGCCTGCCCGGGCCCCGGGAACATTTGGGCGAGCAGCCGCCGCGTCGGCTCGTCCAGCGTGGGCGGCGCGGCGGCACCGGGGGCTCCGGCGAGGGCCGCGCTCGGCTCGAAGTCCGGGATGCGCTCGTCGGGGAAGCGCACCGACGGCCACAGCACCCCGACATAGCCGAGGCGTACGTCCGGGTCCGTCAGCGCGCCGAAGGGGGTGAAGAAGCGCTGGTACAACGCGCGGGCACGCCGCTGGTCGTTGTTCCAGCCGTGCGCGAACACCAGCAGATCGGTGACGCGCTCGTCCTCCGCGCCGGACAGGAGCCGGTCGCGCTGCGCGGCGTCGACGTCCCCGTCGGCGTCGAAGGTCAACTCCCAGTAGGGCTCCACGACCGCCATCGTCCCGCCGTGCGGCGCCGCTGGCCAGATCCACGGCATGACATACCGGATGTTTCCTGTGATCACGGGACACACGATGGGGAGACGGGGGGAGGGAACAGGACACGGAGGCCGGGTCCGCCCCCCCGGGTGCGGGCGGCGGCACCCCTGAGCCCCCGCCTTCCTCACGGGCTCTGCCGGTGGGCCGCCGTGACCTCGTGCAGATGTATGAGCACGTCGTGCGACGCGGTCAGCGCGATCTTGTACGGACCGTCGGGCCAGCCCGCGCCGATGCTGTACGTCGTCCGGGCCGTCCGGAGCCAGGCGCGGGCGGCCTCGGGGGCCGTGCGCAGGTCCACGTAGTAGTTGTCGTGGCGGACCTTGTCGAGCGTGTGCTCGTTCATCCCCGGTGTGGCCGGGCCCACGGAGAAGGACTTCCAGGCCGTCTCGCCCTGGGGCTGGGCCAGGAACGCGCCCCGCTCGAAGGTGAAGCCCACGCTCAGATACTTCTTGCCGAGGCGATCGCGCAGGAAGGCGCCTTGCATCTTCGGATAGCGCGGGTCGTGCGACGCGTACGCCACGTGCGCGTTGTGCGCCGAGAGCAGGACCTTCGTGCCGGTGAACCGCTGCCACCAGGCGGTGTTCTCCGCCATGATGCGGTCGCGGTAGAGCATGGCCGCGCGGTCGCCGTCAGGCGTGTTCAGCTTGAAGGCGTAGATCGTCGCGGTCTGCTGGACGGACCGGGCGTGGTGCAGGGCCAGGGCGAACCGCTTGCCGTCGTGCTCGGGCCGGCGCGCCTTCAGGAGTCCGTACGCCGTCCGTGCCTTCTCCGCGAGGCGCTCGCGCTCCGCCTGCGGCCTGCCCATGTGCGCGTCGCCGTCCATGAGGCGCCGCAACGGCGCGTACAGCTCGGTGATCCGGGGGAGCAGGTCCGGCTCGAACCGCCGCACGTACTCCGTCACGCCGTCGTACAGCTCCTTGCCCGTCCGGGGGTAGTTGAGGTCGTTGCCCATGAAGCGGAGCTGCCGGTGCGGGTGCTTGTCGTTGTACCCGCGCATCCACGTGAGCAGTTCCACATACTCCTCGGTGTCCCAGGGGGTCTTGGCCAGCTCGCGGTGGACGAGCGCGCGCACGTCGCCCGCGCCGCCGCGCACATAGGCGTCGAAGCGCAGCCCGGTCGTCCAGCTGACCTCCTGCGCGAAGGTGGTGAAGCCCTTCTCCTCGACCAGGTGGCGGAAGACCCGGTCCTTCATGGTGAAGAACTCGTGCGAACCGTGCGTGGCCTCGCCCAGGCCCACCACGGTGGCGCCGCCCACCATCGCGTCCAGCGGCCGCAGGTCCCTGGTAGAGCCGCCCGCGCCTCCCGCGCCTCCCGGGCCGGTGGCGCGCAGCGGGTGCGCGACGCGCTCCAGGGCCCGCACCGGGTCGTCCCCGCGCGTCGCCGCCGCGGCGCCCTGCGGGGCGATCAGCGCCCCCGCGCCGAGCGCGGCCACCACCATCAGCAGCGGGACCGCGCGCCGTGCCGTCCGAACCATGCCGACCACTCCTCAACTCGCCTGCCGTACGCCCGTCGTGAGCCACAGATCACGATCCCGGGTCCGGCGGCCCGTCACCAGCCGGGAGGCCCCCAGGCCGGGAGGGGGCCCGCCCACCCTGAGGCCTACCGGAAAACCGGTAGGGGTCGGCCCGGCCTCCCCTTCCGCCGAACATACCGACCGGTTAGTCTGGCGCCCCGGCGCGTCAGTCGAGCCGTGCGATCGAGGCCGAAGGGGAGACCGTGGAGAGCTTGCGGGACAAGGGAGTCGTCGTCACCGGCGCCGGAGGCGGGATAGGGGCCGCCCTGGCCCGCCGCTTCGCCGCCGCGGGGGCCCGCGTCGTCGTCAACGACCTGGACGCGGCCAAGGCCACCGCCGTCGCCGAGGAGATCGGCGGGCTCGCCGTGCCGGGCGACGCCTCCGGGATCGTGCCCGACGCGCTCGCCGTCCTGGGCGGCCGCGTCGACGTGTACTGCGCCAACGCGGGCCTGGCGTCCGCCGGCACCGAAGCCGCCGACGAGCAGGTGTGGGCGAGCGCCTGGGACGTGAACGTCATGGCGCACGTACGGGCCGCGCACGCGCTGCTGCCCGCCTGGCTGGAGCGCGGCGAGGGCCGGTTCGTGTCCACGGTGTCCGCCGCCGGGCTGCTCACGATGGTGGGCGCGGCCCCGTACAGCGTCACCAAGCACGGCGCGTACGCCTTCGCGGAGTGGCTGTCCCTCACCTACCGCCACCGGGGCGTCAAGGTGCACGCGATCTGCCCGCAGGGCGTGCGCACCGACATGCTCACCGCCGCCGGGTCCGCGGGCGAACTCGTGCTCGTGCCCACCGCCGTCGAGCCGGAGGACGTCGCCGACGCCCTGTTCGCGGGGATGGCCGACGACCGCTTCCTGATCCTGCCGCACCCCGAGGTGGCGGAGTACTACCGGGCCCGGGCGTCCAGCCCCGACAAGTGGCTCACCGGCATGAACCACATCCAGCAGAAGTGGGAGGCGACACGGCTCCCGTAGCCGGCCGGTGGGAAGATCCTCGGGCGGGAACCGTGTTGTCACCGGAGACCGTGTGAACGATCGAACACAGCCCCACGCGCGCGTCAGCGGGCGACACAGGAAACGGAAGGCAGGTGGCGGCAGTGGCCAGGACGACGGACGGTGACGGCACGCCCGTCCCCCAGCGGCTGCTCGCCGCCGCCACCCGGCTCTTCGCCGACCGCGGCTACGACCGCACGTCCGTGCAGGAGATCGTGGAGGCGGCCGGCGTCACCAAGGGCGCTCTGTACCACTACTTCGGCTCCAAGGACGACCTGCTGCACGAGGTGTACGCGCGCATGCTGCGGGTCCAGCAGGAGCGGCTCGACGCCTTCGCGGACGCGGACGCGCCCGTGGACCGGCGGCTGCGCGACGCCGCGGCCGACGTCGTGGTCACCACCATCGCGAACCTCGACGACGCGGCGATCTTCTTCCGCTCCATGCACCACCTCAGCCCCGAGAAGCACAAGCAGGTGCGGGCCGAGCGCCGCCGGTACCACGAACGCTTCCGCGCGCTGGTCGAGGAGGGCCAGGAGTCGGGCGTCTTCTCCTCGGCGACCCCGGCGGACCTGGTGGTGGACTACCACTTCGGCTCGGTCCACCACCTGTCCACGTGGTACCGCCCCGACGGCCCGCTGTCCCCGCAGCAGGTGGCGGACCACTTGGCGGACCTGCTCCTGAGGGCCCTGCGCCCGTAGCCCTCTCGCCGTGTCCTCCCGTCCCGTCAGGCGGGACGGGAGGACACGACCCGAGGCGCCGCCGCACAGCAGCGCGCCACCCCGGGCCCGGCCCGCCGCTAGGCGTACCGCTTCAGCTCCCGCCGGGCCAGCGACCGCTGGTGCACCTCGTCAGGGCCGTCGGCCAGGCGCAGCGTCCGTGCCGCGGCCCACAGCTCGGCCAGCGGGAAGTCCTGGCTCACCCCGCCCGCGCCGTGCAACTGCACGGCGCTGTCCAGGATGTCGACGACCGCCCGGGGCGTAGCGATCTTGATGGCCTGGATCTCCGTGTGCGCCCCCTTGTTGCCCACGGTGTCCATGAGCCACGCCGTCTTGAGCACGAGCAGCCTCAACTGCTCCACCGTGACCCGCGCGTCGGCGATCCACTGCTGCACCACGCCCTGCCGGGCCAGCGGCTTGCCGAAGGCGGTGCGGTCGAGCGCCCTGCGGCACATCAGCTCGATCGCCCGCTCGGCCATGCCGATGAGCCGCATGCAGTGGTGGATGCGGCCGGGCCCGAGCCGCGCCTGGGCGATGGCGAAGCCGCCGCCCTCCTCGCCGACGAGGTTCGTCACGGGCACGCGCGCGTGGTCGAAGACGACCTCGGCGTGCCCTCCGTGGTAGTGGTCCTCGTACCCGTACACCGTCATGGCGCGGCGCACCTCGACGCCGGGGGTGTCGCGCGGCACGAGGACCATCGACTGCTGGCGGCGGATGTCCGGCCCGTCCGGGTCCGTCTTGCCCATGACGATGAAGATCCCGCAGTTCGGGTTCATCGCCCCGGAGATGTACCACTTGCGGCCCGTGATCACGTACGCGTCACCGTCGCGCCGGATGCGCGTGGTGATGTTCGTGGCGTCGGACGAGGCCACCTCCGGCTCCGTCATCGCGAACGCCGAGCGGATCTCGCCCGCGAGCAGCGGCGCCAGCCACCGCTTTCGCTGCTCCGCCGTGCCGAACTGGGCGAGTACTTCCATGTTGCCGGTGTCCGGTGCCGCGCAGTTCAGGGCCGTGGGCGCCAACTGCGGGCTCCGGCCGGTGATTTCCGCGAGCGGCGCGTACTGGAGGTTCGTCAGGCCCGCGCCGTGCTCGGCGTCCGGCAGGAAGAGGTTCCACAGGCCCTGACGGCGGGCCTCCGCCTTCAGGGCCTCCACCACGGCGGGCGTGTCCCAGGGGGAGGCGAGACGGGCGCGCTGCTCGTCGGCGACCTGCTCGGCCGGGTACACGTACGCGTCCATGAAGGCAAGCAGCCTGCCGCGCAGCTCTTCGGTGCGGGCGTCGAATGCGAAGTCCATGGGTGCGGATCAGCCTTCCTGGAGGGTGGTCAGGCCGTGTTCGATGAACAGCGGCACCAGTCCGCCGATGCGGTCGAAGCCCGCGCCGACCGTCTGGCCCAGGGTGTAGCGGTAGTGGATGCCCTCCAGGATCACGGCGAGCTTGAACCAGGCGAACGCCGTGTACCACGAGACCGCCGACACGTCGCGCCCGGAGCGTGCCGCGTACCGCTCGATCAGCTCGGCCGGGTCCGGGTGCCCCGGAGCGCCCGCCGTGGTGCTGACGGGGGAGCCGGGCATCTCAAGGCGCACGCTGTACATCACCAGCAGGCCCAGGTCCGTCAGCGGGTCGCCCAGCGTCGACATCTCCCAGTCGAGGACGGCCGCGATGCGGTCCGTCCCTCCGGAGGAATCGATCAGGACGTTGTCCAGGCGGTAGTCGCCGTGGACGACGGCGGGCGCGGGCGACGCGGGCAGCGTGCGGCCGAGCGCCGCGTGCAGCTCGTCGATGCCGGCCAGCTCGCGCCCGCGCGAGGCCGCGAGCTGCTTGCCCCAGCGCCGCAGCTGCCGGTCGAGGAACCCCCCGGGCCGCCCGAAGTCGGCGAGCCCCACGCCCTCCGGGTCGACGGCGTGCAGGTCCACGAGTGTGTCGACGAGGCCGAGCACCGCGGCCCGGGTGCGCTCCGGCCCGAGCGGCACGAGCTGCTCCGCCGTGCGGTACGGCGTGCCCTCCACGAACCCCATGACGTAGAAGGGCGCCCCGATGACCGACTCGTCCTCGCACAGCAGCACGGCACGCGGCACCGGCACGGCGGTGGTGTCCAGCGCGCTGATCACCCGGTGCTCGCGCCGCATGTCGTGCGCGGTGGCCAGGACGTGGCCGAGCGGCGGGCGACGCACCACCCAGCGGGCGGTGCCGTCCGTGACGGTGTACGTGAGGTTGGACCGGCCGCCTTCGATGAGGCGGGCCGTGAGCGGTCCGCCGCCGAGCAGTCCCGGGCGTACGCGGTCGAGGTGGCCGCGCAGCCGGTCGAGGTCGAGGCCGGGCGGATGGTCTGCGCTCATGGGCGGTCGCTCCTGATCGTGTACGGGCACTCGCGGACGGGCACTCGCGGACGGGCACGCGGGGACGGACGGTCGCCGAACCGGCGTGGCGTTCATGATGCCGACCAGTCGGTATGTCGTCCAGAGGGGGTGCTCGAACGTGATCAGGATCGCGGCCGCCGCCGTGAGGGCCGCCGTCGGGGCGGTCGTCACGAGGGCGGCCGGGGCGGCCGGACGCTCAGGCGGTCAGGCGGTCAGTGGTCGTCCCAGTGGCCGTCGTGGGCCGCGTGCCGGTGCCCGTCGTGCAGGTAGTCCACGTGGTCGCCGTGCGGCACGGAGGCGTGCCCGCAGTCCGCGCCGTGCTGGTGCTCGTGGCCGTCGTGCGTGACGTGCCCGCCCGCTTCGCACTCGTCGTAGTGGCCGCCGTGCGCGCGGTGCAGATGGCCGTCGTGCGCGTAGTCGACGTGGTCGCCGTGCGGGACCTCGGGGTGGCCGCAGGCGGGGCCGTGCGCGTGGTCGTGGGCGGGGTGCTCCTGGTGGGCCGTGGGCATGGGGTGCCTCCCGAAAAGGGTCGGATGACCCTCTCAGGCTAGTCCTCGATGCCCCTTTGTTCCCGTTGTGTCAGCGTTTCCGTAGTGCCATGACTGCGTAAGGCGACTCGATGAAAGCGATCAGCTACCGCGCGTACGGCGGTGCCGAGGTCCTGGAGTACGGCGACGTGCGCGACCCGAAGGTCGGGCCGGACACCGTCCTGATCAAGGTGCGGGCCGCGGCCGTCAACCCGGTCGACCACAAGTGCCGCGAGGGGTACCTCGACGGCGTCCTCGACCCGGTCTTCCCGGTGATCCCCGGCTGGGACGTGGCGGGCGTGGTGGTCCAGCCGGGCGTGGCCGTCCCGGAGTTCGCCGTCGGCGACGAGGTCATCGGCTACGTGCGCGAGGACTTCCTGTCCCGGGGCACGTTCGCCGAGTACGTGGCCGCGCCGGTGCGCACCCTGGCCCGCAAGCCCCGCAACCTCACCTTCGAGGAGGCCGCGGGCCTGCCGCTCGCCGGGCTCACCGCCTACCAGGTGGTGCGCAAGGCGCTCGACGTGGGCGAGGGCGACGTCGTCCTGGTGCACGCGGCCGCGGGCGGCGTCGGCTCCTTCGCCGTCCAGCTCGCGCGGCACGCGGGCGCCCGCGTCATCGGCACCGCGAGCGAGCGCAACCACGCCTATCTGCGCGAGCTGGGCGCCGAACCCGTCACCTACGGCGAAGGCCTCGCCGAGCGGGTGCGCGCCCTCGCCCCGGAAGGCGTCGACGCCGCCTTCGACACCATCGGCGGCGACACGTTGAAAACCTCCGCGGACCTGCTCGCGCCCGGCGGACGCCTCGCCTCCGTCGCGGACGGCTCCGTGATCGGCCTCGGCGGCCAGTACTGCTTCGTCCGCCCCGACGCGGACGACCTGCGGCGCCTGACCGAACTCGTGGAGCAGGACGTGCTCACCGTCCACGTCGACGCGACGTTCCCGCTGGAACGGGCGGCGGACGCACACCGCCTGAGCGAGGAGGGGCGTACGCGCGGGAAGATCGTGGTCACGGTGGACTGGGCGGCGGAGGGGGAGGCGCCCTGACCCGGGGCTCCTCAGAGCACCACCCCCAGCGCGCACAGCGCGAGCGCCGCCGTGCACAGGGCCGCCGTCGTCACCGCACGCGCGCTCAGCGTGCGCGGGCGCGCCGCGGCGAGCTGGGTGATCCTGCGGTGGGCCACCGCGAGGAAGACGAGCCAGAGCAGCAGGCACAGCGCGCACGCCAGGAGGCCCGCCGCCGACGGGCCGTGGCGCAGGGCCGTGCGCGCCGCGAGCACCGCGGCGACCGTGCCGGTCAGCGTCGTACGCCGCCACGCGAGCCGGGTGCGCTCGGGCTGTAGGCCCGGGTCCCGGGCCGTGACGGATCCCTCCGTCACCCCTCCCACCCGAACAGCACGACCGCCACCATCGCGAGGGCCACCACCGCCACCGCGAGGCTGAGCAGCGCGGGGAAGCGAGAGGCCGGGAGGTCGTCGCCGCGCCGCATGGCCCGCTCGCACCGGACCCAGTGGTTGACCGCCCGCAGCGAGCACAGCACTCCGGCCGCCAGCAGCGCGAGGGCGAGCCCGACGCGGGCGCCCCAGCGCAGGTCGGGCAGGAACTGGTCCACGGCGAAGCCGCCGCCGACCAGCGCGAGCGCGGTGCGCAGCCAGGCCAGGAAGGTGCGCTCGTTGGCCAGCGAGAAGCGGTAGTCCGGGGTGTCGCCCTCGGCCCGCAGCCGCGCGGGGCTGAACCACAGCCGGACGCTCCGCAGCCCCCCGCCCCCGTCCGGCCCCTCCGGCGCCCTTGGCCCCTCTGTCCCCTCTGGCCCCTCTGGCCCCCCTGTCATCGGGCCGCCCGGAAGTCCCGCAGGCGCCGGTACGCGTCCAAGCCGTCCGGCACCCACTCCCAGTCCTCGGCACGCCGCGCGAGTTCGGCGTCCGTCAGGAAGTCGTGCCAGGCGACCTCCTCCACCTGCGGGTCCACCGGGGCCGCGCAGCGGACCTCGTAGAGGTACGACCACCAGGTGCGGCCCGCGCCGTCGTCGTACAGGAACTTGAACAGCGGGGTGGGGCGGGGGAGCCCGGAGACGCCCAGCTCCTCCTGGGCCTCGCGCAGGGCCGCGTCGTCATAGGACTCGCCCGCGCCGACCACTCCGCCGACGAACATGTCGTACAGGGAGGGGAAGACGAGCTTCGTGGCGGTGCGGCGGTGCACGAAGACCCGGCCCTCGGCGTCGCGCGCCTCGATGAAGACGCAGCGGTGGCGCAGTCCGCGGGCGTACGCCTCGCCGCGCGGGGCCTCGCCGATCACGCGGTCGTGCTCGTCGACGATGGCCAGGATCTCGTCCGCCGGATTCGTGACGTCAGCGCTCATGCGGCCATCCTGACAGGTCAGCGCGGCGCAGAGACCTCTGCCCCGCCGCCTCCCACGCCGGGGCCGCGGCGTCCGTTTGCGCACGGGCACCCGGCGGCCCGGCGGCGACCCTCCCCGGGCCGAGCGGCCGCCCCTGGTAACCCGTACCGGACGGTTGACGTCCGGCCCGGCGCTATCCAGGATCTGACCCACGGGTAACCGGAAGTCGAGAAGGGAGCCGCCATGGCCTACGACGCGGACGTCATCGTGATCGGCGCGGGGCTCGCCGGGCTCACGGCCACCGCCGAACTCGTCGACGCGGGCCGCAGGGTGATCCTGGTCGACCAGGAGCCGGAGCAGTCCCTCGGCGGACAGGCCCACTGGTCCTTCGGCGGGCTCTTCTTCGTCGGCTCCCCCGAACAGCGGCGCATGCGGATCAAGGACCACCGCGAACTCGCCCTCCAGGACTGGCTGGGCACGGCCGCCTTCGACCGCGAGGAGGACCACTGGCCGCGCGAGTGGGCCAAGGCGTACGTGGACTTCGCGTGCGGCGAGAAGCGGGCCTGGCTGCACGGCCTCGGCGTACGGTTCTTCCCGGTCGTCGGCTGGGCGGAGCGCGGCGGCTACGACGCCCAGGGACACGGCAACTCCGTGCCCCGCTTCCACATCACCTGGGGGACGGGCCCCGGCCTCCTCGCCCCGTTCGTGCGCCGCGTCCGGGAGGGCGTCGAGCGCGGCCTCGTGCAACTGCGGTTCCGGCACCGGGTCACCGGTCTCGGCGGCAGCGCGGGCGCGGTCGACACCGTGAGCGGCGAGGTCCTGGAGCCGTCGCGGGCCGAGCGCGGCAAGGCCAGCAGCCGCGAGGTCGCCGGGACCTTCGAGTTCCGCGCCCAGGCGGTGATCGTCACCTCCGGCGGCATCGGCGGCAACCACGACCTCGTCCGCGCCAACTGGCCCGCGCGGCTCGGCAATCCGCCCGAGAGGATGCTCTCCGGGGTGCCCGCGCACGTCGACGGCCTGATGCTCGGCATCGCCGAACGCGCGGGCGCGCGGCTGATCAACCGCGACCGCATGTGGCACTACACCGAGGGCATCGAGAACTGGAACCCCATCTGGAGCAGGCACGGCATCCGCATCCTGCCCGGCCCGTCCTCACTGTGGCTCGACGCGCGCGGCGACCGGCTGCCCGTGCCGCTGTTCCCCGGCTTCGACACCCTGGGCACGCTCAGCCACATCATGAACACCGGCTACGACTACACGTGGTTCGTGCTCAACCAGCGCGTCATCGGCAAGGAGTTCACCTTGTCGGGCTCCGAGCAGAACCCGGACCTGACCGGCAAGTCCGTGCGCGGCGTCATCGACCGGGCGCGGGCGGAGGTGCCCGGTCCCGTGAAGGCGTTCATGGACCACGGCGCCGACTTCGTCGTGGAGAAGGACCTCGGCGCCCTGGTGCGCGGCATGAACGCGCTTACCAAGGAACCCCTCATCGACGAGGCGGCACTGCACCGCACGATCGCCGCCCGCGACCGCGAGATCGTCAACCCCTTCACCAAGGACCTCCAGGTCATGGCCGTCCGTGGCGCGCGCAAATTCCTCGGCGACCGGCTGATCCGCTCCGTCGCGCCGCACCGCCTCCTCGACCCCGGCGCCGGACCGCTGATCGCCGTACGCCTGAACATCCTCACGCGCAAGACGCTCGGCGGCATCGAGACCGACCTGTCCTCGCGCGTGCTGCGGGAGGGCGGCGAGCCGCTGCCGGGTGTGTACGCCGCGGGCGAGGCTGCGGGGTTCGGCGGCGGCGGGGTGCACGGCTACCGCTCCCTTGAGGGCACCTTCCTCGGCGGCTGCCTCTTCTCGGGGCGCGCGGCGGGGCGTGCGGCCGCAAAGGCCGTCGGCTGACGCGGCGGGGGCGGCGCCGCCGTGACGGACGCCCGCCGCCCCTGGGGAGCAGCGACGCACCGCCGGAAGCCGTGAAGGAGTACGGCAGGATGCGTGGGAGACGTGTCAAGATGCTTGGGGCGCCCGGGCCTTGACGTGGAGCGCCGCCTACCGGTTGGCTGTGCGTGATCGCCTGCCCGCCTACCGCGTCTTGGGAGGACGCCCGCGGTGTCCCCACCCCCACCTCTCGGTCGCTCCCGCAAACGCGCGAGCCACGTCTTCGACGCCGCCCTCGACGACGCCGAACTCGTCGCCGCGCGCGCCGCGTTGGCGCAGGGCCGCTGGAGCGAGGTGCGGGAGCTGCTCGCCGCCACCGGCGACGACTGGGACCGCCGCGGCCACCGCTGCGACGTGCTCGCCCGTGAGCCGAGCACCACCGCGTGGATCCGCGACTGGCGCCTCGCCGAACCGGAGAGCGCCGACGCCGCCGTGCTGCTCGCCTACGCCGCCGTGCACCGCGCGCTGCGCGGCAAGGAGCGCTCCGAGAAGGCCCGCACCGCCTGCCGCGAGGCGGCGACGCGCGTCCCCGCCGACCCGACGCCCTGGCTCGCGCTGCTGCTCCTGGAGCGCTCGCTCGGCCACGAGGAGGACGTCGTACGGCTCTTCGACGAGATCAGGCACCGCCACCCCGAGCACCACCACGCGCACTACCTGATGGTCGCGCGACTCGCCGAGCGGCGGCCCGGCGCAGGCCAGGACCCGCTGCACGAGGTGTACGACTTCGCGACCTGGGCGGCCGAGCAGGTGCCCGCCCACTCGCCGCTCGCGGTGCTCCCGGTCGTCGCGCACGCCGAGCGCTACCGGGTGCTCGCCACCGCGGGCAGCGAGAGCCACGACCCCGTCGCCTCCGGGCACTGGACCAGCCGCCGCGCCCGGCAGGTGATGAAGGCCTCCTTCGACTGGTGGCTCGAATGGGAGACCCCGGGCGGAGCCCCCGCGGGCACCGCCCACCCGCGTGCCTTCGTCGACCTCAACTTCCTCGCCCACGCCACGTTCTGCGAGGGCCGGTCGGCCGAGGCGGCCGCACTGTTCCACCGCATCGGCCGGTACGCGACCGAGGCGCCCTGGTCGTACCCCGACCGGGACCCGCACGAGGCCTACACCGCCGCGCGCGCCGCCGCGCTCGGCACCGCGTGACCCGCAGGCCGGCACCACACCAGACCGATCGACCCACGAACAGCGGAAAGGACCACCGCGCCATGGCGACGGGCAGTTCGAACGCGAGTGCAGGCAGAGCGGGGACCCCCGTGGGCCCCGGGACCGGGACCCACGGCAAGCCCGCTTCCGGCCAGGGGGGCATCAACACCTACATGGGCCAGGAGCGCGCGCTGCGCGCGGGCCGCCTCGGCACGGCCGGGCTGCTGCTCTCCGTGCTCGCCGCCACCGGCCCGCTGATGGTGGTCGCGGGCGTCATGCCCACCACGTACGGCGTGATGGGCGTGGTCGGCCAGCCCCTGTTGTTCCTCGCGCTCGGCGTCGTCCTCGCCCTGTTCAGCTTCGGGTACGCGGAGATGAGCAGACACGTCCACAACGCCGGGGCCTTCTACGCCTACATATCGCGCGGGCTCGGCGGCACCGCGGGCGCGGGCGCGTCCGCCGTCGCGCTCGTCGCCTACAGCGCGCTCCAGGCGGGCCTGTACGGCCTGCTCGGCTTCGAGGTGTCAGGGCTCCTCGACAAGTACGCGGACGTCACCGTCGCCTGGTGGATACCGGCGCTCGTGACCGTGGCCCTGGTCGCGGCGCTCGGCTGGCTGAAGATCGACCTCAACGCGCGCGTGCTCGGCGTGCTGCTGCTCGTGGAGGTCGCCCTCGTCGTCATCTTCGACGTCGCCGCCCTCGCCGAACCCGGCGCCGACGGCGTGTCGCTGCACGCCTTCAACCCCGACACGCTCTCCGGCGCGGGCGTCGCCACCTCCTTGTGCTTCTGCATCGCCGCGTTCACCGGCTTCGAGCAGGCGCCCGTGTACGCGGAGGAGACCAGCAGGCCCCAGGTCGTCGTGGCCCGCGTGATGTTCTTCGCCGTCGGGTTCGTCGCCGTCTTCTTCGCGCTCAGCTCCTGGGCGCTGACGGTCGCCGCGGGCCCTTCGGGCATCGTGCCCGCCGCGCGCGAACAGAGCGCGGGCCTGCTCTTCGGCCTCACCGAGTCCCGGCTCGGCGGCACCTTCACCGACATCCTGCACGTCCTCTTCGTGACCGGCATGTTCGCGGCGGTTCTCAGCTTCCACAACGTCGTCGCGCGGTACGCGTTCGCGATGGGCCGCGAGCGCCTGCTCCCGGCCGCCTTCGGCCGGACCAGCAGCGCGAGCGGCGCGCCCGGCACGGGCTCGCTCCTCCAGACCGTGGTGGCCGCCGTCGTGGTGGTGGCCTTCGCCGTCTCCGACGACAAGCCCGCGGGCGATCCCACCGCGCCGGTCCTGCGCCTGTTCACCTGGGGCGGCAACGTGGGCGCGCTCGGCGTGCTGCTGCTCATGGCCACCGCGTCCGTGGCGGTCATCGTCTTCTTCGTCCGACGCGGGGCCGCGCGCGCCCAGATGTGGCGCCTCGTCGCCTCCGGCCTCGCGGCCGTGGCGCTGCTGATCATCGCGGGCTACACCGTCAAGGACTTCGACATCCTCGTCTCTGCGGGGCCCGGCTCGGCCCTGCCGTGGCTCCTGCCCGGCGTCATCGGGGTGGCGGCGGTGGTCGGCCTGGCCCACGGCGCGTATCTGCGTGCCCGCAGGCCCGAGGCGCACGCCCGCATCGGCCTGGGCAACGAGGCCTTCCAGCTGGAGAAGGCGGCGACGACCGGGAAGGCGGCGCCGACACCGCCTCCGGCCGTCTAGCCGGGGCCCGCGCCGAAGGCCGCGCCCCTCCACCCCCGGGCAGGGGTGGAGGGGCGCGTGCGTGCGGGCCCCGGCTACAGCACGAGCGACAGCAGCATCACGAAGCCGAGCGCCACCACCGAGATGATGGTCTCCATCACCGACCAGGTCTTGATCGTCTGCCCGACGTCGAGCCCGAAGTACTCCTTCACCAGCCAGAACCCGGCGTCGTTCACATGGCTGAAGAACAGCGACCCCGCCCCGATCGCGAGGACGAGCAGAGCCGTGTGCGAGGTGGACATGTCCGCGGCCAGCGGCGCCACGAGCCCCGCCGCCGAGATCGTCGCCACGGTCGCCGAGCCCGTCGCGAGCCGGATCGCGACGGCGATCAGCCAGGCGAGCAGCAGCGCGGGGATCGACCAGTCCTCGGAGAAGTCGAGGATCATCTGCCCCACCCCGACGTCGATGAGCGTCTGCTTGAAGCCGCCGCCGGCGCCGACGATCATCAGTACGCCCGCGATGGGCGCGAGGGACTTCTCCACGGTCGTGGAGAGCCGCTCCTTGGTGAAGCCCGCGGCCCGCCCCAGCGTGAACATGCCCACGAGCACCGCCGCGAGCAGGGCGATCAGCGGCGACCCGACGACGTCGAGGACGCGCTGCACGGTGGCCGCGGGGTCGTCCACGACGATGTCGACGAGCGCCTTGGCGAGCATGAGGACGACGGGCAGGAGCACCGTGGCGACGGTCGCGCCGAAGCCCGGCCGCCTGTCCAGCTCGTCGGTGGCCCGCTGCGGGATCATCTTCTCGGGCGGCGCGACGTCCACCCACCGCGCGGCGACCTTCGAGAACAGCGGCCCGGCCACGATCACCGTGGGGATCGCGACGAGCACGCCGAGCGCGAGCGTGACGCCCAGGTTGGCCTTGACCGCGTCGATCGCGACGAGCGGACCGGGGTGCGGCGGGATGAGGCCGTGCATGACGGAGAGCCCGGCGAGCGCGGGAATGCCGATGCGCATCAGGGAGTAGTTGCCGCGCTTGGCGACCATCAGGACGACCGGGATCAGCAGGACGATGCCGACCTCGAAGAAGAGCGGAAGCCCGATCACCGAGGCGATGAGGACCATGGCCCACGGCATCGCCCGGCCGCCGGAACCCCCGGCCTTGGCCAGGATCGTGTCGACGATCTGGTCGGCGCCGCCGGAGTCCGCGAGCAGCTTGCCGAGGATCGCGCCGAGCGCGATGAGCACGCCCACGCCCGCCACGGTGTTGCCGAGCCCGGTGGTGAAGCTGCCGATGGCCTTGTCGAGCGGGGCCCCGGCGAAGGCGCCCAGGGCCAGCGAGCCGATGGTCAGCGCCAGGAAGGCGTGGACCTTGAACTTCGTGATGAGCAGGACGATGACGGCGATGCCCGCGAGAACGGCGATGCCGAGCTGGGCATGGCCCGCCGAGGTGATCGGTTCGACGGGGTCCGCTGCCAGCATCTCGACGCTGAGACTGGTCACGGTGGTTCCTTGTGCGGTTGGGGCGTACGCCGGCGTGCGGACGTACGTACGAGAGAAGGGGTGAGGGGGCCGGAGGGGTGGGGGAGCGGAGGGCCGTTACCGGGCGGCCAGGGCCTCCGCGGCCCGCTCCGCGATGTCCTCCGGGGTGCCCGTGACGTCCACGGCCACGCCCGCCTCGTCCGCGCCGAGCGGCTGAAGGGTCGCGAACTGGGAGTCGAGGAGGGCGGTCGGCATGAAGTGACCCTCGCGGTGGCTCATCCGGTCCTCGATGAGGGCCCGGTCACCGGTGAGGTGGACGAAGACGAGCCCGGGCGCGGCGGACCGCAGCCGGTCGCGGTAGCCGCGCTTGAGGGCGGAGCAGCTGACGACGCCGCCGTGCCCGGCGCGGCCGTGCGCCCAGGCGCCGATGGCGTCGAGCCAGGGCCACCGGTCGTCGTCGGTCAGGGGGGTCCCGGACGACATCTTGGCGATGTTCGCCCGGGGGTGGAAGTCGTCGCCCTCGGCGTAGGGAACGCCGAGCCGGGCGGCGAGCAGGGGGCCGACCGTGGTCTTGCCCGTTCCTGCGACGCCCATCACTACGACGACGTGGGGGGTGCTCATCGCTGCTGCCTCGCTGTCTTCGTCGACATCGGTCGGGCCCGCCGCCCGGTCCGCGTACGGAGAGCCGGGAGGGGCGGGTGTTTCGGACACGGGCCCGCTCTGTTCACGCCACTGAAACTCATTAGGTCAGACAAATTCAAGAGACTGTGACAGAAAAGTCTGACTTTTTAGCCGTGGTCCTCTCCTCGTACGCTGACCCCATGACCGCACAGGCCCCGGGGCTGCACGCCCGCGTACTGGACAGCCTCGGGCCCAGCATCACCGGGGGCGAGTACCCGCCCGGCAGTGTCCTGCGCACGGACGAACTGGCGCAGCGCTTCGAGGTCTCCCGCTCCGTCATGCGTGAGGCGGTGCGGGTCCTGGAGTCCATGCACCTGGTCGCGTCCCGGCGCCGGGTCGGGGTCACCGTGCGGCCCGCCGAGGAGTGGAACGTCTACGACCCGCAGGTCATCCGCTGGCGCCTGGCCGGCGCCGACCGCCCGCGCCAGCTGCGCTCCCTGACCGTCCTGCGCTCGGCGGTCGAGCCGGTCGCCGCGGGCCTCGCCGCGCGCCACGCCACGGCCGAGCAGTGCGCGGCCCTGACCGAGTACGCCCTCGGCATGGTCGCCACCTCGCGCGGCCAGCAGCTGGAGGCGTACCTGGTGCACGACATCGCCTTCCACCGCACCGTCCTGAACGCCTCGGGCAACGAGATGTTCGCGCGCCTCGGCGATGTCGTCGCCGAGGTCCTGACCGGCCGTACGCACCACGACGTGATGTTCGAGGACCCCGACCCGGCCGCCGTGACGCTGCACGTGCGTCTCGCGGAGGCGGTGCGGGAGGGGGACGGGGCCCGGGCCGAGGCCCTGACCCGGGAGATCGCCGAGGGCGCCCTCCAGGAACTGGACATCCTGGCCCCGTAGCACCCCTCACGCCTGGCCCCCCTCGGCCCGCACCCCTCGCCCCTCGGCCCCGCGCCCTGCGCCCCGGCGCCCCGCCCCCACCCGGCAGAATGACCCCCATGTCCCCACGCGCGCCCCGCGCCCCCCGCGCCCCTCGCCTCCAGACCTGCCCCTGCGGTGCCGCCCTGCCGTACGACACGTGCTGCGGGCGGCTGCACCGCGGTGAGGCCGCCGCGGCCACTCCGGAGGAGCTGATGCGCTCCCGTTACAGCGCCTTCGCCGTGTGCGACGAGGCGTATCTGCTGCGCACCTGGCACCCCCGCACCCGCCCGCCGGGCATCGACTTCGACCCGGCCCTGCGCTGGACCGGCCTGGAGATCGAGGGCACCACCGAAGGGACCGCCTTCCACAGCGCCGGCACCGTCACCTTCCGCGCGGCCTACCGCGACGGCGGCCGCCCGGGCGCCCTGCACGAGCGCAGCCGGTTCGAGCGGGTCGACGGCGCCTGGGTCTACGTGGACGGCGACTTCATCGACTGACCCCGCGCGGGACCCGCCCCCGTCGGGACCCGGCCACCGCCGCACCCGGCACGGTGGGGTGCGTGGGAACCGAGGCCCGCGAGGGACGCGCGCCGCCCCGGCGACGCGGCAGCCGCACGCCGCTGACGGGGCCGAACGCCGCCGCCCGGCCGCCAGTTCGACCCCGTGCGCGGCCCCCGCACATGGCGGGATCGCGCGCTGCGAGCCGTCCGGCACCGCCAGTAGCGTCGACGCCTCCCGCCGTGTCCGCGACCTCGTGCGAAGGGAAGCGCCCCATGGCCCAAGCGACACCGTACGAGCGCTATCTGGACGGCGGCCCCGCAGCGGAGCGCCGCCTCTTCGAGCGGCTCGCCCGCGAGCTGGTGAAAATCCAGGCCGCCAACCAGCGCGCCGCGGGCGCCGGTTCGCCCGCCCGCACCCAGCACGCCAAAGCCGTGCTCGGCGTGGAGAACGCGCGCCTGCGCTTCCACGACGACCTGCCCGAGGCGCTGCGCCACGGCTTCGCCGAGCCCGGCGCCGACTACCCGGTGACCGTACGGCTCTCCAACGCGAGCGGCGTCCGGCAGGCCGACGGCGCCCCCGACCTGCGCGGCATCGCCTTGCGCGTGGCCGTCTCCGCCGACGAGAGCCACGACCTGCTCGCCACCAACTGGCCCGTGTCGCACGCCAGGGACGCCCGCGAGTTCGTCGCCTTCGCCACGGCGATGGCCGGCGCCCGCACCCCGCTCCGGACCGCCTTCGCCCTCTTCGTCAAGCTCCCGCTCGCCGTCGGCCCGGCCACCGCCACCCGCATGCGGCGCACCCTGCGGGCCGCCACCCGGCACGTCGTCACCAGCCTCGCGGGCGAGACGTACTGGAGCCGCGGCGCGATCCTGTGGGGCGACGCGGGGCCCGTCCGCTACCTGCTGCGCCCGGCGGGCGGCGCCGCGCCGGGCCCGCGCTCCGACCGGCGCGACCCCAACCACCTGCGCCGCGACCTCGAACACCGCCTCGCCACCGCCGACATCTCCTTCGACCTGTGCGTCCAGCGGTACGTCGACGAGAGCCGCACCCCCATCGAGGACGGCGCCACCGACTGGCGCGAGGCCGTCGCGCCCGCCCTGCCCATCGCCCGGCTCACCCTCCCGAGCCAGGACCTCGACACCGCCGAGGCCCGCGCCACCGCGGGCCGCGTGGAGGACCTGGCCTTCAACCCCTGGTACACCACCGACGCCTTCCGGCCGCTCGGCAACCTCAACCGGGCCCGCAAGGCCGCCTACGAAGCGAGCGCCGCCCACCGCGGGGGCCTGCGCTTCCGCGCCGAGGAGCCGCTGCGCAACCGGCTCCTCTCGGCCCCCGCGGGCGCCGCCTTCCGGCTCCTCAACCGGTTCGTGCCCTGGCACCGCCTGCCGACGCGGGCGAGCCTGCTGAACCTCGTCTTCCTGCGCAAGGCGCTGCGCCGCTTCAACCTCGTCGACACCGACACGTACGAGGCGCCGCCCAGGGCCGTGCCCGTACCGCGTCCGCCCGACGAGCGGCTGCGTACCGCACGCAGTTACGACGGCACGTACAACGACCTGTCGGCGCCCGCCATGGGCTCCGTCGGCGCGGCCTTCGGGCGCAACCTCACCCCCGACTACCGCCCCGACCTCTTCGACACGCCGAACCCCGTCACCGTCAGCCGGCAACTCCTGTACCGCGAGACCTTCCTGCCCGCGACCTCGCTCAACGTCCTGGCCGCCGCCTGGATCCAGTTCCAGGTGCACGACTGGGTCAACCACCGCCGCCACCCCGCGGGCACCAAGACCGTCGAGGTGCCGCTGCCCGACGGGATGTCCTGGCGCAACACACCCGGCGGCCCCGCCGAGACCGTGATGCGCTTCGCCGAGAACGAGGGCCTGCCCGTGCCCGAGGGCCGCCCGCCGATCCTCTTCGGCAACACCGCGTCCCACTGGTGGGACGGCTCCGAGGTGTACGGCGAGGACGAGACGACCGCGCGCTCCCTGCGGGCCCCCGACGGCGGCGCCAAGCTGCGCCTGGAGCAAGGGCATCTCCCGCTCGGCCGCGACGGCGTCCCGCTCAGCGGCTTCACCGACAGCTGGTGGCTCGGCCTCAGCGTCATGCACACCCTCTTCGCGCGCGAGCACAACGCCGTCTGCGACGGCTTGCGGCAGGCCTACCCCTCCATGAGCGAGGAGTCCGTCTACCACACGGCCCGGCTCGTCGTCTCCGCCCTCATCGCCAAGATCCACACCGTGGAGTGGACGCCCGCGATCCTCGCCACCGAGGCCCTCGACATCGGCCTGCACACCAACTGGGACGGCCCGCCGGACAGCTGGCTCACCAAGCTCGGCCTGTGGCTCTTCGACGCCCACGCCCTCACCGGCATCCCGGGCACGCTGCCCGACCACCACGGAACGCCGTACTCCCTCACCGAGGACTTCGTCACCGTCTACCGCATGCACCCGCTGATCCCCGACGACTTCGAGCTGCGCGAGCACCACTTCGGGCAGCGCATCGAAACCGTCGGCTTCCTCGACATCAACGGCGTCGCCGCCGAGAGCGCCCTCCGCAAGACGGGCCTCGCCAACACCCTCTACTCCCTCGGCATCGCCCACCCCGGCGCCATCACGCTCCACAACTTCCCCCGCGCCCTCCAGGCCTTCGAGCGCGAGGGCGAGATCATCGACCTGTCCGTCGTCGACCTCGTCCGTACGCGACGCCGGGGCGTGCCGCGCTACAACGACTTCCTCGCGGGCCTGCACAAGCCGCGCGTACGCCGCTTCGAGGACCTGACCGAGAACCCGGAGACGCTGGCCCGCCTGAAGGACGTCTACTCCTCGGTCGACGAGATCGACACCGTGATCGGCCTGTTCGCGGAGAACCCGCCCCACGGATTCGGCTTCAGCGACACGGCGTTCCGCGTCTTCATCCTCATGGCGACCAGGCGGTTGCAGAGCGACCGCTTCCTGACCGTCGACTTCCGCCCCGAGATCTACACCCCGCTCGGCATCGACTGGGTCCAGAAGGGCGGCATGAAGTCCGTCATCCTCCGCCACTGCCCCGAACTCGCCGCGCTCCTCCCGCGCACCGCCACGGCCTTCGCCCCCTGGCGCCAGGTGCCGCCCCACCCGACGCGCTGAGGCCCCCGGGCAGGCCCTACGCGATGGGCGGCACCACGCACTCCACCAGGAACGGCCCCGGCTCCGCCAACCCCCGCTCAAGGAGCGAGGCGAACCCCTCCACGGTCGTGGCCCGGCCCGCGGCGACCCCCATCCCGCGGGCCAGCGAGACGAAGTCGAGATCGGGCCGCCCGAGATCGAAGAGTTCCCGCGCCGCGGCCCCCACGGGGGCGCCCATCATCGCCTGCTCCAGCCCGAGGACCGCGTACGCGCGGTTGCTGAAGACCACGGTCGTCACGTCGAGCCCCTCCCGCGCCTGCGTCCACAGCGCGGGCAGCGTGTACATCGCCGCCCCGTCGGCGACGAGCGCGACGACCGGCCGCTCGGGTCGTGCCACGGCCGCGCCCACGGCGAGCGGAAGCCCCTGCCCGAGCGCCCCGCCGGTGAGCGTCAGCCAGTCGTGCGGCGGCGCCCCGGCCGTGGCGCCGGGCAGCCAGAGCCCGGACGTGTTGGACTCGTCCACGACGACGGCCCCTTGCGGCAGCAGCGCCCCCACCACCGCGGCCGCGCTCTCCGCGGTGAGGTCCCCGCCGGGCACCCGGGGCCGCCCCCGCTCCTGCGCCGCCGCAGCGGCCGTGCCGCCGCCCACGGCCGCGGCCAGCTCCCGCAGGGCCACGGCCACGTCCTGTCCCGCACCGCCCAGCTCCCGGACCTCGCACCCGTCGGGTACGACGACCGCGCTCTGCCCCGGGTACGCGAAGAACGGCACCGGCACCGCCGCCCCGGCGAGCACGAGATGGCGTACCCCGGACAGCTGCGCCGCCGCGTCGGCGGCGCGGTAGCCGAGGCGCTCGACGGGCGGAAGCCCGGCGCCCCGCTCCAGGCGCGCGGGAAACGTCTCGCACAGCAGCCGCGCCCCCGTGGCCCCCGCGACCCGCGCGGCGGCCCGCAGCCCCGCCCCGTGGGTGGCGGCGCCGCCGAGCAGCAGTGCGGCGGGTTCACCGGAGCGCAGGACCGTGACGGCCTCCTCGAGGCCGCGCTCGGACACGAACCCGTGCGGGGCGGCGGCCCGGCGCCGCGGCGCGGCGGGCTTCTCCGCGTCCGCCCAGGCCACGTCGGCGGGCACGACGAGCGTGGCGACGGCACCGGGCGGCCCGGCCGCGGCCGCCACCGCGTCGGCGGCGTCGCCCGCGAGATCCGTGGCGTCGTACGCCCGTCGCGTCCACGCGGACACCGTGCGGGCGAGCGCGGTGATGTCCGACTCCAGGGGCGCGTCCAGACGCTTGTGCCGCAGCGCGTGGTCGCCGACGACGTTCACGACGGGCGTACCGGCCCGCCGCGCGTTGTGCAGGTTCGCAAGGCCGCCCGCGAGGCCGGGGCCGAGGTGCAACAGCGTGCTCGCGGGCCGGCCGGTCATGCGGCCGTACCCGTCGGCGGCACCCGTCGCGACGCCTTCGAAGAGACACAGGACCGGCCGCATCCGGGGCACGTCGTCGAGCGCGGTCACGATGTGCAGCTCGGACGTACCGGGATTGGCGAAGCACACCTGGACTCCGGCCTCCACAAGGCCGCTGATGAGGGACTGGGCTCCGTTCGGCATGGCCGCAAGTCTCATCCGCGACAGCCTCCGACGGCAGCCGCATTCCAGCCAGCCCCCGACGCAAACCCTACGAGGCACCTTGGCGCACCCCCGGACCGTGAGCCCACACCCGGACACGAGGAATGGCCCTCATGTGTTGGTTACGTGACCAGCCTGCCCACGCCATACCCGAGGCCGCATCCGGCGGGAGCGAGCACCACAGTTTTATGCGACAACGCAAATATTGGCGTGATCGCATGGACGGCGACGGCACGCCCTCCGTACGGTCGTGGAGCCGCCCCACGGGGGGCGGGGACAGAGGGTTCACCATGGCTCGTGAGGAACTGACCCGACTCACCGGTAACGGCAACGGGGGACCATGCGGCAAGGACGACTGTCCGAACGTCTACCGCACCGCGTCCGGCTCCATCGTCGTCCAGGGCGACGTGTCCAAGGCATTCCAACCCTCGGAGGGGGAAGGGCTTGTCGAGATCCCCGAGGCCGTTCTGAGGGAGGCTGTCCGTGCTCTTGGCTGGTGAAGAGTGGGCCGCACGCTTCGAGGGTTTCCAGCGGGAAGCCTGGCGTCTTGAGACCCTGCCGCAGTACCTCATGGCGCAGGAAGCGGAGGAGCTTCAGGCGTTCCGCGACGGCGTGCGCATCGACCCGGCAACGGTCCACAACGAGTACACAGACCGGCTCCGCAGGCAGGTCACGGAGGGACGCGTTCAAGGGCGCGTCCACATCGTTACTCGACCTCTGTCTGAGTATCTGCGGTTCGAGTTCTCCCAGTACTACCGGCCGCACCTCTTGGCCGGAGAGCAGATCCGCATCCTCGACGTGACCGACAGAACCAACCCCCTTGAAGGGGTTCAGGACTTCTGGATGTTCGACCGGTCGGAAGTCGTGCTTATGAACTACGAGCCTGACGGGAAGCAGATCAACCGCGAGGTATTCGAGGGTGACGTGGCCCCCTTCATCGAATACCAGCGAATCGCGGTAGCTGAGTCCGTACCCTTCGAGGAGTTCGTGAAGGGCCTTGAGCTTTGAGCCTGAACGGCTAGGTCAGTCCAGGTCGGACCTGGCGGAAGCACTGCGAAGCCTGCGGAAGCGAGCCGGGAGGACTCAGACCTGGCTCGCTCGCCGCTGCAACATGTCGCAAACCAAGGTCAGCAACATGGAGAGCGGGAAACTCACTCCCGCCATGATCGACGTAGAGCTGATCCTTGAAGCGCTCGGGACCGATGATCCGGCAGCCTCACAGATCTTCGAACTGGTTCGCACCGCGAATACGGAGTGGCAGGATCATTGGTCTTCGCGGCGTCGGGGTCTGGACAAGAAGCAGAACGAGCTAGCCAGGATCGAAGCGGTCACAACGGAGTTCCGATTCTTCCTGCTCTCGGCGATCACAGGGCTACTCGCTACGCCGGAGTATGTGCGTGCCAGCATCGCGGACACTCCCGGAGACCAGTCCAAGACCATTGCGAAGAAACTGGAACGCCAGAGCGTCCTCTACGATTCGTCAAAGTCATTCACGTTCCTGCTGACGGAACAAGCCGTTCGCTGGCCCTTGCTGCCACCTCTCGCCATGGCCATGCAGCTCGACCGACTTGCTTCGGTCTCTCGGATTCCAGGTGTCCGGCTTGGAGTCATCCCCTTGACAGGCCACATTACAGAGATGCCGCTGAACACTTTCACGGTATACGACCGGCGACTAGCCACCGTGGAGACCGGCACCGGTGCATTGCTCCTGCGGGACCATCGCGACGTGAACGCGTACCGCGAGTACTTTGACAGGTACGAGTCGTACGCGGCGTTCGGAGACGAGTGTCGAGAACTCCTGAACGAATGGTCTGGGATCTTTACCCGACAACGCTAATAACGCTAGAGGTTCCGCGTCGGCGGGCCGAAGATGGACCCATGCCGACCGAACCGAAGAACCAGAGCCAGAAGGTCCCGCAGCGTTGGCGGGTGGGCCCGATCCCGAGCCGTCCGGCGTACCGAGATGTTGATGGGTACGTTCGCATTCCTGCGTGGCTGACGAAGAACGGTCGCCATATGGCAGACACGGAAATGGTTCTGCTCCCGTCCGAGGCCGCTCTACTGGCCGACAACCTGACCGACGCCATGACAGGCAACTCCCGGTCGGCCCTGCGCGAGTTGCTTCGGGAGTCGGCGACGGCTCTTGCCCCTGGGGTTGTGCTCGTGTCGAAGATGGAGCGGTACCAGTTCTGAGCCTGCCTTCCTGTCATTGGCTCACAGGAAGGCACGTCCATGCCTGGAACCGACCTGTGCAGACTGCCCGTTGGTGGAGCCAGAGATCGGCCCCGACGTGTGGGTGCTGGGAGACAGCAAGCGGCCCGGCGCGGACCCGCTGCGCTTCACCACCCAACAGCTCGGTCGGGGCGGGGATGTGTCCCACGGCTACTACCTCGAACGGCCCTCGTTCCTGTCCCTGGCCCTGGTGACGTGCTCCCCGAATCGCACCATGCCGGACCTTCCCTGCCCGATGACCGGACACCTTACGAGGGGGAGCACGCCACGATGACCCGCTCAATCCTGCGGTACACGAAGCACCGGATCACACAGCGCCCGGACACAGTGGTGACGTTCGAGGCGAAGTGCCTGACGTGCGATTGGGAGGCCGCGCCTTCGTCGGATGGTGCGGCCGTGGATGTGGAGTGCATGAGCCACACCGGCCGGACCCAGCACGATCGGTTCCGGCGCCTGTGAACATCGATGGCCCTGGTGGAACGGGCCGAGTAGAGCCGGAGCAACGAATGAGCCCCGGCCCATCAGAGGAGTGCTCGGTAGGGGTTGGCGGCGAGCGGTTCCGGGCGCTTGGGTTCGGGCGCGGGCTCCGGGGCCTGCTTGGGGGGCGGGCGGTAGGCGTTCATCTGCACGACCGTGGCGCGGTTCTGCTCACGCTCTGGGGGGGGGCCGGTATCGGCTGCCGTTCCACCTTTGAGGCGTCGGCTCCCCTTGTTGATCCGTACGGAGTTCGGGACGGACCGACGTACGAGCGTGAACGCCGCCGTCAAGATCCCGTCCGTGATCGTCTCGGAGCACGCGGAGGCCCACACGTAAGCGTGGCCGGTCCGGAGCCGTCTACCTTCGGCAGGCTCACGCGGTCATCGTCCAGCATCGGCACGGAGCCCAGCAGGAACGGCAGCCGCTTCCGACTCTCCGATGTACTTGGACCAGCCGGAGGGCGTGGTCACGCGGTTGGTCACGCCACACCCCAGAAAAGCAGAAAACCCCTGGTGAACAGGGGTCTCAGCTGGTGTCCGAGGGGGGACTTGAACCCCCACGCCCGATAAAGGGCACTAGCACCTCAAGCTAGCGCGTCTGCCATTCCGCCACCCGGACCGGTGGTCTGTCGCGGTTTCCCGCGGCGACGTGGAAAACCATAGCAAACATTCGGAGGTCCCTGATCACGCAGGTCATGAGCGTGAACGGCGTATGACGGCAGGCGCCCGCCCTTGGGTCGCGGCGGTCGGCGCGGGAGGATGGAAGGGACCGAGAGTGCGACAGCGGGAGGAACAGCGTGAGCGAGCCGACCACGGGCGGCAGGGTGAACGGGGCGGGGGCCGTGTCCGGTCAGGACGAGGTCGTCGACCTCTGCCGGGACCTGATCCGCATGGACACCAGCAACTACGGCGACCACTCGGGGCCGGGGGAGCGCAAGGCCGCCGAGTACGTCGCGGAGAAGCTCGCGGAGGTGGGTCTTGAGCCGCGGATCTTCGAGTCGCACCCGGGGCGCGCCTCCACGGTGGCCCGCATCGAGGGCGAGGACCCGTCGCGGCCCGCGCTGCTCATCCACGGCCACACCGACGTCGTGCCCGCCAACGCCCAGGACTGGACGCACCACCCCTTCTCCGGGGAGATCGCCGACGGCTGCCTGTGGGGCCGCGGCGCCGTCGACATGAAGGACATGGACGCGATGACCCTCGCGGTCGTACGCGACCGGCTGCGCAGCGGCCGCAAGCCGCCGCGGGACATCGTGCTCGCCTTCCTCGCCGACGAGGAGGCGGGCGGGACGTACGGGGCGCGGTACCTGGTGGACAACCACCCGGACCTCTTCGAGGGCGTGACCGAGGCGATCAGCGAGGTCGGCGGCTTCTCCTTCACCGTCAACGAGAATCTGCGGCTGTATCTCGTGGAGACGGCCCAGAAGGGCATGCACTGGATGAAGCTGACCGTGGACGGCACCGCCGGCCACGGCTCGATGATCCACAAGGACAACGCGATCACGGAGCTTTCGGAGGCCGTCGGGCGGCTCGGCCGGCACAAGTTCCCGATCCGCGTCACCAAGACACTGCGGCACTTCCTCGACGAGCTGGGCGACGCCCTCGGCACCGAACTCGACCCGGAGAACATGGACGAGACCCTCGCCAAGCTCGGCGGCATCGCCAAGCTCATCGGCGCCTCGCTCCAGAACACCGCGAACCCGACGCAGCTGGGTGCCGGATACAAGGTCAACGTGATCCCGGGGCAGGCCACCGCGCACGTCGACGGGCGGTTCCTGCCGGGGTACGAGGAGGAGTTCCTCGCCGACCTCGACCGGATCCTGGGGCCGAACGTCAGGCGCGAGGACGTCCACGCGGACAAGGCCCTGGAGACCACCTTCGACGGCGCGCTCGTGGACGCCATGCAGTCGGCACTCCAGGCCGAGGACCCCATCGCCCGCGCCGTCCCGTACATGCTCTCGGCCGGTACGGACGCCAAGTCCTTCGACGACCTCGGCATCCGCGGCTTCGGCTTCGCGCCGCTCAAGCTGCCGCCGGAGCTGGACTTCGCGGGCATGTTCCACGGCGTGGACGAGCGGGTGCCGGTGGACGGCCTGAAGTTCGGCGTGCGCGTGCTCGACCGGTTCATCGACGCTTCGTGACCGGCGCCGACACCGTACCGATAATGCAGTCAATAAGCCGAAACGAAACTCCAACAATCGGCTGCGCGTGCGTATTGGACTGAAAAGAGTGAAAGCAGTCCGGCGCTCGTAGCCGTCCTATGGCCTCCTCGTTACAGGTGGTGCGGTCCGCGGCTGGGGCCGCATTGCCAACTAGGAGGAACAATGATCAAGAAGGTTGTCGCCGCCGCGGTTGCGACTGGTGGCCTGGTGCTCGCCGGCGCGGGCGTCGCCGCTGCCGACGCCGGCGCGCAGGGCGCCGCTGTGCACTCCCCGGGCGTCGCCTCCGGCAACGTCGTGCAGATCCCCGTGCACGTGCCGGTGAACGCCTGCGGCAACACCATCTCGGTGATCGGCGTGCTCAACCCTGCCTTCGGCAACTACTGCGTCAACAAGTGACGTTGCTGTGCCTCGCCCCTTGAGGGGCGTCACCCCAATGAGGGTCTGAGTCCATCGGCCCCGGAGTGCGCGCCATGCACTCCGGGGCCGCGGGCATTGAGCGCACGACGCAACGAGGCCCGTGCGCATTTCTGCAAGCTAAGGCAGGGAAAGCAATGCGACAGGTCACGCGCAAGGGGCTGATCACCGCGGCGGCCGCCGGTGGCGTACTCGCGGTCACCAGCGGCTACGCCCACGCCGACTCGAATGCGAATGGCGGCAGTTCGAACTCCCCCGGGGTGCTTTCGGGCAATTCCGTACAGGCGCCCTTGCACGCTCCGGTGAACGCGTGCGGAAACACCGTGAATGTGGTGGGGGCGCTGAATCCCGCGATCGGCAACAGCTGTACGAATTCGTCCGGCTCACCAGGACACGGGGGCGGCTACGGTGACGGCTACGGGGACCGGCCCTCGGCGGGCGGCTCGTCCGCCCACGGCGGTACGCACGACTCGGCCGGCATCGGCTCCGGCAACAGCGTGCAGGCGCCGGTGCACGCCCCGGTGAACGTCTGCGGCAACAGCGTCACCATCGGCGGCGCGGGCAACGCCGTCACCGGCAATGACTGCGCGAACGACGAGGGCGGCGGTCCGGGGAAGCCCGGTAACCCGACGCAGCCCGGTAACCCGACGCAGCCTGGCAACCCCACGCAGCCCGGTAACCCCACGCAGCCCGGCACGCCCGGGAAGCCGGGGGAGCCCGGGGGGCCGGGGAAGCCGGGGCATCCAGGGAAGCCGGGCCAGCCGGGTGAGGCTGGCCAGCCTGGTAAGCCGGGGCACCCCGGTAAGCCCGGCCACCCCGGAGAGCCGGGAACGCCCGATCGGCCCGGCCACCCCGGAAAGCCGAACCACCCCGGACAGCCCGGACAGCCTGAAAAGCCAGGTCAGCCCGGTGCGGAGGCTCCCGCTCAGCCCGGCACCCCGCACCCCGCGGGCACCCCTGACCTGCCGGACGCCCAGGTCCTGACCCCGCCCGAGGGTAAGGACCAGCTCGCCCAGACCGGCAGCCCCATGTCGGCGGGCATCGCCCTGCCGATGGGCGCGGGCATGCTGCTGGCGGGCTCGGTCCTGTACCGCAAAGCACGTGCCTGAGGTGGTGGGGGGGGGGGGGGGGGGGGGGGGGGGGGGGGGGGGGGTCCCCCCCCCCCCCCCCCCCGCTCCCGCGGTCCCGGCCGAAGAAGCCCGCACCGTCCGCCCGCTGGGCGCTGACCCACATGATCGAGGAGACCGGCCGTCACGCAGGCCACGC